>CACKPV010000001.1 GCA_902602185.1 uncultured SAR86 cluster bacterium
TCATGATTTATTATTTGATTATCTGAGGGATTCTCAAACTTATTTATAAAAGAGATGTCGGGAGTAAGCATTTTTGTTTTCAAATCACTTTTGAGTCTTTGAATGACTTGATCTTGTTTTTTAAAATCTTTATTGTAAAAAGAATTTGCATATAGTTTCATTGATTTTGATTCAACAATTACTGGAAAGTCCTGGGGAAATTTAATTTGAATCATCCTTAATTGTGGTGTTCCTCTAAGTAAAAAAGGGAACTCATAGATATTCCACAAATCATATCCATAAAATTGAGAAATCAAATTTTTTGGTCTCTTCATTTTAGTTAAAATTTTTGCTGCAGGAACTCCTTCCAGAGACTTATTTTGTCCAAGATGAACTGTTTTCATTCACGTATTCCAACACCTTTGTTGAGAAGATAAAGACATATTATGAAAAATATCACAATAAATGCTGTCATCATTAGAAGTGAAAGTATTATGGAAACATCACTTATGCCAAGCATCCCTTCCCTGAAAGTATTAACAACATAAAGCATAGGATTAACCTGGGATATTGACTGCCACAAAGGAGGAAGCATTTTAATAGAGTAAAAAACTCCTCCTAAATAAATCAAAGGAGTCAGCACAAAAGTTGGAACTATTGCAATATCATCAAAACTATCAGCATATATTGCATTTATAAACCCTAGTAGAGAGAACATAATTGAAGTTAATATTAAAACCAAAATAGTGAGACTATAACTATGAATTTGTAATGATGGTTCAAAAATAATGCTCACGATAAAGACAATAATCCCAACTAAAATAGCTCTCACAACACCTCCGATAACGTACCCCAAAAGTATTGCCCAATTTGGCATAGGAGAAATCAAAAGTTCTTCAATAGCACGTTGAAACTTCACCCCATAAAATGATGAAACAACATTTGAGTAGGCCGCAGTTATGACTGCCAGCATTATGAGACCAGGAATCATGAAATGAATGTATTTTAAACCCTCAGAAACACTCCTATCGATGTTATTTCCTATCACTTCACCAAATATTACAAAATAAAGAGCAGTGGTAATTGCAGGTGGAACAAGAGTTTGAATCCAAATTCTCAAGAAGCGACGCAATTCTTTTTGAGAAAGTGTTAATAATGCCCAAAAAAGTTCTTTATTACTCATCTTTTTCCTTAACAAGATTGATAAAAAGTTCTTCAAGACGATTTTGCTCATTACGCATTGATTTAATTTTTATGCCTTTTTCAGATAATTCATTAAATAATGTATTTAAGTCATCTTTATCAGTTAAAGTTGCCATCAATGTTTTTTTATCACTTAACGTTAAGTTGAAATTCGTTGATTTGGGTAAAGTATCAATTGGAGATTCTAAATCTAAAACAAAACTTTGGACTGAGAGTCTGCTCAATAACTCTTTCATATTAGTATCTTCAACAATTTCTCCGTGATCAATAATTGCGATATTTTTACAATGTTGCTCAGCTTCTTCAAGATAATGTGTTGTTAAAATGATGGTAGTACCATTTTGATTAATTGAAGATAAGAATTCCCACATTTCTCTTCTCAGTTCAATATCTACTCCAGCAGTTGGCTCATCAAGTATTAAAAGTTTTGGCTCATGAACCAATGCTTTTGCAATCATCAGCCTCCTTTTTTGACCTCCTGAAAGATTTCTTGCTTGATCATCTCTTTTATTCCAGAGGGCAAGTTTTTTTAAAAGTTTTTCAGTTCTTTTAACAGCAATCGAATATGGTATTCCATAAAATCCTGCTTGTGTTAGAACGATATCTGAAACTTTTTCAAATTGCGAAAAGTTAATTTCTTGGGCAACAACTCCAAGATAACTTCTAGCCTTTGGAAAATTATCATCAATATCAATGTCAAAAATTTTAACAACTCCAGATGTTTTGTTCACAATTGAACTCAAAATACCAATTGTTGTAGATTTGCCAGCACCATTGGGACCTAATAAGGCAAAAAAATCACCTCTTTCAACATTTAAGTCTATCCCTTTCAGAGCTGCTACTTTATTTTTATATACCTTTTTAAGATTTCTTATTTCTAATGCAAATTCAGTCATCGATTGTCTCAGATGAAGTTAATAATAGACTTAAAACAATTCCAATACTTATGCCAATCCAGGGAGAAGAAAATGCTATAAATACTGCTGTAATGAATGCAATAGCCATGTCCGTATGCTTCTTAACAAGTGACATTGCAATGTATGAACAGGCTAAACCGGTTAATATAAGAGTAACACCAAGAGCAATAATCATAAGGGGTTTCATGAGTGTTACGAAAGGCAAGAAGATGAAGACAAGAGGAATGCCCATCAAATAATATGACCCAATTCCATCAAATAAAGATTTCATAACTTTTGGTCCTTGTTTCCACCTCTCTACCACAATGACATGAACTCCTGTCCAAAGAGCTCCCTGAGTTGGAAAGAAGGGATTAACCAGTGCACCAACTAAGTTTCTGATACCAACACTGTTGTGAGATCTATTAATATCTATATTTATTTTTTCATCAGTCCTGTATCTTTGTCCATCTTTTAAAATTTCTGTTCCAGTTAAAAAATCACCAAATAGTAACAAATACCCAATAAACACTAGTGGAAATACTTCCAAAAATACTGACAGTGGAGGCAGACCAATCATGATTGGAGAAGTTTTTTGGAATACGGCTGCAACTGGAGGAAATTCAAATCCATACTCCAACTCAAAAGTTAACTCTCCTGTAAAATATCCAACAAATGCTGCGATGATAAATCCCGGCAGTAACCCAAGTGAACTGATAATATTCAAAACTTTAGATTTACTTGCTAAAGTTTTGAATGGTTCAGAGAAAGTAGTAATAGTACAAACTACTAAAGCTGAAATCATCGAGTAAGGCGCTATACCAATGTATCTATCAAATTCACTGAAAAAGATTTGGTCAAATGCTGCAAGAGCTGCACCTAGAATAATTCCTGATTTAAGTGCATTAGGAACCTTTTCGGTAATTAATTTTCCCAATCCTGATAAACCTAATACTAAAATAATGAGAGTAAATTCAATGCACATTGCTATCATGTAATGGAAGGCTTCTACTCGATAAATACCATCATAAAACCCCTTAGAAATTAAAAATGTTATAACTAAGGGTAAAGCAGGCGTCACCCATCCAGGAGCAAGTGGCTCACCAAATATTATTGGCCCAGCTGTTATAAGAAAACTTGCAATAAAACAACAAGCAACAGCCTCTGGAAAGTTCAGACCCAAAGCCATAACAATTGGTGCTCCTGCAAAAGCTGTTGCTCCAGAAATAACAAGTCCCTGTAAGAATTCACTAGGTAAGAGTGTCAGATGGATAAAAGGTATCCTCAATGTAAAAGGACCCCAATTTATACCTTTTTGTTTTTTGTCAATCATTTTGATAAATCTGTCATAGCTGTTTCAAGACCTTTCAAAGTTAAAGCATACATTCTTTGATCAAAGGCATCCCTAATAATACAAACGGAAGAAGTATAATCCCAATGATCATCTGGAACTGGGTTCAACCATGCAATCTTTTCAAAATGATCAGATAACTTTTTTAACCAGACAATTCCGGGTTCCTCATTCCAATGCTCAATACTGCCTCCAGAATTGGTAATTTCATAGGGAGCCATAGTTGCATCTCCCACAATAATAACCTTATAGTCAGAAGAAAATTTATTTATGAGTTCCTGCATTGGATACCTTTCTTGAGTCCTTCTTTTATTGTCCTTCCATACAGTTTCATAAATGCAATTATGGAAGTAAAAGTATTCCAAATTTTTAAGTTCAGTTTTAATTGCAGAGAATAATTCCTCACACAATCTTACATAAGGATCCATAGATCCACCAACATCAAAAAAGATCAAAACTTTAACAGCATTAGTTTTTTCAGGGACCATATTGATATCTAAAATACCACCATTTTTTGCAGTAGATTTAATCGTATTTGGCATATCTAATTCGAGATTATTGCTTTGGCGAACAAACTTTCTTAATCTTCTCAATGCCATCTTGATATTTCTAGTTCCGATCACAAGGGAATCATCAAGATTCTTGTATTGTCTTTGCTCCCAAACCTTAACAGCTTTTTTACCACCCCCACTGCCACCAACACGAATACCTTCAGGATTCTGACCAGAGTTTCCAAATGGAGAAGTCCCTCCTGTTCCAATCCATTTATCTCCTCCTTGATGCCTTTCCTTTTGCTCTTCAAAGCGTTTTTTGAATTCTTCTAATAGTTTTTCAAGCCCACCCAAGGTCTTAATTTTATTTAATTCTTCTTCTGTTAATTGCTTTTCAAATTCTTTTCTTAACCAGTCTTCTGGTATTAATGCTTGAAAGATATCTTCAAGTTTATTCATACCCTTAAAATAAACTTCAAATGCTTTATCAAACTTGTCATAGTATTTTTCATCTTTGACCAAGAGAGATCGAGAGAGATAATAAAAATCATTCATATCTGCATGAACTATCTTTGCATCTAGTGCAGCAATTAGGTCTAAAAGTTCTCTCAGCGAGCATGGAACTCCAGATGATTTGACTGTATTGAATAGATTAATAAGCATTAATTTGAATCAGAAGAACTTCTTCTTGTCATAAAAGCTAGTCTTTCAAGAAGCTGGACATCTTGTTCATTTTTTAGAAGGGCTCCATAAAGAGGAGGAATTGCTTTTGAGGAATCTGCATTTTTTAATATCTCATCAGGAATATCGTCTGATAATAAAAGTTTAAGCCAATCTATCAATTCTGAAGTTGATGGTTTTTTCTTAAGTCCAGGAATTTTTCTAACTTCAAAAAAAATATCTAATGCATCTTTAACTAATTTATTTTTAACTTTTGGATAATGGACATTTACTATTTTTTGCATTGTGTCCCTATCTGGAAAATTGATATAGTGAAAAAAACATCTTCGTAAGAATGCATCAGGTAATTCTTTCTCATTATTTGAAGTAATTATAATAATAGGTCGGTGCTTAGCTTTTATTGTTTGATTTGTCTCGTAACAAAAAAACTCCATTCTATCTAACTCTTGAAGAAGGTCATTAGGAAATTCAATGTCTGCTTTATCTATTTCATCAACAAGAAGAACAACTTGTTCATCAGCTTCGAATGCTTCCCACAACTTGCCTTTATTTATGTAATTAGAAATATCCTTTACCCTTTCATCACCAAGTTGAGAATCTCTTAGCCTAGTCACTGCATCGTATTCATATAATCCCTGGGAGGCTTTAGTGGTAGATTTTATATGCCATTCAATAAGGTTTTTGCCTAATGATTTAGCAACCTCGATTGCTAGTAGTGTTTTTCCAGTTCCTGGCTCACCTTTAATTAATAATGGTCTCTCCAAAACAACAGATGCATTGACTGCCATGCTGAGATCTTCTGTTGAAACATAGTTTTTTGTTCCATTAAATTTCATAATATTTCCTTTACTTAAGAAGATGAGGTAACTTATCTTCAGACTTTAATATTCTAGTGAGCTGTCTACTAGTTGCAACTAAATTTTCATTTAAATCCCAAATAATACAGTCTTGCTCAAAAAAACCTTTTTTTAAATCTTTTGCTTGAACATCCATAAATAATTTCTCAGTTGTTGGTATTTGTCTAATATTGGTTGTTAAACTAAGTGTTGGGACCCATCCCAAAGCACCATATTTATTCATGACAACAGGAGGGAAAAAATCTGAATAAAATGCTAAGACGAACTGATTAGGCTTGCCCCCTGACATTTCTACAAACCCAGAGCATCTTGCTGCCTCATTTTGATCGGCATTTTCTTTTAACCACCAAGCATGTTTTTTGTAAATACTACAGTCAACTTGCTTTACAAAATTTGGTGTATAACCAAGACCTTTTAAATCATAGTTAAAATCAACAAAATCGTCTCTATCAAAGTTAAAAATATTAGGTGGTTGTGTTGAGATATCATCAACTCCTTTCATATAGTTAAAATCTGAGCAAAGACCTGTCATAGCACATGTTATTTTTCCATCTTGTATTAATTTTACTTGACCTACTGAAGATCCCTTACTTATCCTTAATGTTTCAACTGAAATCTTTACTATAGCTGGATCTGTTCTATCTAGATAATGAGTATTTAAATTAATTGCATGTTCATGTGGCAAAACATTTAATAATGCCTTTTGCATGACTGCCATTAAATAACCACCATGAGGAGTTCTTCCAACAAAATAGTTTTCATCTGGCATCAATTCAAATACAGACACATTCTCATCATTTGATCCAATTTCTTTTAAATCTATTGCTTTTTGAAAGTTATTAAAGTTATTCATAATTAATTTAGTTGATTATTGTAATAGATAAGTTTCTAATTAACTAAAATGATGAAATACTTCGATATTGCATGCAACCTCTCAAGTGAAAGATTTGATGGAAAGAGAGATTTTGTAATCAAACATGCCCTTGAAAATAATGTCAAAAAGATAGCAATAATTTGTTCATCTATCCAAGAAGTTGAACGTATACACAATCTAAATTTAAGATTTAAAGATACCACCTGTTTTACAATAGGAACACATCCCCACTATGCAAATCAATTTAGTGAAAAAGATATAAACGAGCTAAATCTGCTTTGTCAGAAATATCAACCGGATGCAATTGGAGAGACAGGATTAGATTTTTTTAGAAATTTATCATCAGTGAATGAACAAAAGTTTGCTTTTCAGGAACAAATAAAAATAGCTATTGAGTTTAATTTACCTCTCTTCCTTCATCAAAGAGATGCTCATGAACCTTTCTTGGAAATTCTTGATGAGTATATAAGTGAAATTGATAAGGGTGTTGTTCATTGTTTCACAGGTACAAAAAAACAACTCTTTGATTATTTGGACAGAGGTCTGTGGATTGGGCTCACAGGATGGATTTGTGATCATAGAAGAAATAAAGCTCTGCGGTCAGCAATTAAGCATATTCCTCTTGATAGGCTTATGATTGAAACAGATTGTCCGTATTTAATCCCGAAGAATCTTGAAAATAAGATCATGGGGAATACAAATTTGTCAGGATATTTATCACATATTTTAAAAGACATAGCCGAATTAATTGGAAAGGATGAAGAAGATCTCTCGTTGCAAATTTTTGAAAACTCACTCAAGTTTTTTAATCAAAAAATTTAGGATTCAGATTAAATTTTTTAGCAATTGATTCATTATGCTCTCCGTTTGTGAGAGAGTTATGCTGAATATTTGAGACTGTCTTTGAAAACCTAGGAGAAACATTTGGTTGAATCACTCCATCTACTTCAATAAAGGTTGATCTAGATTTATTTTGAGAATGCTGAACTGATTCTTTGAAATCTAAAACAGGTGTTACGCAAGCATCAGTTCCCTCAAATAAATCTTCCCAGTGATCTCTGGTGTTAGAAATAAATATTTTTTCAAGTTTCTTTTTAAGCTGAGGCCACAAATCTTTATTGAATTGATAATTGAATTCTTCATCTTTGATTTTTAATTTTTCAAGGAATATTTTGTAGAACTTTTCTTCAATACATCCAACTGCAATATATTTTCCATCTGAACACTCATATGTGGAGTAGAAGTGTGCTCCACCATCAAGTAAATTTGAACCTCTGCTTGCTGACCAAAAATCTGAATGATCAAAAGCAAAAAATAAACTCATTAAAAGTGCAGAACCATCTGTCATGGCAGCATCAACTACTTGACCCTCACCAGTTTTTTTTGAATGCAAAAGAGCACTTAATAAACCAACAGCTAACATCATAGCTCCTCCTCCATAATCACCAACTAGATTCAAAGGAATTGATGGTTTTTCATCTTTTTCTCCAATTGAGTTTAGTACTCCAGTTAAAGATATATAGTTGATGTCATGACCAGCAATTTTTGATTTAGTTCCATATTGACCCCATCCTGTCATTCGACCATAGACTAAACCAGGATTTATTTGCAACAATTTATCAGGTCCCAATTGAAGTTTCTCCATTACACCCGGACGATAACCCTCAAAAATACCGTCCACTTGTTGAATAAGCTTATATAACTGTTTAAGACTATCTTTATTTTTTAAATTAAAGGTAATTAATTTCTTTGAACGATCAGTAATCAGCTCCCCTGATGTACCTTTAGATTCTGGTCTATTAATTTTAATCACCTCAGCACCAAGGTCTGCCAACAACATTCCACAAAAAGGACCTGGTCCAATTCCTGCAAATTCTAATATGGTGATATCTTTTAGTGGTCCCATTATACAATCCTAATTAAAAGCCCTCATTTTTTCCATCATTATGGGAAGTAATAAGATTGTACAAAAGAAAGCGCATTGGAGAGCAATAGCAGTGAAAATACCAAATAGAATGGTTGGTATAAAATTGGAAACTGAAAAAATCAGAAATCCAATTGATATTGTGAAAGCAGTATAAAAAATTGCTTTTCCAATAGTCTTATTTGCTAGATCATTTGCCATTTTATAATCCTTACAAATTTTAAAATTTTCTCTGAATTTGTACATGTAGTGAATTGTGTTATCCACAGCCATGCCAACACTAATCGATGCAACTGTTATTGTCATAATATCCAAAGGAATTTTAAATAACCCTAGCAATCCTAAAACAGAAACAGCAACAAATAAATTAGGAATAAGGCCAATAAGGGCTAATTTAATTGAGCGAAATAAAAATATAAACATTAAACCAATTACAAAAAAAACAATAATTAAAGAGTTATATAGAGAAGAAAATAATGATTGGAGCATATTGTTGTATAAAACAGCCAACCCAGTGATTTGGAAAGAATGCATGGGAAGATCAAATTTTGTTTGCAAATCCTGATTTAAATTCTTAATTAAATCATTACGATTAATTGTAGAGGAACTTTCAAAAATTCTAGTAGAGATCCTGACAATTGAATCATCTTCGTTTATATATGAGTTGAGAATTGTTTCTTTGATATCATCTGGTAATACTGATCTTAAAAGAGCTAGTTCTAGCTCATTTAAATCTTTATTATCATTTATCTTTCTAGCAAGTTTAATTCCACTTGCAACACTCAAAACTTTGCCAATTTCTTTATTGCTTTCAAGATAATCATGAATTGACTCAACTTTATTTAATGTAAAAGAATTCCACCAATATCCTGAGGATGAGCTATTCTCATCAAAAAATAAGTCATCATCAAAAAAATCATCCTCAATATCAGAGTAATCTCCAAGTTCTAACTCTGGTTGAAATAAAATAACATCTAAGGTTGCAGTTCCTCCTAACTTCTCATCTAGAGTTGTCATTCCTTGAAAAATTTCAGTTGATGGTTTGAAATAATCAATGAATTTATTTTCTACTTTCAAATAAAATAACCCCGAAAACATCACTGAAAAAAATATTAAAAATAAGAAAGTGATTTTATTACTATGGTTTACAACTAACTCTGTTAATTTTTTTAAGAAATTTTGAACAAAGTGCAGTTGATTAGATTGGCTGGGTAATAAAATTTGCATTCCGATCGGTAAAAAGATGAACGAAAAAAGATATGCAATTGAAATGCCAACTGCCATCATCTTTCCAAATTCAATAACAGGCTTGATATCACTTAATGTAAGAGAAATAAAAGCTGCTATTGTAGTTGCCACTGCGAGGAAACATGGAAATGCCATCTGCATAAGAGATGTTTGAATTGCTTCTGTCTTTTCTTTGTTCTTATTTATAACTTCAATATATCTCTCAATAATATGCACACTTATAGATATAGTCAGGATAAGAAGTAAAGCAATAAAATTAGAAGAAACTACACTTATTTTCCAGTTAAAATAGCCCATAATTCCTGAAGTTACACACAGCACCAACAAGCAATTTAAGAGAATTAAGAAAGCTATTTGCCAACTTTGAAAAAAAACTAAAAGGATTAAGGCAAACATTAGGAAAGCTGCAATGCCAAATGATTTAAGATCTGATTGAATAAAACTTATCATGTCATTAGCAATCATGGCAGGTCCACCAAGATACAAATCAGCAAAATCTGAATTATTCACTAAAACTTCTCTTATCTTTGCAATTAACTCTTTTTCATTCTTTTGAATATCTTGAGAAATTTTTTTGATAGATTCATTAACTAATTCAAACTTTACTTTATCAATAATTTTTCCATCTGATGTATAAAGTTCATAACGTTTTTGAACTAAATCATCATAGGTATTGTTTCTTTCCAAAAGTATTTGGAATGCAGTTGTTGAAGCATCATTGCTTATTATTAATTGATTATAAATAGGGTTAGAAATAATCTCATTTTTAGCAAGTTCTAAATCTATCTCTGGGTCATCTATATACTTAAAATTATTATTTATTTCAGTAAGAGGAACTTTAGGTTGTTCCAATATTGGAGCATCTATAATTGAGAGGACACTCTCTATACCCTTAATTGAAGTAATCTCATCTTGGAGCGCCTTTATCCTCTCAATAACAGGAACTGAAAAGATAGGTTCAAATGTTTGAATTGTAACAATTAAGAAATCAGAATCATTGAAGATATTTCCTGATTCTCGATATGTTTTTAAGTCGGGATCATTTTCTAAAACAAGTGAGTCCGAAGAAGCATCTAGATCAAAATTTTTAATCCCAGGAAGAGCTCCCAAAACTAAAACTAAAGTAAAAAAAAATAGTTTAATTGGATTTGATATTATAAATTTAAAGAGTGCAGACATTTATCTCACGCAATCTGGTGTTTTAAAATCAAGATTTTCTTCCTGCGCTTCTTCTCTAGTAAGAGTATGAAGAGACAAAGCATGAATTCTCTGCATTAAATCGTGCACTGAAAGATATACCTTTTTGTGCCTTTCTAATTGTGATTTCCCAATAAAATCATTTGAAATAATAATAACCTTAAAGTGAGATTGTGCACCTTTTGGGACGTTATGTTTAAAACTCTCATCAATAACTTTCAAGGTATCAACATCAAAAGATTTTTCAATAATTTTGGTTAATTCTTTTTTAATGTTCATAATATAGGTATATTTTATTTGAAATTCACCAAGAAGTAATCCTATGAAAATTTTATGGCTAAAAGATCAAAAAGTTGGTCATGAAAAACAAGTGCTTGCAATCTTAAAGAGGTTGCAGGAAAAAATTCCTAAAATGGAACTCATTGAAATTGATGTTAATATTTCTTTTATAAAAAATCTTTTATTATTTTTATCAAAAATACATCCCAGCATTTCTCTAAAACCAGATGTAATTATTGGAGCAGGTACAGGAACTCATCTTGAAATGCTTCGCATTAAACAAAAATTTAATAATGAACCAAAAATTATTTGTGTAATGAAACCGTCTATCTTTTTGAAACAATTCGATTTAGTTTTTGCTCCCAGACATGATTTTAATAATGAAATTCCAAAAAATGTCTTCGTGTATCAAGGGTCTATTGTTGAGCCAAAAATCTATGATGATTTAGATGATAATATTTTAGTTTTAATTGGTGGTGAGAATAAACACTTCCCCTTCTGCATTGAAAAAATTCTTAATCAAATAAAATTTATCGAGAGCAATAATGAATTTACGAACAAAAAAATACTAATTTTTAATTCAAGAAGAACACCCGAAAAATTAAATACAGTTTTAAAAGATTGGTCTAAACAATCTAATAATTTAAATTTTATGGATTATCAAAATAGTGTTTCTTTATCAAACTATATGGGAAAAAGCTCCTATACTTTCGTAACTCCTGATAGTGTAAATATGATTTTTGAATCACTATCTTCTTTGAGCAAAACCTATGTATTTAGTACCGACACTCAAAATGATACAAAAGTAACCAAACTTATCAAGAATTTAGTAAATAATAATTCTTTGGGCTGCATTGAAAAAAATGATTTTCCAAAAGATAGTTATTTCATAAAACATCCACAGTTAAATTTGGTACTAAATGAATTGAAAAAAATAGTTGATCATTTTTTGAACTTTTTACAAAAACAAAATTTCTAATAAGCATGAGAATTTGTCACTTTTTATCAAGCAAAAGTTTTGCAGGCATTGAACAATATGTTGATGAAATTTCGCAACAACAGTCTAAAGATAATGAGGTAATCATTGTTTGTGGTAGAAAAATACTTAGTAAATTCAATAAAAAGAATGTCTCTTTATTGAGTTTTTCAAGTCTTGGAAGAAATTCACCAATTGGTCAAATACGCCTTGCATTTCTATTAAGACAAATAAATCCTGATGTTATTTTTTCTCATGCTTCTAAACCAACTATTATGATAAATCGAATTAAACGACTTTTTAATTTTAAGCATATTGCCTGCTTACATGGTATAAAAAGTAACCTTAAACATTTCCAAAAAGCTGATTTAATTATTGCCGGATCAAATCAAAGCATTTCATCCTTAAAAGGTTCAAACTTTAAAGTTATTCACAATTGGGCACTTGAGCCCATAAATTACAACTCCTCTTCTCGAAAAGAATACTTTTTATCTATTGGAAGATTGGTAGAGGAGAAAGGTTTTGATCTCTTAATTGATGCTTGGAAAGAGATTAATGATCGTTTAATTATTATAGGTGATGGTCCTTTAAAAAAGGCTCTTCAAACACAAATTAAAAAAACCAATCAAGAGGATAAAATAATAATAAGCCCTTCTGTTTCAAAACAAAATTTAGATGAAATTTATAGTAAGGCTAAGATGTTAATTATCTCATCACGCAGAGAAGGAGGTCCCAGAGTTGCATTAGAGGCATTGGTTAGAGGGTTAAAAGTAATTTCTACAGATGTTGGTCACATGAATTCAATATTAGAAAAGCAATTTCTCTGCAGGAGAAATGATTTAGAAGCATTAAAAAAATTAATTTCAGATTCGTTTGAGTCTTATGAGGAAATTGATCAGTCAGAAGCATTCTGTAAAGTTAAAAAGAATTTCACAATTGAAAATGCAAACCAACAACTATCTGATGCAATTAATTCTTTAACAATTTAGAGTACAAGTCTATTGTTTCAGATGTCATTCTGGAAACCGTAAAAATATTCTCAGATGGTTGCAAATCCTTATTTTTAATTAATTTCTCAACAGTTTCTTGGAGTTGTATGACATCATTTAGTTTTACTAAACCTTCTGGAAATAGTGTTGATAAAATCTCATTGGCACCTCCATGGTCCCATGCCACGACATTGGTTCCACAACTAATTGCTTCAATCATAGTTCTACCAAATGGTTCTGGTGAGGAAGATAAATTAAAAACTAAATCTGAAAATTTATAAATATTGGAGATGTCATTCCTCGAATCAGTAAAAATTATTTTGTTTTCGCATTTGAGTTTAGCTATAAGAAATTTTAATTCTTTTAAATATCTTTTTTTTGATTTAGAAACTGGTCCAACAATTAATCCAATGAAAGTGTCATCAAGTTGACTTAAAAGTTTTACAAATGTATCAACTCCCTTCCATCTTGTAATTCTAGTAGGCATGGTTAAAATTTTCTTATCTGCTACTGATGGAAATTGTTTTAAAAAAGAAATAATCCATTCTTTATCAAGAGGATTGTTATTAAAAATATTCATATCACATCCTCTTGGAATAACAGTAATTTTTTCATTAGGAATTTTATACTTTAATTGCATATATTCTTTTACAGTCTCTGAAATGGCAATACTATGATCAGTAAAAGACATTACTTGCGAATAAGTAGGGAAACTGTATAAACCATGAAAGGTAGAGACACAAATAGGTTTATTTTTTAATTTCTTTAAGGCAAAAAAATTAACCCATGCAGGCATCCTCGATCTAACATGGACAATATCTGGAGAAATATCCTCAATATGTTTTGCAAGTTCAGAACTTAAAAAAAAGGTTTTTAAACTCTTTTTATGAATTGGCATTGAAACATGAGATGATCCATTCTTCTCTAGTTGAGAAACTAATCTACCTCCATTAGAGATGACAAAAGATTTGTGGCCTTCTTCAACAAGTATTTTTGCTAAATCAATTGTACCCCTCTCAACTCCACCAATATTTAACTCGGGCAAGAGTTGAAGAATTTTCATTATTCGTATCTTAAGGAGACAGCTGGATCAAGTTGTGCTGCTCTTCGTGCAGGCCAAATACCAAAAAATAGTCCTACTGCTGCTGCAAAACCCAATGATCCTAATATAGCACTGATAGGAATGTAGAAAGGCCAATCAGTATCTCCAAAAGTTGAAGCAAAATATGAGAAGATATACACCAATAATGATCCAAATAAAACTCCAATAATTCCCCCCAAGACACACAATAGGACTGCTTCAACAATAAATTGAAGCATTATTACTTTATTAGTTGCTCCCAATGCTTTTCTTAGTCCAATTTCTCTTGTCCTCTCAGTGACAGATACAAGCATAATGTTCATAACTCCGATTCCTCCTACTAAAAGACTGATAGAAGCAATCCCTGTTAGTAAGGCAGTAAAAATAGCAGTTGCCTGTCTCTCAAGATCTCTGTATTGAAACCAATCATTGATTCTAAAATCATTCTCTTGACCGGGACCAATGTCATGTTGAACCCGCATAACACCCTCTATATATAACATTGCCTCTTCAACATTTGCGTCATTTGGAATTTTAACCATGATAGACCTTAAATTTTTCGATCCAAAAATTCTGGCACTTGCAGTCATTAAAGGTACATAGACTTCATCATCTGGTGATTCCCAGCCCTGCGAGCCTCTACTTTTTAACACCCCAATTACTTTATATGGGATGCCATTAATCATTAATTCATTATTGAGCATTGCTCTATATGAGGTTTTTAATTCTTTGGGAACATCTGCTCCGATCACAACTACTCGTTCACGAGCAAGATCTTCTTTCTCAGAAAAACTTCTACCATGCTCAATCTCGAAATCTCTTACGTCAAAAAAATTTGACCAATATGCACCAACATTTGCATTAAAATTGGCATTACCAAATTGGATTTGCCGTCTTTCTTTCATCTCTGCTGAAACTTCCCATTCAAAATCTTCAAAGTTTCTCAATGCAGTAGCATCCTTAATTTCAATAGGAACCCAATCTCTTTTAACTCCTCCTCTATTTCTTTGTCCAGATCCAACCCACAAAATCCTACCACCCAAAGTCTGTATTTCTTCCTCTAAGGCTTTTTGAGCTCCCGCACCTATGCTGAGCATTGCTATTACTGAAGCAATGCCGATCACAATTGCCAGGGCTGTCAAGATTGTTCTGACGGGATTACCTCTGAGGGAGGCAAGAGATGTAAAAATAATTTCAGAAAGCAGCAAGTTTAATTAACCCCAAGACTTTACTCTTTGTCTAAATCTTTCCTGTCTATCTACAAGTCCTTTGCTCGGCAGTACAAAAACAGAATCTCCTTTGTTTAATCCCTCTTTAATTTCAACTCGAGAAAGATCTGATATTCCTATTTCTACCCATGCCATCTCAGGTTCAATACTTCCTGATTTAAATACAATAAACTTTGTAAAATTTTCACCGATAACTTTTTTTTCTAAAAATTTATCAACTTTCTCTTTGCTAATTCCCAATATTTCAGCACCTGAATAAACATCTTTTCTAGTTCTCAAAGCTCCTGTTGGTGCGGATAAAGCAACATCTTTATCTACAACTTGAATGACAACATCTGTATTCATTCCGAGTAATAAAAGATTGTCTTTATTATCAATATCGATGAGTACTGGAAAGATAGTAACTCCTTGTTCTACACGAGCAAGAGGCTCAATTTTTGAAACCGTACCTGAAAAGACCTCTTCTCTAAAAGCACTAACTCTGATGGAAACATTTTGTCCAACTGAAACCTTACCAATATCAATCTCATCAATAAATGCTCTTATTCTGACTTTGGATAAATCTGCCATTTGCATGAGAAGAGTTCCTCCACCTACTGCAGTTGTTGGAGAGGATATTACCTGTCCTACTTCAACTGGTCTTGAAATTATAGTCGCGCTTAAGGGTGACTTTACAAGAGTGTCATCGAGTGAAATTTTTGCATTCTCAACATTTACCATGGATCGAACATGCTGAGATTTAGCAGATGCAAAACTTTCTTGAATTTCTTCGAAATTTTTGTCGGCAATACTTCCTTCATTATGCAAGGCAGTCCCTCTTTCCAGTTGAGCAGATGCATTTGTAAGTCGAACTTCTGCAAGACGTAGGTCAGCTTCTGCTTGATCTAAAATATTCTTTGGTGTTCTTTGATCAATTCTTGCTAAGATCGATCCCTTCTCAACAAAATCACCAACCTCAGCAGGTAAATCCAAAATTTCTCCAGATGCTTTAGATTTGATTTCAACAGAATAAATTGCTTCTACCTCACCAGAAGCTTCAATAGTTAAATCTAATTTAGAAGGCTCAACCGGTTTCTTTTGATAATAAGTAAATGAATCATCTGAACTTGAATCACCACCGCAACTAACTAGAAATAAAACAAGTGGCAAGAATAATATGTATTTGGTAATGTTATTCATTAGTTTCTATGATCAGACTCAACAAGGCCATCTTTAACAGTGATAACTCTTTCGGTTTGATCAGCAATCGATTTTTCGTGTGTGATTATTATAATAGTTTGTCCTTTTATATGCAGCTCCTTAAATAAACCCATAATGTCAGCTCCGGTTTTTGAATCAAGATTACCTGTGGGTTCATCAGCAAAAATTATACTAGGTTCATTCACCAATGCTCTTGCAATTGCTACTCGTTGTTGCTGACCTCCAGATAACTCAGAAGGTTTATGATCCATCCTATCTTCTAACCCAACTCTGCTCAGAGCAAGTTTTGCCTTTTCAATAGCAGACTTTTTGTCAAATCCCGCATAAGACAGAGGTAGAAGCACATTTTGCAAAGCTGTATTTCTTGCTAAAAGATGAAAAGATTGAAATACAAACCCAATTTTTTTATTTCTAATTTCAGCAAGCTCATCGTCTGTTAGTGATGCAACCTCATTATTATCAAGAGAATAAGATCCTGAAGTTGGGGAATCCAGACATCCAATTATATTCATTAATGTGGTTTTTCCAGAACCAGATGGCCCCATAATTGAAATAAACTCACCCTGATTAATTGAAAAGGACATTTGTTTGATAGCTTTGATAGTTTGGTTTCCAATAGCAAAGTGTTTTTGCAAATCACTAACTTCGATTAATTTCATTTAACTAACCGGCAGTTGATTTAAGATAATTTATGTAATCCAACCATGGTTCTACGACATCCTCTTTACCAAGATCTCTTGCTTTGGATAGATAGTTAACTGCTTGGTCGAGTTTCTCAAGTTCAATGAAGCAAATGCCAATAAAATACTCAATTTGACCCTCTTCTTCCTCCCATCCATTCTCTTGAGCTGACAAAAAAGCATCAATAGCTTTTTGCCACCTACTTAAATTGAGCTCAATTTGCCCAAGTCGGTATGAAAGTTGAGGGTTCTCCGATAGTTTTGAAGCCTCTGTCAGTATATCTGCTGCCCTTAAATATTCTCTAGATGAGGAATAAGCATTTGCTAATGTTTCAAGATTATCAGCATTTCGTTCAATTACTTTTCTTTTTAATCCCATATTGATAACTTTTGAAGCCTCAATTGGAACCTCCTTGTACATATAAAAGTTTGCTAACAGCAAATAATCATTCTCTTTTTCAAGCAAATTTTGTGTAAGTCCAAACTCTAAAGAGGATAGGGATTCGACTTCAAAATCCAACTCAGAAAACATTGCACCCATTTGTTCAAGATATTTTTTTTCTCTTGGGTAATTTCTCACAAGGTCCTGTGAAGTAGATAATGCCAATGAAAAATCTTCAAGTTTGTAATGTAAAGCAAATTTTAACTCATACCATGATTTAACAAAGATATTAGAATTTTCTACAGCTTCTGTAATATAAGCAACAGCTGGCTCAAACTCATCTAACTGAGAATAACAAATTGCAATTAGTGCAACACCTTTTGGAGTTAACTCATAATTTCTTCTTTTTCCCTTGTCATACCAATCCAAAAGATAATTTAAAGCTTTTTGATAATCTCCATTAGATGCAATAATTTGAGAGATAACATAATACAAATGATGCTCATCTCTATCTTCTAAAGCTCTTTTTCTCAGAGACCATTCTAAAAACTTTAGACCTTCATCCGGTCTATCCTGTTGAATCAGAAAGAAACCATAATTTTTAAGAATGATTGCATGATCAAAAGACCTTGATGGCCAATATTCATTAACCATCTCAAGATAATCTTCTTCAGCTTCAGCAAACCTTCCCTCGGCAATTTTCGCATCAATACTGAGTAATTCGTAATAAACCCAAGATTTCAGAGTATTGTTTCGATTTTGTGCATCTGTTAAAAATGGGATAATTAGTAAGATTGCAAAAATATATTTCTTCATAGCGTAAACTCAATAGTTGTCAGTCCCCTTTGTTTTACAGCAACACCACCGGAAACTCTTGGTTTAAATTTCCATTTTAATACAGCTTGGATCGCAGCTGCATTAAATATTGTAGATGGACTAGCTTCTCTAATTTTTGCTGAAAGAACATTTCCAGATTCATCAACTAAAAGTTCAACAATAACATAACCTTCTCTTCCCTCCAGCAATGCTTTCCTTGGATACCTTGGTGAAATCCTTACCAAAGGAATCAAACCTCCATCAGAAATAAATTGACCTCCTCCTACTAGGGCTCCGTCAGTATCTATAGGCATATCAATATCAGGGAGATTGATGTCAAGTTTAGGTGTAGGTAGTTTTTTCAGTTCAGGTTGCTCCAATTCAGGAGGTGGTGGTCTTTTAGGTGGAGGTGGTTTATCAGGTAACCTTCGATCTCTTTCGTTTAAAGTATCGTCTTTTTTAATTCTAATAAAATCAACCATTTGTCTATCTTTAAGTGCATTTAAATCAAGGTCACCTGGTTTGATTAACATATACATAAATATAAATAGAAGGAAGGATACTAATGCTCCCCCGGATATAAAAAATAAATTCTTTTTAATCTTTTTCTGCTGCAATTGAGACATTTTGAACTCCAGCAAGCCTAACTTGATCCATGGTTTCTACTAAAAGACCTGTTTTAGAATTTTGATCAGCTTGGATTATTACAGAACCTTCAGGATTTTCAGCTTTGAGTCTTTCAACATTAGCTCTAACTGCCCTCAGATCAATAAGTCTTTTATCAATATAAATTTCATTATTTTCTGTAATTGCAATTAAGATATTTCCTCTTTCATCAGCAACTGCAGTTGAAGCATTTGGTCTGTTAACCTCTACTCCAGTTTCTTTAATAAAAGTTGTCGTGACAATAAAGAAGATCAACATAATGAAGACGATATCCAGCATCGGAGTAATATCAATTGTCGAATCTTCAGCTGGTCTTTTTCTTCTTCTAATCATTATCGAAAACTTTAATCCTTCTTGTAGTCTTTGTATTAATGTATCTTTCTAAGAATGTTATAGCAAATAATCCAGATATAGAAATAACCAAACCAGTCATTGTCGGAAGAGTTGCTTTTGAAACTCCTGAAGCCATTGCTCTAGGGTTTCCAGTTCCTGTAAAGGCCATGACATCAAAAACTTCAATCATTCCTGTAACGGTTCCAAGGAGCCCAAGTAATGGACAAAGGGCAACCAAACCTTTAATTTGATTAATATTTTTATTTTTTGAGAGTGTGATTTCAGCTAAAAACATTTTTTTTATTTTCTGATTGGTCCAATTGTCTGCAGTAATCATATTTTGATAAGAGATAAAAGATTCATTAATTTCGTCTTTAAGTAAATATTTATAAAAAAAGAATCTTTCTGTCAAAAGAATCCACATATACAAGGCAACTATAAACAGAACTATTAATACATAACCACCCTGATTAATATAAGTTGCAAAAAGTGTAAAAGGCAGAAAAAGATAATAAAACATTATATCTCTTTAGCAGCTACCTTCCCTATTGCTTGCTCTTCAATAATTTGGATAATTTCTCTGCTCCTAGTATCCAGTTGGTTGTGAACAAATAGAAGAGGTACGGCAGTTATTAAACCAAGCATGGTTGTTACTAATGCTTGTGAGATACCATCAGCCATTAATTTAGGATCTCCAGTACCAAATAAAGTAATTGCTTGGAAAGTTTCAATCATACCTATAACCGTTCCTAACAAACCTAACAAAGGTGCAACAGCAGCTAATAGTTTTATAGTACTTAGATTTTTTTCATATAAAGGACCTATTTTGGAAAGTACAGCCTCAATTTTAGTTTCAACTTGCTCAAGATTTGATGAGTTTTTATTGGATATAATTTCCTCTATTTCTTTTAATGGAGTGGCATCAGTGAAGACACCAGAAGATAATTCGGCATCCAATACTTTTTTACTATCAAATAGGTATCTAAACCTCATGGCACCCATTATCAAACCAGCTAAAAGAATAACTAAAATAAAATAACCTACAATTCCACCCTGATTAACTCTTTCAACAGCACCGGGATTTTGTAATATCAAAGACAACAATGAGCCACGAGTAGGATCAATCTGAAATTCAGCATAACCACTCTCAGCAATTTCATTTAAACCTCTTAGACTTGATCTAGATCCTGGAGGATTCTTTTGCAAAAACTCCAATGCTTGCTCTTCGGGAATAAATCTTAGATAAGTGCGATCAGCAACAGCGTTGAATTGACCAACTCTAATAACTTGAGTTGTGGTAGATGAGCCACTTGTATCAAAAACATCATAATTAAAAGATGTGACTTTCCCAGATTCATACATTTCATTGAGAAGTTCGTACCAAAGTTGCTCTAATTCAGATACTTTAGGCAGTGCCTTCCTTTGAGCAAGTTCACCCAAAAATGCTTCCCGATTAGGAAATTGCAGATTAGTTAATGATTGATTAAAGTTACTTTTTGCATCGCCACTGATTTGTCTTACGACACCAAAAGTCTCCCCTAATGTTCCAACTTTTAAATTAAGTTGCTCTTCAAGATCAGATAATCTTTTGTCATTATCTTCAAAAGTCTTTGTAAGCACCTTCTCTCTATTCTTCTCTTTTGTTAAAAGCCATCTTGCATCGTTTAGAAGTTTTTGCTGTCTTGCTTTGTTTGCAAGAAAGTCGTCAAGTCTTTTTTGATCATCCTTAGTTCTTAAAGTAGAGCTATCTTTGACTAAATCTAAAAGAATCTCAATATCGGTAGGTGGTTGTACTACCACTTCGGATTCATCTTGAGAGTGCAACATAGGCACACAAAGCAATATAGGAAGGATTAGATTTCTAATTTTCATCATACGAAGTTAACGGTATTGTTATTAATGTTGGTGGTGCTTGTTTTAGGGCAATCTTAAGGCCATCAACAGTTGCTCTTTTAATGGTTCCAGAAGACGGTTCCCATGTATTGGTTGTTTTATTCCAATATCCAGCTTTATCACCATTAGTAGTCACAAACATAAGTGCGACTCTACCAATCCTTAAAAAATCAGCATTAAAGTTTTCACCATCAAAATCTATAGAGGATCGATATGCCTCAATAGTCCTGCCATAATCTGTTTCAATTTGATACGCTTCGGTAATTTTTCTAAATTTTTCTGACGTAGAAACATCACCACGGTCTAAAATGTCTTTAAGGTTTTTGACACGAGATGTTCTCTCATCTTTTAAAAAAGGGGCATCTAAGAGTATAAACTTTTCTAAGGCATCAACCATTTTCAACATCAGAGGAATCATATTTATATTAATGTTATCCAACTCATCAATTTGATTGATGATAGATGCAATTTCCTCTTCCTGTGAAGCTATAATTCTCTCAAGTTGATCATTATAAAGTTTGAGATTTTCATATTCTTTGAATGTATCTTTATAATCAAATTCAATTAATCTTGTTTCTTCACTTAACTGGTCTAACTCTTTTTGATTTTGTGCACCTGAATTGAGTGAATTAGTTGAAATATCTAGGGATTCTCCTAGGTTATCTGGTTGTGGAGTTTCTTGGGCATTTAGCAAAAATGGAGCTAAGAAAAGTACCCAATAAAAATTATTAATTTTAATGTTCAATGTTCCCTCGGTGGACAAATATTATATTAGAAAAACATAAAAAAAGGCAGCTAATGCTGCCTTTTTTTTATAATGATTTTATTAGAATCTCATCTGGAAAATCACATCAACTGCAGGTCCAAGAATTGGATAAAAATTCCTGTTAACAGCTGTGAAGTCATATGATGAGTTACCATAAGCAGCATCTTTATCAGGTAGTGAATCCAAACAATTACTACATGTTAAACCTACATACATATCATCAGTGATGTCGTAGTAAACACCAGCATTAACAGGCATGTAAGGACTTAACTTGGTATTTTCAACCGCATTCACGTGACCGATTCTGCTAATTGAAATAGATGCACTCCAGTCTCTCAAGTTCCAGGATGTAGTTACAACCTGTCTAGAACGTGGGACATATGCAGAGTTCATATAGTCAAATCGTGACTCACCTTGACTTTCTGCTTGCTTAAGAGCTAACTGATTTGAACCTCTGAGTGAGAAATTAAAATCACCAGCTGTATCAGTTACTAAGGTATACCTCATGGACCAGTCAGCACCTTGATATTCCTGACTAGCAATGTTCAAAGGTTGATCATATACCGCAAAAATACCTGGAACTGCATTAGGGTCTGTTAATTCTAGACCACCGGCAGGTTTACCATCCCTAATAATACTGTCATAAATTGATTGACAATATGAACCAGAGTAAATTGGCGCATTATCAATTGGTGAACCAGCTGCTTGAGCATAACAATATGCTTCATCAAGCAAGATTGCTGATGTACTTCTATCGGAAACGATATCTTGAAGAATAACTTTATAAAAATCTAAAGTCATTGAGAATCTTTCGATTGGTGACCATACAACACCAAGAGAGGATGAGTATCCTGATTCATCTTTAAGATTTGGGTTACCTCGAGTATAAGCTTCTATGTTAATGACATCATAACCTTGAGCACCACAGTTAATTACTGAACCAGTAACTAACCAACATTGATAATAGTCAATACCACTAGCAAATCCTTGGGTCTCATCGATAAATGCTTGTTGCATATCTGGAGCACGGAATGATTCAGACCAACCACCACGAACAAGAACATCTTCATTCGGACGGTATTCGAAGTTCATACCAACAGTAGTTCTGTCAACATTCACAACTCTATCATCATATTTATCTTTACGAGCCGATAGAGAAACAGCAAACTCAGAAGTGAGAGGTAGTCTTAACTCACCACCAGCAGCATATCTATCTCTAGATCCACCACTATCGACATAACCAGTACCCCAAACAAGGCCATCAACAACATTTGAAGATGGGAATACGTCGTATCCAGTATCCTGATATTCAGCTACAAGTGCAAAACCAATTGGTCCACCTGCTAGCATTCCGAATTCACCAACTAAAGATGCTGTTGCAAAATCAGAGAAAGATTCAGCACTGTCTCCAGCATCAAGTCTATAGTTTTCATAATCAAAGTCAGCACCACTAAAGAACCACTCATCATTGAAACATGTTGGTTGACCCCACAAGAATGCTCTAATGTAAGCATAGTAAGGATCGGTTGCTGGATCAAATCCACCAGCCCAGTAACCACCATCGATTAATTGCTGAGCATCCATAACACATGGATTACCCAAAGCATCATTTCCACCAATATTAAAATAAAGATCGTTCATTTTTTGATCGTCCCAAAGTCTACTTGTTGACTCTGAGTCATATTCATTGGTTGTATAGGAAACATCATATTCCCAACCGTTTTCAAGGACTCCACGAATACCAACATCAATTGTTGTTGAAGTTTCTTCGTAAGCATTATCCCATGTTGGGGGAGCAAACATTTTATAACCAAGTCTGTCAGCAACCCACATGGTTCCACCAGTAACAGGGTTAGGAACACCTAATCCTTGTGGTCCATAATTAGAATAACCAACAACCCATGGTCCTGGTGAGTTAGCTACACCACCACCGGCAGGATAATAAAAACTTGCAAAGTATTGACCTGTAGTTTCAGTGTCAAATTGCATAGCTTTAAAGTACAGTTCGGAATTTTCACTTAAGGTATATGCACCTGAAAAGAAAATGGACATGTTATCTCTTTCGTTGAAAATAGTACTTGGTGGTTGTACTGGCCACAAACAAGCATTTCCAACTCTAGTAGCATCAGGGTCATATGCTTGGTAATTGTTTTCAACAGCACCGGGAACATTTGTAGTTGTACTACAAGTCCATCCCATTAAGTTACCATCAGGACCAGCTATTGTGCTCGGACCGTGTCTAACATAACCTCTAGCATCGGTTGCATAGTAAGAACCATAGGAAAATGCAGCCCACCATGGAACTCCAACACCTTCTGGATTTCCTTTGCCGTCGTCGTAGTTATCGTATTCATCTCTGTCTTGAGATGTAAGAGGATCTAAATGTCTAAATTCGGCAGCAACAGTCCAAGTAAGTCTGTCCATAACTCCACCAGTTGTAAATTCAACTGCATATTCTTGACCAAATCCGTCTCTGGATTCGACATATTCACCAGCAACCACTCTAATAGTTGATTCTTCAACTCCTTCGACAAGCACAACGTTAATAACACCAGCAACAGCATCAGAACCATAAATGGATGAAGCACCAGCAGTTAGAATTTCTATTCTTTCAACTGCAGCTAATGGAATCGATGCCCAGTTAAATGATGCTGAGTTTGAGTTATATGGAAATGGATAGTCTGCCATTCTTTTACCATTCACAAGAACTAGAGTTCTTCCTGGTCCAAAATCACGCAAGTCTACGACCTGGTTAGCAGGTGTAAATCCAGCCTGAAAGTTCTCACCACTAACTTCACCGATGGCTTGTGTCAGATTAGATACAGTTTCATAAACTGTGCCATAACCAGCAGCATCAATATCTGCACGAGTGATAACAGTAATAGGAGTTGCACCTTCAATATCGACTGTTTTAATTCTTGAACCTGTTACTGTAACTCGACCAACGTCTTCGACATCCTCGTCTTCGTCGGCTTCATCAACCTCTACAGATTCAACTGTTTCTTCTACAGAATCAACTTCATCTACAGTCTCATCAGCATATGAAAATGATGAAAAAGACAATGTAAACATGAAGAAAATTACATAACTAAATAATTTTTTCATAATAAACTTCCCCGTTTATTTTATTTTTTACTACGACTTATCCTCTTAAAACAAGCCTCCAGACGATTATATTGACATATATTTCAATGATTGCAAGCATTTGCTTAATTTTTTAAATATAATATGAATGTAAAATTTATTAACCAACTTTTTTAAAAATTAAGGAAATTCTAATGAAATCTAGATTTATTCTTCCAATCTCATTTTTTTATTTATTAGCATTGAGTGCTGTTTCGATTGAGGCCAAACAAATACCTCTTGAAAAACTTATATGTTACGGAGAAGGTTCAAGTGTATCCATATCTCCTGATGGCAAATTTTATGCCTCAATGGTTCCTTCAGGTGAGGTAAGTTGTGATATTACCGATCCCGAAGAAGATCTTGCAGTGCCTGTTTTGGTGGTCATTAATCTTGAAACAATGGAACCAAAACTTTACTCAGGTACACAAATTAATAATAGAGTTACCAGTGCAACTTTCCTTAATAACGAACAATTACTTATTCGTCGCTCTTGCCAGGTTGGTGCTGGCGATCAATTTAATGCTGATTGTTATTCTCTTTACGTGTTAGATGTAACTACTGGTAAAAGAGAATTAATTCTTGCAGCAAAGCAAACAAGTAGAGGTCAGGGAGCAAGAATTCCTCAACTATTTGATGTGATGCCTCAGTATCCAAATAAAGTTTTGGTAACCATTAATCGTATGCCACAGTTTACCTATAGATATCGAGATTTGTATTGGTTAGATCTTGAAACTAAGGAAACAACTAAAATTGCGGAAGTACCTACAATCGATAATGAACAATTTTCTGGCTGGATGGTTGATCATGAAGGTAACGCAAGAGGATTCTCAACTAGTCATGATGCTGGAAGAGATAGAAAACCAAATTCTGCTAAAGATGGATTATATACCTACTTTTATATGATGGATTCTAAAACTGGCAATTATAAAAGGATGCAATCATGCAAACATCAAGAACCTTGCTTATATCCACTAGATTTTGATCTAGATAACAGACATGTTTTTGCAGTCGGGCAAGCAGTTCTAGCAGATGGAACTCTTGATCCTGATTGGGAATATACTGATACGAATGCTTTGTGGCTTTATGATTCAGAAACAGGAAAAGTAGTAGAAAAAGTTTTTCATGATAAGAAATATGATTTTTCAAACCCTCGACAAGGTTACTCAGATGGGTATGTTTTAATCGATCGAGTTAATAAGAAATTACTTGGCTTATCTTATTATGCCGATAAAAGAAAATACGTTTATTACGATCAAGGTTATGCAAACCTGCGGGAGTCTGTGAAGGCAACTTTCCCTGAAAAAATCGTAAGTATAGTGCCAAATTCAGATCTTACTAAAGTAATCATAAATACATCCTCTGAAAAAGATCCAGGCACAGGATATTTTTATGATGTTTCAAAAGGCAAGATAGAGTTCATTGCTTCTTATGCCCCTTGGTTGCAGGATTATGATTTAGGCTCAACTTATCCTTTTGAATTTACTGCAAGGGACGGAGTTGAGTTAATGGGATACTTAACTCTTCCACCTGGATATAAAAAAGGTGACAAAATTCCATTTATCTTACATCCTCACGGAGGGCCAAATGCTAAAGATAGATTTGGTTTCAACCCTGAGGTACAAATTTACGCAACAAGAGGATATGGTGTTCTTCAAATTAATTACAGAGGCTCAGTTGGATTCGGTTTAAAAGAAATGAAACTAGCAAATAAACAATGGTCTCTTGCCATGCATGATGATCTTCTTGATGGTTTATTTTGGGCAAATGATCAGGGCTATGTAAATATGGATAAAGTCTGTATTTCAGGAGCAAGTTATGGTGGTTATTCTGCGATGGTCGGGATTACTAAAAATCCTGATATATTTAAGTGTGCCATAAACTATGTTGGAGTAGTTGACCTATACACATTATATGATGACAAACAATGGATGTTTGCTGACATGGGTAGACCACAACAGCATATTGAAATGGGTGACCCTAATACCGAGAGGGATATTCTGGAGAATGCTAGTCCAATTAACTATGTAAATAATATTAAGGGTGATCTCTTTGTTATTCATGGAAGAAGAGATAGGCAAGCATCATATGAACAAGTTCTACAATTAAAAAGAGCTTTGGAAAGTGCTGATATTGATTTTGAATACATGATCAAAGGAGATGAAGGTCATGGATTTTATTCAGAAGCAAATAATTTAGAATTATATGAAAGAATGATTAGTTTCTTGGAAACTAATTTAAATTAAAAAGCACTGGAGCCAGTTTGTTCTTGTCCCATTATCAGGGCATGTATGTCATGCGTGCCCTCATAAGTATTAACAGCTTCAAGGTTCATCGAGTGTCTGACAACATGATATTCATCAGCAATACCATTGCCTCCATGAATATCTCTTGCAGTTCTGGCAATATCTAGAGCTTTGCCGCAATTATTTCTCTTTATCATTGAAATCATAACTGGTTTTGCTTTTCCTTCATCAATTAGTCTGCCAACTCTCAAAGCCATCTGTAACCCAGATGAAATTTCAGTCTGCATGTCAGCAAGTTTCTTTTGAATAAGTTGCTTGGAAGCAAGTGGTTCACCAAACTGTTGTCTTTCCTGAACATATTTGAGGGTTTGCTCCCAACAAAATTCAGCTGCTCCCATTACACCCCATGCAATACCATATCTTGCCGAATTAAGACATGTAAAAGGTCCTTTAAAACTCTGAACTTCAGGCAGCACTCTGTCTTCAGGTACAAAAACATTGTCCATAAAAATCATGCCGGTTGCAGATGCTCTCAAAGCAAATTTTCCATCTATGTGTGGTGTACTCAAGCCCTTGGAATCTCTTTCAACAATAAATCCTCTTAGCACACCCTGCTCATCCTTTGCCCAGATAATGCAAAGATCTGCAATTGGTGAATTTGTTATCCAGGTTTTTGAACCTGATAATGAAAAGCCACCCTCGACTTTCTTTGCAATAGTTTTCATACTTGCTGGGTCAGAACCGGCATCCGGTTCAGTTAGGCCAAAACAACCAACGATAGTGCCGGTTGCCATACTGGGGAGATAATGTTCTTTTTGTTCTTCAGATCCAAAATTGTAAATAGCATACATTGCTAGTGATGATTGCACGCTAAAAGCTGATCGATAACTTGAATCCACTCTCTCAATCTCTCTTGCTATTAATCCATATGCAACATTATTAACTCCAGAACATCCATAGCCATGAAGATGCGGTCCTAGTAATCCTAGTGAACCTAACTCTCTATAGATTTCTTTATTAAAAACTTCGTTTCTATTTGCATCTTGAATGCCTGGCATTAAAGCTTTTTCACAATAATCCCTTGCTGTTTTTTGAACTGCCAACTCCTCTTCGGTAAGTTGCTCATCAAGCAATAAAATGTCGTTTAGCATGTGAGTATTATAGATTAAATTTTTTCAATTCTGAGTAAACCAAAGCGAATAGTTGAAAATTTTATATTATTATTTTGAAGTGTGTTTCCCACTATCTCAATCATCTTTGAGCTGTTTCCACAAATTATTATTAACGGCAGTAGATTTTGATATTTATAAATAAAGTCGATGACAATGTCATCGACTAGATAATGCCTCACTCCATGCAGATCAAGATGTGTTATCCCCTTTTCTTCAAAAGTTTTCATAAGGCATTATAATTATATTGTAATGGCAAAAGTTCATTTTTTTTATTCAACTATGAATGCTGGGAAATCCACTGCTCTTTTGCAGTCAAACCACAACTATCAAGAAACTGGAATGCATACTATTTTGTTCATTCCAAAAGAAGATGTCTCTAAAAATTCAGGCTCTATAAAATCTCGAATTGGATTGAAAGCTCCAGCTGTTGTTCTTGACAAAAAAATGAATCTTTTCAATTTTGTAAAAGATAAAGATGCCGTTCAAAAAATTGATGCAGTTCTAATTGATGAAGTTCAGTTTTTAAATAAAAAACAAGTCAATGAGGTTTGTAAAGTTGCTGATCTTTTAGATATTCCTGTTATGTGCTATGGCATTAGAACAGATTTTAGAGGAGAATTATTTGAAGGGAGTTCCTCTTTGCTTGCGTTGGCTGACAAGTTAGAAGAATTAAAAACCATTTGTACTGAATGTAATAGGAAAGCAACCATGGTGATTCGTTTGGATAAAGATTCAAAAGTAGTTACATCTGGTAAACAAATTTTAATTGGTGGAAATGAAACCTATAAAGTTCTTTGTAGAAAACATTTTAACGAAATGACAAAACTTCTAGATTAATTATTCTTGTAGACTCTGCCCTCTTTCATGACAAAAGCAATATTTTCCAAAGTTCTAATATTTGTTAGAGGATTTGACCTTACTCCAATAATATCTGCATCAAATCCAGGTTCAATTATCCCCACATTATTAATTCCAAATAAGTCGGCAGTTTGTATTGTTGCAGCTTGAATAGCCTCTAAATTTGTCATGCCCCATTCCACCATGTAAGCAAATTGTCGGGCATTCTGTCCATGGGCAAAAATTCCAGCATCAGTACCAAAAGAAATCTTAGCTCCTAAACTATGAGCATTTGCAAAGTTTTCTCTTTGTTTTCTTCCAACTGTTCTCTCTTTCTCCAGAGATTCCTCTAAGATACCTTTTTCTGCACCTTCACCTAAAATATAATCTGATACGAAAATATCCATTGATAAAAAAGTACCTTTTTCAATTGCAAGCAATGTTGTTTCAGTATCTATAAAACTTGAATGCTCAATTGAGTCAGCCCCAGCTATTATCGCAGCTTTTATACCTTCTAATCCGTGAGCATGTGCAGCAACCTTCATGCCATGATTATGTGCTTCGTTCACAATTGCTTTCATTTCATCAAGTGTAAATTGTTTAGCATTGACATCTGTATTTCGGGACATTACTCCACCTGTTGCACAAAATTTAATAAGATCAGCTCCATACTTTCTGTTGGTGCGAACCATTTTTCTTGCTTCCCATGGACTATCTACAACTCCTTGTCCTTGAATATCAAATTCTGGAGGGAATAAATTTGTATCACAATGCCCACCGGTTATTCCTAGGGCTGGTCCAGAAACCAACATAGATGGTCCTGGAACTACGCCAGCATCGATTGCTCTTTTTAGAGCAACATCTGCATAATAACCAGCACCAACATTTCGAACTGTAGTAAAGCCAGCCATCAAAGTTTTACTTGCATTTTCGACTCCATAAATGGTGTCTAAATAGGATGACTCCGATATAGATTCATAACCTTTGGATTCAGTATTACCGATTAGATGAACATGACTATCCATAAGTCCAGGCAGAAGAATTAAATCAGGCAATAAAATTTCATTTGCATTCTCTGTATTAAATTGACCTATCTCTTTGATTTTGCCGTTTTCAATTAATAAGTCAGCCACCACCAATTCACCAGAAATAACATCGAGAAATGCTTTTGGTTTAAGGATCACAACCTCAGAAAAACTCATAGGAGTTAACAACAAAAATAGCAAGATTGAAAAAATAAATCTCATTTGTTTAGCCACAATGCCCAATAAAATCTTTGATAATCATCTTATCATATTTGGTATTCAAAAATTCTGGATGCCATTGAACTCCAACACACCATTTATGCAAATCATGTTCAATACCCTCTACAACTCCGTCTAAAGCTATAGCATTTAGTTTTATGTTTTCACCAAGTCTGTTGACTGATTGATGATGAGAGCTATTTGTCCAGATTAAATCAGTGTTTAAGATTTCAGATAATTTGGTCTTACTTTGGATTTTCACTTCATGACTCACTTCGTTGGCAGGATTATGTTGTTCATGTTGAATAGCAGTTTGAAAATTTGCATTTATATCTTGAAATAAATCACCCCCACACCCTACATTTATAAGTTGCTCTCCTCCGCAAATACCTAATATTGGTTTGTCGAATTCAAAAAATTTTTGAAAAATTTGTAACTCAAAATTTGTTCTTTCCGGTTTAATTCCTCTAGTTCCATTTATTTCCTGATTATAAATTTTTGGGTCGATATCAAAATCTCCGCCAGTCAAAACTATACCATCAAGTTTTTTTACAAATGAGTTAATTAAATCTTTATCATGATATAAGGGAAATGGAATACCACCACATGAAATTAATGAAGAAAAATAATTTTCTCTAAGTAAATAAGAAGGGTATTTAGAAAAGTTATTTGAAGTCTCATAATCAAGAACAACACCTATAACAGGTTTAGAAGACATTATTTTGCCTCCTCCATATAATAAACCACTGGATAATAATTGTTGAAGTACAGGCAATAGTAAAGATAAGATAATATCTTAAATTTATAGGGTCATCGACAGCTATGTTCATTGGATTAGAAAGTGGTAGCCTTTTATTTACTTCAGCTATTCCAGGGATTAAGTGAAATAGGACACTTCCTGTATAGCAAGCAGCTTGAATATATCTAGATAAACCTAAAATGTCATATTTTTCAGATATTACTCCAAGTAGAATAGCTAATATAGTAAAGATTGCTAAAAGGTGAGCAAGATTAAAACCCCCATTTTTATAAAGCATTAGAGCTGTGGAAGCAGTGATTAGAGTTGCAACAACATAATATTTTCCAGCTATATTAGAAATAGATATAAATCTCTGGATTGCAATTATTGCAGCAGCTAAAAGGATTGCAAATGAGCCAAGCACAGTATGTATCCACCCAATAAATGATATCTCCATTTTTCTCCCTATAAAATGGTGGAGCCAAGGGGGATCGAACCCCTGACCTCAACGCTGCCAGCGTTGCGCTCTCCCAGCTGAGCTATGGCCCCTTTAAACTTTTTGGTGTAATAAAGTTTATTTCATCTGCAACTAACTTAGCAATATTTTTCCAACTATCTTGAAAAGCAATTGAAGCAAGTCCACATGTAGGAAATTTAGAAATAGTTTGTTTTGATAATTGCTCAAACACATTATGCATGGATGGGTTATGACCAATAATCATCAAAGAGGAGATTTCTTCGTTGCTTAACTGAATTAAATTAAGCACAGTTTCTTTGGAAGCATGGTATAGCTCATCTTTAAAAAAAACCTTTTCACTGGTTACAATATCCTTAAGTGAAATTTCTAGTGTCTCTTTTGTCCGTGCAGCTGGACTTGATAAAATAATGTCAGGCATGATCTTATGAATTTTTAAAAATTTGTTGAGCAATCCAGCATCATTTTGTCCCTTCGAAGCAAGTGGTCGATCAAAATCAATTTGGTACATATTTGTCCAACTAGATTTGGCATGTCGGAGTAAAAAAAGTGTTTTGGGTGACAAACTAGTTTTTGGAAACTAAAGGTATTTGTTGTTGAGGATTAAATAATCGTTGAGGCCCTTGTACAGGTAATGCTTTTGAGGCTGCATCGATTTCGTCCTCCGATAAGAACTGACTAGGAAGTAGTTTGAATACATCAAGGCCCCTCGTGATCTCTGTTGCATATATATAACCTTCATAATAATAAGCAGACCAATATCCACCAGTAATTAATTCGTCCTCACTGATTGGGCCCCTATCAAAATAACCTATCTCCACCGGATTTGAAGAGTCAGTAAAATCCATCACAGAAATACCACCTTGATACCAAGCTTGGACAAAAATATCTCGGTCAGGAATGGGGATGATGGATCCATTATGAGCAACACAATTTTCAGTCTCAAGTTGAGGAGCTGGCATTTTATAGTGGCTTTGAAATACTAATTTTTGGTCTTTGATATCATAAATTGCATCAGCGCCCCAGTTCAAGGGGTCCCATGCACGACATCTGGGTCGACCCCCACCACCCCATTCATCGGTAAAAAGAACTTTTGAACCATCATTATTAAAAGTTGCTGAATGCCAATAGGCAAAGCCTTTATCACTAACTACATCGAGTCGTTTGGGATTATATGGATCAGATATATCAAACAAGATTCCATTTCCTGAACATGCACCAGCAGCAAGTTTTTTGGTTGGAAATATGGTTATGTCATGGCACTCATCGGTACGACTTGTATCTTGGGTATCATCACCATGATCACCTCCAGTCCACAAACCACCCAAAGCTCCAGTTAATTCATCAGCAAATACGGTTGGACTACTTACTATTTTGGAATCTTCTGGATTCTCGATAGGGATTTCAATAATGTCGATTCTAAATAATGCTGTTCGATTATCTCCTGCAACATTTCCTATACACTGCTCTAACTCTTCTTCATCTCTTACACTAGAAGTTCCTGAATTGTATACCAAAATTTTTCCATCATTAGTTCTTTGATTTACGACAGAGTGAGTATGCGATCCTCTGCATGTCTGAACCAGACCTACTTGTTGTGGATTTTTAATATCACTAATATCAAAGATTCTTAAGCCTCTAAATCTAACTGGATTTGGTTCAGAATTAATACCCTCCAGACCACAGTCAACTCTGCCCCTTGTTTCTTCAACAGACATAATTAAAAGATTTCCAACAATTGAAATATCACCTTGCCCACCAGGGCAGACCACTGATACTAAAAGTTCGGGTTTATCTTTCTTGGAGATATCATAGATATTAAAACCATGATAATTTCCAGCAATCAAAAAATTATTTTGAAAAGCCATATCAGTATTTGAGAAACTCAACATTGGAGACCGACGACCACGAGATGCCATTTCGGTTGACTTAACTTCATCTGAATCATCACTTAAATCTTCAGCATTTCTTTCGGTAAGATTGTTTGGGTCAAAAAAACCAACCGGTTTTTTTAGTGATGCTACCAATTCAAGATTTAAGATTGCTTCATCGGCATGATACAAGCCTCCAGCCAGTCCTGCTCGGGGGTCAGCTGAGATTTCAGTTAAAAGAATATTCATTCTCTCTATTTCAACTGCTTGATCATTAACCAAATCTGAAACGAACTCATTCATGACAGGATCATAAGCGGCACCCCTAAATTTAGATAACTCAGAAACCATTTCAATGGCACCATCATGATGAGCAACCATTAATTCAAGAAATAATTGATCAAAACTATTGCCTAAACTTGCAGCAAGCTCCTCTAATTGTTCTTTAGTAGCCATCCCTTTCATGGAATGATGAGTATGGTGACGAGAATGCGTCATTTCATCTCTTTCTTTTAACCAATTTTCCATAAAATTAATTTCATCGTCTTGAGAAACTTTAATACGTCCAGCTAAATCAATAATTGTCGGAGAATTTGTTCTTCCATCAACTAAATTAGACATCATAATAGCCTGATTATGATGGATTATCATGCCTTGCATGAAATTAACATCAGCTGAAGTATATAAAGTGTTTGCTATGTCTGTGGCTTGTTCAGGGGTTAAATTTTTTGACTCAATTCCTGGAATATTTGGTTGAATAATTGGGGGTTGATCAGCAAGCAGTGGACAACTGATGAAAACAAAACAAGACAGAGTTTGTATAATAAATTTATTCAGCAAAATGTCTTTCTTGATCGTCATTTATAAACTTGATGTCTGCACAAAATTCAGCAGTAGGACGAATGATTAATCTTTCAAGACCAATAGGCTCGCCAGTTTCAAGACAATATCCATATTCCCCAGATTTAATTCTTCGCAATGCTTTATCAATTTTTTTAACCAACTTAGATTTTCTATCAACAATTCGCAAATAAAGTTGGGAATCAACTTCAAACGATGCTCTGTCAGCTTCATCTTTACACTCAGGAGGAATTCTTAATCTTTCTCTGGCATCCTCAATTTCTGAAATAGCCTCTTGCTTTTGATCTACCAATTGAGATTGGAAATACTCTAACTGATCAGAATCCATATATTTTTTTGCAGGCATTCTTAATAGTTTAGCTTTAGTTAACATATATTTTAAAATTGATAAAAAAGAAGGTGGTTATTAGACATTAAAATTAAAGATTTTTCAACATAAAAAAATAAAACTTTTTATTACAAAAGAAGGGTAAAGGATATGATTGTTTGAATATTTTTTGAGGCAAAAATCGGTATTCAAAATTGGAATCTTAAATTGAATACTAGTCCCAAAAACCTCTTTTAAGATTTTTCAGTGCTAGATCAGCCTTAAGCTCATCAGAAGCAAAACCCAGAGCATCTACCCTTTTTAAAACTGCCTTTAGAACAACGTCTTTATCACCTTTGAGTTTATCAGATGCATACTCTAATGCCATCCCATTATTTTCAATTGCAGCAAGTACAATATCTTTATCATTTTGAAGCTTTTTTGGTAACTCTTTTAACATCCAACCATTATTTTTAATTGTAGCAATGATTATGTCTCTATCCTGTTTGAGTTTATTATCAGCATGCTTATAGCTATGAGAATCTTGCTTGACTGCAGCTAACACCACTTCTTTATCTTTCTTTAATCTGTCTGAAGCATATTGGAGGCACTCATCGTTATATACCCTATCCTTTACCGCGGCTAAAACAACATCTTTATCATCTTTTAGTTTATCTGTGGCAGCTTCCAACATGTTTCCATGTGTGCTGACAATCTCCATTACAAAGTCTTTATCTTCCCGTAATTTTTTGGATGCAAAACTCAACCAGCCTTTTAAAGCAACTTCTCTATCTTCTCTGAGCTCATCAGAAGCAAACTGGAGAACGCTAGGAGCATTCCAGTGATTTAAGGCAGCTAAAACAACCTCTTTGTCTGCTTTCAATTCGTCAGAGACATGTTCTAGTAACCACCCTTCTTGTTCTACTGCGAGCAAAACAATCTCTTTATTACCCTTTAATCTATCTGAAGCTGATTTAAAAAAGTCTAATTCATAGCCTTTAAAATTATTGCTTGTTAATGCTTCTTTAAGAACATCCTCATCATCCCTTAGTTCATCAGAAGCAAACTGAAATGCATTGGGTTGGTTCTTGACAGCTGCAATAACTACATCTTTATCAGCAGAATAATCCTTAAGACCTTCAAGTGCTGCACCATCATGAGCAACACGCATGATTGCTATTTCTTTGTCACTATAAAACTCAGATTTACAATTAATCATAATTCTTTAAACATTCAGAGAAGGCATATTGCTTCATATGATATCTCCATACATCAGCCCCATCATCAATCACTTCATAAATTCTGAGATAAAAGTTAGATTTTGCTAAGTCAAGTTGGTCAGAAGATTCACTCAAGAGTTCTCTGCCAGATACACTTTCAAAAAAATTACTGAAACAGTTTTTTATTTCATCAAATACATCGGGCCACATCGAACCCTCACCACTCATTATAATGCTCTCTAAATCATAGATGGCAGACTTACATTCCACTACAAAATCTTTTGTACCCCTCAACTCAGCACCATTTTTTGAAAAAAGATGAATATCCCAATCCATGCGACATTCAGAATATACTTCTTTTGGTGGGTCATAGCTAAACTCTTTTAGAGCTCCATCTAGTGCTTCTTGGATTTTTTCTTTTATTGTCATGAATTTATTAAAGATTAAATTGAAGAATATGTAAAGATGATTAGTTGAGATAGGATTCTTAGTTATTTCAAAGAAAAAAAAGGGGGCTAAAAAGCCCCCTATTTTGATATTGCTCAAATATTAATATGAATAATCTATTGATATGTGAATATATCTTCCAAAAGCATCGAAATACCCAGGGAACGTATTACCATTTCCAGGAGCAGTTCCTGCATCTGAAGTATAGCCAGGCTCCTTATCAAATAAATTATTGACACCAAATGTGACTGACATATTGTCATTAACTGAATAGATAGCTGTTGCGTCGACATATGTGAAAGAATCGAAATCCATGCTATTTGCATTTAAATCAGTTGTTTCACCAAGATATCTTATTCCAACAATCACATCTGTATCATATTGAGTCTCTAAACCTACTGTATAGGCACCACTGAATTCTGGAAGAGGGTTTTTACCACAAGATCCACCCCAGTTTCCTGCACACTCGATTGATGATTCTCCAGGAATCTCAATTAGAGAAGCAGAATCAAGGAGAGTGCTTACACCTGTGAAAACCATAGGCCCAAAGTTAGTATCCATTTCATAATCAAAGATAATATCAATACCAGTTATTGATTCTTCTGAAATGTTGGTAGTTTGAGTACTAATATAGCCTCCAGTTCTCCATAGGGAACCATCATCTGGTCTTCTATTAATAAGATTACAAAAGGCAGCTGCACCTGTTTCGATACATTTATCTAATGCAGTTTTAGCTGAGACAGTACCAATTCCATCCTCAACAGTAATGTCGAAGTAATCCAGTGTCAGAGTTAAACCATCAACCGGTGTCAAAACGGCACCAATTGTAAAAGATTCAGACTCTTCAGGTTTAACATTAACATTACCACCAGATAAAATATTGTATTGGTCTGCAGGTGATTTCAAGTCACTGCCATAATTATCAGCACTTAAACCAGTCAAAGCACATTGTGCTTGAGTTGCAGTTGGAGGTGCTCCTGTATCGGGATCTGTTCCACAAGGATCATAATCAAGATCAACAAGGCCAAAACCAACACCTTCATATAATTCAGCAAGGTTGGCATGGCGTTGAGCTGATTGGACAGAAGCTCTTAAAGAGACTTTATCATTTAGTGTCCAATATGCACCAACTTTGTATGAAGTAGTATCATTTCCAGTTGAATATTCAGCAGATCTAAATCCAGCATCCATACTTACTGCATCAGTAATAGGTATACCAAACTCAACAAACATTTCTTCAACATCATATTCACCACCCAGTGGTAAAGTTGCCCCTCCAGAACCAGCTCTATCGCCAGTTCTGCTAGGTAAATCTGGTCTAAAGTCAGATGATAGTTCTCTATTCTCAAAACCAGCAACCATTGAAACAGCGCCGGGTGCACCTGGCACTTCAAGATTGAGGTTACCAGCAACATATGCTGTGAAAGTTGTTTGTTCACCATCACCATGAATATATGTTGTATTTGCAATATAATTCTGCAGATCTTGACCACCATCTCTTACACCATCGATGCCACCATCACCAGCTGTACCACCTTGGAATAAGTTGTAAGGAAGACATGATGAATCCGTACCATTTAAAACTGAGACACATGTTGGAACTCCATTCACTGAAATAACATCAATAGCTCTATTTATGTTTGTTACCGATAAATCATTTCTATATTCATTACTGTAATTAACAACAGAAGTTTGATAGTAAACATCATACGACCAATTATCATTAATATCTCCACGAACACCGACTGTGTTAGTAAAACTCTTGTACATAAAAATTGACTGCCTGGGATTTCCTTCTACATTTCTTTTATAAGAAGTCAGAGGAGCCCTAAAATCAATAATAGTGTTCCCATTAGCATCTGCAGTGCCGATACCTAATTGAAGTCCAGAAATATATGCCAAAGCCTCGGCACCAGAGGCAAAATCAGGAGCATGATCTCCAGACATACCAACATAGTCGCCACAAATTGTTTGATAAATCTGTGATGATAGAAGTGGGTTATAACAAGGAATTGATTCTATATTTCCAAATGTACCTGAATAAGCAATCTGGGCATTAGATTCAGATTTCATGAACTGCGAATCTACATAAACCTCAGCTTTATCTGAAACTTCATACTTACCAAAAAAGCCAGCATTCAGTCTGTCATCTGGCCTTTGAAAAAAGTTAGTTGGATTATAGTTGTATGCCTGTCCTGCTCTTGGAACAAATTCATCCCCTAATAATTTCCAATCAACTCTTGGTGTTCTCCCATTTTCATCGACAACACCATCAACTCTAGAGAAGCCCATTGAATTATAGGCACCAAAATCTGCCCATCTTCCAGGAGGAATTGTTCCTGAACCTCCACAACCACTTGCTCCAGATCTTAAAGCACAAGCACTTATATCATACTCACCTTGGAGAATTGGTTTAGTGTCAGTATGTTCCATATAGGCAACTACATTACCTTTTCCTCCGTTGATTTCACCACCAAAAGCTACAGAAACCTTTTCAGTCTCTCCGGTTGTTACATCTTTAGGTGCTAAAGCATAGTCATATGATGCTACTAAATCTCTTAGAGAACTATTATCATTTTTATGTTGATAAAGACCCGTATAGAAACTGGTTTTCATTCCTACAAATTCATCATCCAAAATGAAGTTTACAACTCCAGCAACCGCGTCTGATCCATAGATGGATGAAGCACCACCAGTTAAGACTTCTACTTTATCTAACAGCAAAGTTGGAACAGTATTTAAATCAGCACAGTTTCCACCACCAGTTGTACCAGAAACCATTCTTCGACCATTCAGAAGAACCAATGTTCTAGAACATCCTAAATTTCTTAAATTAGCAGTAGCAGTTCCAGAAGCACCATTGGAGTTAGTAATTGATTGTCCAGCCGATAATTGAGGAAGATCATTTAAATAATCTTCGACTCTTGTTATCCCTCGCACTAACAATTCCTCTCCATCTACACTTGTGATCTGCGATGAACTTGTTACGTTTGGATCTACAATTCTGGTTCCTGTAACCACTACTTCTTCAACATCGTCTTGAGCAATTGCAGAAAAAGGTAGAAACAGAAGTGAACATGCAAAACCAAACAATATAGTTAGTTTTAAATTTTTCATATACTCCCCTTTTAAAAGTATTTTTTATTAATAAGTCACAAAATTGTAACAATGAAAATATATTAACATTTATATTGATAACCAAACAAATTTATTAGCCTATAATGTTATAAATTTTTTAAAAGAATTATGCTGAAGGGGAAAAAATTTCTAATTACTGGTGTTGCCAACAAATTTTCAATTGCAACTGGTATTGCAAAAGCCATGCACAATAATGGTGCTGAACTGGCATTTGCTTACCAAAACGAGAGATTATTGAGAAATCTCAAACCAATTGCTGAAAGTCTTGATTCTAATATGCTTATTGAATGTGATGTATCTAGTGACCAGTCAATCGAACAAATGTTTACTAAACTCAAAGAAAGCTGGGATTCATTTGATGGTTTCGTTCACTCAATCGGATTTGCTCCATCTGATCAATTGGAAGGAGATTTTACCGAGGTGACAACCAGAGAGGGCTTTAAAATTGCCCATGATATTAGTTCATATAGCTTAACTGCTCTTGCAAAAGCTGCATTGCCTTATTTAAACAATGACTCAGCAATTCTCACACTTACTTACCTGGGATCGATTCAAACTTTACCCAATTACAATGTTATGGGCCTTGCTAAAGCAAGTTTAGAGGCAAACACAAGGTTTCTTGCTGCCTCCCTTGGTGATAAAGGTATTCGTGTAAATGCTATATCAGCAGGTCCCATCAAAACACTAGCTGCTTCAGGTGTGAAAAATTTCAGGTCTATGCTCGAAAATTATGCTGAAAAAGCTCCTCTTGGTCGAACAGTCACAACAGAAGAAGTTGGAAACGTGGCCGCATTTCTTTGCTCAAATTTAGCAAGTGGTATTACAGGTGAAATCACTTTTGTTGATGCTGGTTTCAATATTGCTGCCCTTCCTGTTAAATAATTCTTTAGCATGAGTGAGACACCAGTCTTAATTGGTCTGAGCTCTTTTCAAGAAAAAGGATCTTTTGATGATCTCAATGAAGCTCTTCACTTGATGGATCATGCAGCAAAAGATGCTATCGATGATTGCGGTAATCCTGAAATCATTAACTATATTGATGAAATTAGAGTGCCCAAAGGGTTTTGGAAATATCGTGATCCCGGGCGATGGATTGCTTTAAATAATAGCATAAATAGTTCTGCTAAAACTTACGTTACAAAAATTGGGGTGCTCCAGCAGAATCTAATCAATTCAGTATGTCAAAACATTCAAAAAGGAAAAATTAATGCAGGATTAATCATTGGTGCAGAGGCACGTTACAAAAAACTTAGAGCACAAATTGAACAAAAAGAGTTTAATGAAACTCCCCTTTTGGAAAATCCAACAGTCTATCAAAAAGCCGATGATGTTTTGTATCTTGATGAGGAGTTTAATCATCTTGGAGGAATGGCAGTTGGATATTATGCAATTATTGAAACCGCAATAAGAAAATATTTAAATAATTCCCCAAAAGATCATGATAAAAAAATATCTGAACTTTATTCTAAATTTTCAAAAATAGCTGCCAAAAATAATGAGGGATGGATTAGTGATGATTTATCCTCAAAAGATATTGCAACTCCTTCCAAAAAAAATCCGCTGCTTGCATATCCCTATAACAAATATCATTGTACTAGCTGGAATGTGAATCAAACTGCAGCATTGATTATTTGTAGTTCAAACTTAGCGGACAGACTTCAAATTGCTGAAGAAAAAAGAATCTATCCTCTGGTTTCTTTTGAAAATAATCACATGATTCCTATTTTGCAAAGACCAAAATTATATGAGTCTCAGGGCTTATCATTAGGTTTTAAAAAGATGAAGAAGTATTTAGAAGAAACCAATGAGAAGATTGAAACCATGGATCTTTACAGTTGTTTTCCATCTGCGGTAGAAATGTTTCAAAAAGAACTGGATAATTCTGAGTGTTTTCCAACGATCACAGGTGGGATGTCCTTTGCAGGAGGCCCTCTTAACAGTTACGTTTTACAGTCAACAGCTCAACTTTTGAAAGCCATTAGAAAAAATGAGTTTTCCTGTGGGTTAATCACAGGGGTTTCTGGAATGTTTACAAAACAATCTGGTTGCATCTGGTCTAAAAACAAAGCAAAACCCTATCTTAACTTTGATGTTACTCAAGAAATTATTGATAAGGAAATCCCAGTACCTATCTCACAAAATAGAATTGGGGTGGCTTCAATTGTTGGTTATACTGTATTGCCTACTGACAACAATATGCTTACAGCTGTTGTTTATGCTGAAGATAAAAGTGGGAGAAAAATTTTGAAATCCTTGGATAAAAGCTTTATCCAATCTTTAATGGAGGAAGAATGGGTTGGAAAAGAAATACATTTCGAAAATGGCTTTGTAGTTTTATAGTTATTTTTTTTAATTATGATATCTCAAGCTCGCAAATCGATGAAAGCATTGCTAAACATAAACAAAATTTTGAAAATGTTGCTCTAACAATTTGGGATCATGCTGAACTAGGATATCTAGAATCTAAAAGTTCAGATTTATTGAAAACTACTTTACAAAATAATGGTTTCTCGGTTACAAATAATGTAGCCAATATACCTACAGCTTTCATTGCAGAATACGGCAACAATGGTCCTGTTATAGCAATCCTTGGAGAATTCGATGCTCTTCCTGGCCTAGCTCAAAATGCTGTTCCTTATAAAGATAACACTGATTTATCTTCATCAAACGGGCATGCCTGTGGGCATCATTTATTCGGAGCAGCTTCTGCTTGGGCTGCAGTTGCAGTCAAAGAGTGGTTGGAAGAATCTGGAGTAAAAGGTATTGTCAGGTTTTATGGCACCCCTGCTGAGGAAGGTGGTTCTGGAAAAGTTTACATAGCAAGAGAAGGTTTTTTTAATGATGTAGACATTGTTTTACATTGGCATCCCAGCAGTGCAAACTCAGCTAACGCAAGAACCTCAAATTCTAATAAATCGGGAAAATTCACTTTTAGAGGAATTTCAGCACATGCTGCTGGCTCTCCTGAAAAAGGAAGGTCAGCTCTTGATGGTGTTGAAGCTATGAACATGATGGTGAATATGATGCGTGAGCATATCCCCCAAGAATCACGCATTCATTATGTTATTACCAAAGGAGGATTAGCACCAAATGTTGTCCCTGATCTGGCACAAGTTTATTACTATGTGCGTCATCCTAAAATGCATATGGTTGATGAACTTTTTGAGAGGGTGGTTAAGATTGCAGAAGGAGCTGCTCTGGGTACTGGCACTACAATGGATTATGAAGTTATGCATGGGAATTATTCCTTACTGCCGAATGAAACATTACAAAAAATACTTCATGCTAATTTAAAAAAAGAAGGTGGGATTCAATACACTGATGCTGAGAATGAATTTGCAAAACAAATTTATCAAACTCTCATTGCTCCAAGCACAGAATTGGGATCTCAAGAATTTGTTGAAGATTATCAAGTCACCCACTCATACGGATCAACTGATGTTGGAGATGTGAGTTGGTTAGTTCCTACTGGAGAAATTAGAGTAGCAACTTGGGTTCCAAGTACTCCAAGCCACTCTTGGCAAGCAGTTGCATCTGGAGGAATGAGTATAGGATTAAAAGGAACTGAATTGGCTGCAAAAGTGCTTGCCAAAACTGCAAGAGATATCTTTTTAGATCCTGCAATCATTAAAGATGCTTCAAAAGAATTAACCCAAAGACAGGGAAAGGATTTTGTTTACTATCCGTTGCTTGGAGACAGAGAACCACCACTTGACTATCGACTCATTTCAAATTAAAAATAATTCTTTGAGAATTTGATAATAAACTCCAAATTTGTTTAGATATAAGGGTATTTTTTTAAATAAAGGGGAATTTTATGAAATTTAGAAATTTTTTCTTACTAGCACTGCTTATGCCAGTTGCAACAGTATTCGCACAAGAAGATGCCGAAGCTATTTCAGATGTTGAAGAAGTAGTTGTAGTTGGTTCACAGATTAAAGGTGCATCAATTACAGGAGCTCTACCTGTATCAGTAATCTCAGCAGAAGAAATCGATGCCCTCGGTGTTGATTCTGGTGATGATTTACTTGAAAACATCGCAGAAAATGGCATGAACATGTTTAACGAAGCAGAAAATATATCCGGAGGTGTTAACTCAGCTCGAGGAGATATCGGCGCTTACAACCTCAGAAACATGGGAACCGGAAATACACTAGTTCTTCTCAATGGAAGACGTTTGGTGAATTCACCTGGTTATCAAACAGAATATATTGGTGGTGACTTTGTGCCTGCAATGACAGTAAATTCAAACCTCATTCCAGTATATGGTCAAGAGAGATTAGAAATCCTAAGGGATGGAGCATCTGCTATTTATGGTGCTGATGCGGTTGCTGGTGTTGTAAATCATGTTCTTCAAAGTGATTTTGAAGGATTCATGATCAGAGGAAAAAGGCAGCAATATGATCATTTCATGGCTGAAGATACTACTGTAACAGCAAAGTTTGGAATGGACTTTAATAATGGTGCTACTAATGTAGGTGTATTTTTCGATCATTATGATCGAGGCAAAATAAGAGCAATGGAAGATGAAAGATGGGGTGCTGGTGATTTAAGACCTTTAATCCCTCAGTTTCTTGGCGCTGACTCTCCATGGATTGACAACAGTAGATTTAGAAACACCTCTGCTAATAGTTTGTATGGTCAATTTGATATGGTTAGCAGCTCGACTTCAATTCCTGGCACCCAATATGACAGAGTATGGACAGATAGTTCAGGTGAATTTGAAATGTTCCCAATGGGAGATGAAAGATGTACTAATCGGGGCAATCCCCTTTATGATACAGGTTACGGAACCTGTATAGCTCCCGATGGTAACGGTACGATAAGATATAATTTCTCTACTCAAAGAGATGTTCGATCTGAACTTGAAAGACAAAATATCCTGATGTTTATTAATCATGAATTAGCAGGAGGTGCTGAAGCATTTACTGAATTAGGTTTCTATCAATCTGATTCTCAGATGGATAGGCATGCATCTTATGCTTTTACTTCATCTAAACACAGAGTTGGTCCCGATAACTATTGGTTAAATCAGATGCTTTATAATGGCGATGCGGTTTTTGGCGGACAACAGCTATATATTGATTTCTATCGATATGCTGAAAAACCCAGAGATGTAAATGTTGAAAAAGAGACATACCGTTTCCTTCAAGGTTTAAGAGGTTCAACTGGGAAATGGGATTGGGAAATGGCATACCTAAATTCAGAAGCAAAATCTGATGATGTCACCCATAACAGAGTTTCGAACAACCTTTTGAAAGAAGCATTATTTGATTCAACACCAAATGCTTACAATCCATTTGCTGGTGGAGATCCAGCTGGTTTTGAGAGAATTGCAGTTAGTGTTTATAGAAAAGGTGTCAGTTCACTTGAAATGTTTGATTTTAAGATGTCAACTCCTGATTTATTTGAAATGCCTGCTGGATCAGTAGGACTCTTACTTGGTTTTGAATGGAGAAATGAGGAGGTTATTGATGATAGAGATCCTCGTCTTGATGGAACCATTCCTTATACTGATTACGAAGGAGATACTCATCCATACGTTTCAGATGTTGTAAATTCCTCTCCAACGAATGATGTCTTTGGACAAAGAGAAACAACATCCTTGTTGGCAGAGCTCTCCATTCCTTTAATGGAAAATATGGATATGCAGCTTGCTTTACGTCATGAGGATGCTTCTGATTTTGAATCAAACACAGTTGGCAAACTTGCACTAGGTTATAGACCAACTGATTGGTTACTAGTCAGAGGTTCAACTTCAACTTCATTCAGAGCACCGAATATTATTCAAATTAATGAAAAAATTGTGGCACGAACAGGAAGTAGATATGACTATGTCTACTATCATGTTGCAGAAATTCTTGGCTTAGATCCCGATGAGGATGTTATTGACTATTATGGTTCAATGCAAAGAGTTGCCAGCGGTGCTGAAAACTTGAAAGCTGAAGAGTCTACAAATACCTCATTTGGTATTGTTTTAGAACCTTTAGATGGCTTAACTATCACTGCTGATACTTGGTCAATTGAAAAAGAAAACACTATTGGTCTTTTTGGAAGAGCAAATCATACTACGTATGACCTATTGCTCAATCTTTTAAATGGCGGAAATGATTGTGCTAACTTTGTTGGTAATTCAGCTGTTGTTAGAGAAGATCCAGACCAAGATGTAATCGACCTTTTCGCAGGATCAGGATTATGTCCTGTAGGTCCAGTTAGATATGTAAATGATAACTATATCAACCTTGCAACTAGAACAATCGAAGGAACTGATATTGGTGTTTACTATAATTTTGAGACTAGTTTTGGTGACTTTAGTCTTCGTTATATTGGGACTTATATTGATTTATTTGATCAAACTCCTGATGGTGACTACAGCACTTTAGTGTCTGCTCAACAAAGTGGACTATTGGATCAGTCAATACCTCTTGAAGGTTTTGGTGATCTTTTAGGTCTAGATGGAAACTATGATGAAAAACATACTTTAAGAGCTACTTGGCGTAATGGACCCTGGCAGGTAACTACCTCAAGTCTTACCAAAGGTGAGTTTTATCAGGACAGTCTGACTTTAAGTGATGGAACTCGTTTTGAAATTCCAAGCATGACAACCCACAACCTCACTGTCGCATATTACTTTGACAGAGCTCGAGTTAAATTGGGTATTAATAATGTTGAGGATGAAAGAGCTCCATTAGCAGATAGATATTTTGGTTATTATGCTGATGCGCACCAAGACTATGGTCGATACTATTATCTTGATGTTCGGATGAGCTTCTAGTCTTGTTTGTTTGTAAAGGGGAGCATATGCTCCCCTTTTTTTTCTTAAAAGATGGCAATAAAAAAAAGAGGTTTTTGGATAGGAATAGCAATATTTTTGTTAATTTTGCTGCTCCCTGCCCCATCTGGTTTAAACGAAACTGCTTGGACTGTAGCTGCAATTGCAATGCTGATGGTTTGCTGGTGGGCAACTGAAGCAATACCTATTCCGGTAACATCTTTAATTCCCCTTGCATTATTTCCCCTGCTTGATGTCACTGATATTCAATCAGCTGCAAACCCTTATGCGAATAAAAATATTTATTTATTTCTTGGTGGTTTTTTAATAGCTTTATCAATTGAAAGATCCGGTTTACATAAAAGGATTGCCTTGATAATGATCAGTAGAGTTGGGTCCAATGGACCCAAACTTATTGGTGGTTTTATGTTAGTTGCTGCACTTATAAGCATGTGGGTGATGAATACATCAACAACTTTAATGTTACTACCCATTGGAATTGCTATATGTAATGTTGTTGCTCAAACCATTCCTGGTTTTTCTGAACAAGATAAAGCAAATTTCGATCGTGCTCTCCTATTATCGATTGCTTATGCAGCCACTATTGGCGGCATGTCTACACTTGTTGGAACTGCTCCAAATATTGTTTTTAGTGCTTTCATGCAAGAGACTTATGGTCTTGAAATAACTATGACCGATTGGATGAAATTAGGAGTTCCTGTATCAGCATGTATGCTTGTTGTTGCATGGTTTTTCTTAACAAAGGTTGTTTACCCAGTTAATTTTAAATCATCAAGTGAAACTCAAATAACCCTAAATAATATGCTCAGCGACATGGGACCAATGTCAAAAGATGAGTTCAGAGTCCTGCTTATTTTTCTTCTTGCTGCATTTCTATGGATGTTTAGAAGTTTAATTGATAACTATTTAATAGGGCTATCAGATGCTGGTATAGCAATTATCATAGCTATAATGTTATTCATTATTCCATCTGCCAATAAAAAAGGAGAGTTATTGTCTTGGGATCAATCCAGTAAATTACCTTGGGGTCTCCTTCTTCTTTTTGGAGGAGGTTTATCACTTGGCGTTCAAATTAATACTTCGGGATTAGGACTATGGATTGGTCAAAGTCTTATAAGTCTTCAAGCAGTCCCTTTAATTACTCTCGTGATGGCAGTGGCAGCTTTAATCATCTTTCTTACTGAAGTTACCAGTAATGTAGCAACCACCTCAACTTTCTTACCAGTTTTTGGAGCTGTTGCGGTGGCAATTGGGATAGCTCCAGAAGTTTTAACAATCCCGGTAGTTTTAGCAGCAAGTTGTGCTTTTATGCTTCCCGTTGCAACACCACCAAATGCCATTGTGTATGGATCCAATCGGTTTAAAATCATAGATATGATGCGTGCAGGTTTTGCCATTAATCTTGGGGGTATTGTTGTAGTAACCATCTTTGCCTACTTTCTAGCACCTTCTGTATTTTAACAATGCAAATTATCTTTGTTTTACTTTTATTACCGGTCTTTGTCTTGGGGGATTCGTATATCGATTATAAATCACCATTTCACCCAACTATTACTGATAAAGGGGTCGTGGTCTCTCAAAATTTTGAGTCCTCAGCAATTGGGGTGCAAATTCTAAATGCGGGCGGTAATGCAGTGGATGCTGCTGTTGCTGTTGGCTTTTCCCTAGCTATTACTTTGCCACGAGCTGGTAATCTTGGGGGAGGTGGTTTTATGTTGATCTATTTGGAAGATTCAAAAGAAATATTTTCTATTGACTATAGAAGTAGTTCATCTAAAAATGCAAATCTTCAATTTCTCTTTGGCACACAAAATCCATCAAGTCTAAAAAATATTGATTATTCAAAAACTACCTACGGTTACAGTGCTTCAGCCACACCTGGAACAGTATATGGATTATTAGAAGCTCATGAAAAATTTGGTAAATTGCCACTAAGTGAAGTTCTGAATCCTGTTATTGAACAAGCTGAACGAGGAATAAAAGTTTCATATGACTTACATCACTCCATAGGCAGTGCTGAACAATTACTAATGGATCCTGAATCCAAACGAATCTTTTTTAGAAACAACAACCCCCTTCCGGTTGGATCAATAATGCAAAGACCTGATTTAGCTAAAACCATAAAAGCCATTGTAGAAAAGGGTAAGGATGGGTTTTATAAAGGATGGGTGGCTGAAGCTTTTTCTTCTACCATGAAAACAAATAAAGGATTTATTGATAAGAATGATTTATTGAACTACAAGTCAACATTTCGTGATCCAATAGGTACAAATTATAGAGGTTATAAAGTTTTCACTCAGGCCCCTCCTTCAGGAGGTGGGATTACTTTTATAACTGCACTAAATATTTTGCAGTTTTTTAATCTAGAAAAATATCAACCCAATTCAGCTGCAACTTACCATTTATTAGCAGAGGCTTTACGCAGAGGCCACAACAATAGATCTCATCATGTTGGTGATCCAGCTTATTACAATGTTCCTTTAAATGAATTAATTTCAATAAGAAGAGCAAAAATGTTGGCAGAAAACATAAACTTTAAAGCAGCAACTCTATCTAAGTCTATTCAGTCTTTTGAAATAGAAGAAAGTAAAGATACCACTCATTATTCTATTGTCGATGCTGACGGAAATGCGGTTTCAAATACCTATACCCTTGGTTATTCTTTTGGTTCAGGAGTTACTATTCCCGGTACTGGCATTTTGATGAACAATCAGATGAGAAACTTTGCATACCTATATGGAAAAAAAGGGGTGACAGGAAGAGCTGCGAGTCCTGGAAATAAATTTGAGCCAGGAAAAAAACCAATGAGTACAATGCATCCCATTATCGTCTTTGATAAAAATGATAATCTTTTTCTTGTGACTGGATCACCAGGTGGCTCGCAAATTCCTGCTGCTAACCTAAGAATAGTAACTGGAGTGATAGATTTTAAATTGAATGTAGCTGATGCTACGATGCTTCCCAGAATTCATAAAGATTGGCCCTATAAAGAACTTGAATATGAATCTTTAATTAGCTCAGATAGTTATAGAGTCCTAGATAAGCTAGGACATTACATGGAATTATCCGACACCATTGGCAGCACTCAATCTATTCAGATTATTGATGAAACAAGGTATGGTTTTGCCGATCTTCGAAGGCCAAATGCTGGCGTTTCTATCCAATAAATTTAATTGCCGTTTGAATTCTTTTCAAAGATTCTTCTTTGCCAAATAATTCTAGTGTATAGCCTAGGGATGGTGACATGGTAGTCCCCATTAAGGCAATTCGAAGCGGTTGATTGACTTTAGGAACAGGATAATTGAAGAAATCTCGAATCTGAATTAACAACATATCCAGTTCGGTTTCAGTCCACTCATTAAGATTTTGTAACTTATCAAAAGCATGCTCAAGCAACTCCTTTGATCCCTTCAGAAATTTCTCTGTACCTTTTGGGTCATATTCCTCTAGAGGGAAAAAGAATGGTTTAGTAGATTCTGCTATTTGTCTCAAGGAGGGTTTTGAAGTTCTCATGGCTAATATTATTGCTTCATAATTTTGCGCATCGGCATGAATATTTATTTCCTCCATAAATGGCCCAATAATTTTTATAAAATCATCATTATTAAGATTTGATAAATGTTGTGAGCTAATCCAATCCATTCTTTTCAAATCAAATATTGCAGCTCCTTTTTGAACATTTTTTATATCAAAATTTGCAATCAAATCATTTGTTGAGAAGATTTCTTCCTGTGTGGACCATCCTAATAAGGCAAGTGTATTGATGATAGTTTCTTTGGTGTACCCCATTTCTTTGTAGGCATTTAAGCTGGTTGCAGCATGCCTCTTAGATAGACGTTTTTTGTCCTCACCTAAGACAAGTGGAAGATGGGCATACTCTAAGTCTGGATAGCCCAATGCTTTTTGAATATGAATTTGTCTTGGAGTATTACTTATATGGTCTTCTCCTCTAATAACAGTAGTAATTTTTTGTTCATAATCATCTACTACATTGCAAAAATGATAGGTTGGACTTCCGTCACTTCGCAATAAAATCAGATCATCCAACTCATTATTATTAAACTTAATTTCTCCGCGAATTAAATCATTGACAATCGTTTCTCCATTTTCCGGAGTGGCAAGGCGCAAAACGGTTTCAGATGAGCGTGCTAATCCTAAATTTCGACTTCTACCATCATACATAGGTTTCTTTCCTGCAGCACTTTGAGCTTTTCGCATTTCATCAAGTTCCTCAGGTGTACAATTACACCAATAAGCACTGCCAGAATTGATTAATTTTTCAGCAGCTTTTCGATACAGTTCAGACCTTTCAGACTGTCTAACAGGTTCTTGATCTGCCTCTATCCCCAGCCATTGAAGACCTTGCAAGATATCTACTTCAAATTCTTTTTTTGACCTCTCTTGATCAGTATCTTCAATTCTGATGAGAAATAATCCATTGTGTTGTCTAGAAAAAATATAGTTAAATAATGCTGTTCTTACTCCTCCAATATGCAAGGTACCTGTTGGGCTTGGGGCAAATCTAGTTATCTTCATTTATCTAATCCTATTGGCTTTACTCCAGAACTTTCTTCCATTTGTTGAAGTCTTTTAATGTGAATTTGCTCTTCTTTCTTAGAAGTTAATATTTTTTTTAATTTGATATTATTTGGATTGGTATATGTGCTAGATGATGCTCCATCACTTTTTTGATCTCTTGTATTCTTATTATCGGCACTAAAGTCAATATTTGACTGTCCACCAGTTAAAAAACCATAAGCATCGGCAAGAATGTTTGCATCTTTCAAACCGCCATGTTGGGCACGGTCATAATCATTTATATCAAATTTCTTCATTAGTCCATCGAGTGTCATGCGGTGCCCAAAAACCTCTCTTGACAAAATTACTGTATCTACAATTTCATCAACTACATCCTCAATTAATGGTAATGAAGAAGATGCAATTTTTAGTTCATTATTTAGATGTCCTACATCAAAAGGAGCATTATGCATAACTAATTTACTCCCCGAAATAAAAGTAAGAAAATCCTCTGCAATATCCCTAAAAAAAGGTTGTTCTATTAACATATCATCGGTGTAGCCAGTAATATTTTTAGCCCCCTCTCCCATTTTTCTTTCTGGATTGAGAAAGGTATGAAATTCTTCATTAGTCTTAGTTCTTCCATGCAAGAGGACTGCCCCTATTTCCACAACACGATGTCCCTCTTCTATATCTAAGCCGGTAGTTTCAGTATCTAAACAGATTATTTTTTTTAAATTTTCAAAGTTCATCAATACCCCTATTTGCCAGCATATCAGCAGTCTCATTACCAATATCACCTGAGTGCCCTTTTACCCATTGCCATTCAATTTTATGTTTTGATACAAGTTGATCGAGCTGCAGCCAAAGTTCTTTATTTTTTACAGGTTCACCTTTTGCATTTCTCCAACCTCTTTTTTTCCAATTGTCCATCCAATCATTGATACCACCAATTACGTATTTTGAATCAGTTGTTAAAACAATCTGATGGGGCTCGGTTAAGTATTCAAGAGCTTTAATGACAGCAGTTAATTCCATCTTATTATTAGTGGTAATCTCATCACCACCATAGAGTTCTTGGGTTTTATCTCCAAAATCCATCAAAGCACCCCAGCCACCTGGCCCTGGATTATGTCGACATGCTCCGTCAGTATGAATTTCTACAGTTTTCATCATATAGGTTGTAAAATCTAAATATGCAAATTAATTTTTTAAAAGCTTATACAGACAATTATATTTGGTTGCTGGAAACAAACAAAGAAATTTCTGTGATTGATCCTGGTGAGGCAACACCAGTGCTGAACTACCTATCTCATTCTAAAAAGGTCCTTAAAGATATTTTAATAACGCATCATCACTTTGATCACACGGGAGGTATCGAAGATTTAAGGAAATATGTTAACGGGAAGATATATGGTCCCAAAAATGACATTTCATCTATAACTGATAGAGTTATTGATGGTGATTGTTTCTCAACATTAGATATAAAAATGCAGACCATTGCTGTTCCTGGACATACACTTGATCATGTTGCATTTTATTGCCAAGAAATGGATTCACTTTTTTGTGGGGATACATTATTTGCTGGTGGTTGCGGAAGAGTATTTGAGGGAACTCATGAGGATATGTTTCAATCAATCCAAAAACTAAAAGATTTACCACCCGAAACTAAAGTGTACTGTGCACATGAATATACTGAGTCTAATCTTGAATTTGCACTTGAGGTAGATGCATCAAATCATGATCTCAAAAAACGTGTTGCTGATTTATCAAAAAAAATGACTGCTAATAATGGCTGTTCGATTCCATCAGATCTCGCACTTGAATTAAAAACTAATCCATTTCTAAGATGTGATCTGTTAAGAGATTCACTTAAAGACTGCAAAACTGAGATGGATGCCTTTTCTTATCTTCGATCATGGAAAGACAACTTTTAACATTATTATTAATTTTATTGTTATCCGGTTGCCAAACTCCTGAGCAATTTTCTTTCATAAAAGAAGTCCCTGAATCTGGATCCATAGAACAAATATCTCTTGAGGAACCAATGCAAACTGTTGAGGAAATCATTGATTATGAAAATATTTGGGATGCTTTTATCGATAAATCAACATTTTCAGACTATCAAATTGATGCCTTAACACTGAATTACATGAATAAGCATTTAGATAATCCTGAATTGTTTACAAATTATCTGGATAATTCTTATTTTTTTATTTTCTACATCATGCAAGAATTAGAAAAAAAGGGGTTGCCAATAGAATTTGCATTATTGCCGTTTATTGAAAGCAGTTATGATCCTTTTTCAATTTCTTCTTCTGGAGCAGTAGGTTTGTGGCAAATTATGCCTCCCACTGCAAATTTACTGGGTTTACGAAAGGATTGGTGGATAGAAGAGAGGCATGATCCATTCAAATCGTCTCTTGCTGCAATCAACTACATTGATTACCTCTATCAAAGATTTGATAATAACCTTTATTTTGTATTAATTGCATATAATGCAGGTCCAACCTTTACACAAAAAGCCATAAATCAGATTGGACGGAGAAATGCAGAAAAAAACTACAAACAATTAAGACTCCCTTCGCAAACACAAAATTATGTTCCTAAGTTTTTGGCATTACTTGAATTAATTAAAAATTTTGAAAAATATGGGGTCGAACTTCCTAATATACCCTACACACCTGTTATTGATAGGGTGAGTTTTGAACAACAAGTTGAAATTATAAACTTTAGTGATTTCATCGGTGAAAAACCAGAATTAATTTATTTACTGAATGCGGGGTATACCAAGTGGGCAACGAGCCCAAAAAAACCTAGCATGTTCTATATTCCGATTGAAAAAAAACAGATTGTGATTGAGAAAGGTAATGAATTTGCTGTAAGTAAGAATATAAACTGGATATCTCATGAAGTATCTACCGGTGATAACTTATGGGATCTTGCAAAAAAATATGAAACGAAAATACAAATTATCCGTGATGTTAATCAACTTGAAAGAGATTTGCTTTCAATTGATCAGATACTTCTTATTCCCGTTGGGAATCCAAAAAATATTATCATACCCTTTGATTCTCATGTTGTGAGTGAGGGGGATACGCTATGGAGTCTTTCAAATAAATATAATGTCACTCCAAAACAAATTATGTTAATGAATGATATTAAAAATCCAAATGAAATTCGCATAGGAGCTAAGTTAAATATTGGAAATAAGAATATTTATCGCAACATAGAATCGAAAAAAAGGACAATACTGTACTCAGTAAAACAAGGAGATAATTTATATAAAATTTCACAATTATTTAATGTATCTGTGGAAAGTATTAAAAGGAACAATAGTGGAATCACTCTCCTTAAACCTGGACAAATAATAAAAATTACAATTTTAGCTTTTTAGTCTTCTGCTGTTTTAGGGTCCAATGCATCTCTGAGCCCATCTCCAAAAAAGTTAAGAGCAAATAACGTAATGCTGAAGGTTAATCCTGAAAAGATCAAAATCCATGGATATGATTGCATGCTGACAACACCATCCTTTATCAAAGAACCCCAACTGCTCATCTCAGCTGGAACACCAAGACCTAAAAAACTTAGGAATGATTCCAGTAGCATGACTGAGGGTATTGTCAAAGTTGCATACACTGCAATAGGGCCCAAGATATTCGGAAGAATATGTCGACGGAACATAGCAAAGTTACTCACACCCATTGCTTGGGCAGCCTGAACAAATTCCTGATTTTTGAGAGTAATTACTTGAGCACGCACGATTCTTGACATTGTTAACCACTCCACCGCGCCAATAGCAGCAAATAAAAGAAAAATGTTTCTTCCAAAAATTACCATTAAAAGAATGATGAAAATTATAAAAGGTAAACCGTATAGAATATCTACAATACGCATCATGATAGAGTCTACTCTGCCTCCACTATAACCGGCTATTACACCCCAAGAAACTCCAATTAACAGCGCTACCGTGGTGGCAACAAAACCAACCATTAAAGAAACTCTTGCACCATAAATAATCCTACTCAATAAGTCTCTGCCAAGACTATCAGTACCCAACCAGTGTTCTGCTGAGGGTGGTTGACCTATGCGGTCAACGAATTGGAATTCATATGAATACGGAGCAACAAAAGGAGCAAAAATTGCAAGTGTGGACATAATAATAATTACCACGCCACCAAATATTGCAGCTTTGTTTTGCAGCAATCTTCTGATTGCATCCTGCCAAAGTGAAGAATTATTCATAATTCACTGCGAGCCTTTGGATTTAAAATTAACACTGCTAAATCGGAAAGCAGATTAAAGAAGATAATCATAGCTGAGAAAAGAATAGTTGTTCCCATTATCATGGTGTAGTCTCGATTCTGTGCGGCCTCAACATAAAATCTTCCAATACCTGGAATATTAAATATGGTCTCTACTACAAATGAACCTCCTAATAAACCAGCAATGGCCGGACCTAAAAAAGATACAACAGGAATGAGACCACCTTGCATTGCATGCTTAAAAATTACTTGAAATTCAGATAACCCTTTTGCCCTTGCAGTTCTTATAAAATCTTGACCAAAAATTTCTAACATCCCGCCTCTGCTTAAGCGAGCAATATAAGCCGCATAAGCAAAACCTAATGTGATTGAGGGCAACAACTTATCACCAGGTTGAAGACCCCAACCTGATACTGGAAGCAATCTTAATTCAACACCAAAAATTAATGAAAGCACTGGTCCCAATAAAAAAGTGGGGACACAAATACCAAGCATAGCTATGCTCATTGGAAAATAGTCTAAAAAAGTATTTCTATTAAATGAAGCTATCACCCCAGCCAGGATGCCAAGAACAATAGCCATCAAAAGAGCATAAAATGCCAGTTCAAAAGTTGTTGGCAAACCAGTTGCAATCATTTCAGTGACTGTTCTCCCTGGATATCTATAAGATGGACCAAAATCACCAACAAAAATTCCAGTCATGTAATCAAAGTATTGCTGCCAGAGAGGAGCATTTAAGTTGTAAATTTCATTTAAATTTTCAAGGACTTGAGGTGGCAAACTTTTGTCCGCATCGAAAGGACCTCCTGGAGCAAATCTAATTAAAAAAAAGGTAATAGTCGCAACTATTATTAAGACTGGGATAGCAATTAATATCCTCTTAAAAAGAATATTTAGCATAAAGAGTTACTCTCTTTCCAAGTAAATTGTTTTTGGGTGATGATGATCAAGATAATTTGGATAAAACCCCTTTACATCGGGTGACAACTGATAAGCACGAACATATGTATAAATTGGTATTATCGGCATTTCATCAATAAGAATTCTTTCAGCCTCTCGAAGTAGCTCATATCTCTTCTCTTGATTAGTAGTCTCATTTGCAAGTTTGACCAAAGAATCAAATTCCTTGTTATCCCATCCAGTTTTATTATTTCCTCGGTTGGGACGTAAAGTATCCAAGAATGTATTTGGATCTTCATAATCACCTATCCATCCTGCTCTAGAAATTTGAAAATCACCAATCATTTCTCTTGATAAATAAACTTTCCAGTCCATATTATCCAAAATGACGTTGATCCCAAGATTTTTCTTCCACATTTGTTGAATGGCAAGAGCAATTTGACGATGTCCTTCGGAGGTGTTGAAAAGAATCTCTAATTCTGGAAAACCTTCTCCATTTGGATATCCTGCTTCAGCAAGCAATGATTTAGCCAATTCTAAATCAGTACCTATTTTGGTATCTGGAAAATATCCATTTGAACCAGGTGGAGTAAAGGAATATGCAGGAATAGCTCCACACTTATTAACATTTTTAGTGATGTGATTACGATCGATAGCCAGTGCCAAAGCTTTTCTTACTCTGACATCATTAAGAGGCTCGATAGTTGTGTTCGTTCGGTAAAAATAGGTTCCCATGTAAGGATCAATTCGTAAATTTGGATTACCCTGCTCTATCCATAAAGGACACATTTCTGAGGGCACTGTAGAAGTTAAGTGCAACTGTCCAGCACTAAACATTCTATCTTCGGTATTGACATCAGAAACAGGATAAAAATGTATTTCGTTAAGTTTTACACTTTCTGCATCCCAATATAGTGGATTTTTCTCAACAACAATCTTTTTATTCAACTCCCATGACTTTAAATTCATTGCACCATTGCAAACAAAACTTCCAGGACGAGTCCATAGACCTCTTCTATCATCAATATCTCCATACTCTAGCACTGTTTCTTTATGAACTGGCCAAGTGGAATAGTGACTGAGAAGACCAATAAAAAAAGGTGTAGGATTTTTCAATGTTACTTTCAAAGTTTTATCATCAAGAGCTTTTACACCAACAGAATTAAAGGAAGAAAAATCAGGATCACCAGTATGATATTCTTCAGCTCCCTCAACATAATAAAGCATGTCAGGATATTGGGATCCCAAGCTCGGAGTTAATATTCTTTTCCAAGACCACACCATGTCATGGGCAGTGAAATCATCACCATTCGACCATTGTGCATTTTTTCTAATATTAAAAATATAAGTCTTTCCATCATCACTCACTTCCCAACTTTCTGCCATTCCAGGCAGATTCTCTCCCCCTTCAGGATTAGAGATAGTAAGGCCCTCACACATAGTGATTAACAAGTGATGTTCTGGTACTCCGGTTACAATGTGTGGATCGAGTCCTTGAGGTTCTGATCCATTACCAACGTGCATAATTTGATTTTCAAGACCTTGGTCCACAAGGGAAACTGAAGACCCACAGCCAGCAAGAAAGAAAGTTGCAAATAAAATGAATCTATACATATGATGATTTTATCTCAAATATCTCTGTTTAGATATTAAGATTCTTAATTTTGTCGTTAATATTATTACTAATTTCTGATTCTAAAACTTGATTTAATTTGATCAGTGAAATGGATTCAACAAATTCAGCATAATTACTTTGTAAAGCTTCAATTTCAGATATTTCAGGCAAAGTAATGTCATCTACAACCAAAATATAAGTATCATTATTTGAAGATTGAGCAGCATAAGCAGTATCTTTTTTTGAATCAAAAATTCCTTCGATAATATCTGGAGGAAGCAAAGATGAGTCTCTGCCGAGGGAGTTGTATGATTCTCTGGTAACTCCTGATTCTAAAATAATCTCATCAACTTCTCCATTTAATGCATCAAGATAAGATGAACTTAATTGACTTAGCTGGTCATTAGCAAAATCTGTTTTGAGCATATCAAAAACCGTTTCAACAACTTCCGAAAACTCTTGTTGCTGTGGTTCTATAAGTGTTTTTAAAGATGCTACATAGAATCCAGTTTCAGTTTCAAAAACTTCAGCATAATCTGTATTCTCTGGTAACCCCATTAAGAATTGATTAAATGCAAAATCCTCTGATGAAAAATCAATATCATCAATGGGTGGAGTCTCCTTGATTGCAAGGTTCATCTCAAGAGCAATTTCTTCAAGTCTGTAATTATTTAAGATTAAATCTTCGATAGAGTCCCTGTCATCATTCATAAGTGCCAAAGATTCCTGATCCATAAGCTCATTAAGAAATTCAACCTCCATTTCCTCAAGTGTTAAAGGATTTTCTTCATTGATTTCTGTTAATTTTAGTAAATGCAAAGTATCCCCCAGATCAACAATGTTTGATAATTCATTAATTTGCATATTTTGAATAGCAAGTTCAAATTCAGCAGGGAAAGATTCTCCACTAGAAAAACCAAGGTCACCTCCTAAATCAACTGTTGCAAAGTCTGAGCTATTATTTATAACTGCATCTTCAAATGTTGTTGATCCATTTTGGATATCTTCTTTAAGAGTCTGTAAAGTCAAGTTAGCTTCCTGACGTGAATTAAAAGCAGAAACGTCCAACATCAAATGCGAGATCCTTCTCTCTATTCGTTGTTTAAGTTGGATAAGGTATTCATTATATTGATCATTGACAAAATTTTCTGGAACTTCAACGTCACTTTTATAATCCTCTTGATCCATCCTTATAAATTGAAAAATTTTCTTCTCTGGTGTTTGGAATACAAAGCTATTTTCCTCAAAATAACTTTGTGCATCACTTAAAGATATATCTGATGAATCTTTTAGTTTTTGGAAATCAATTTTAAAAAATTCAACATTCCGTTTTTGTTCAAGTAGTTCGATAAGTTGATGGATTTCACTATCTAAAACATAGGATGAATTACCCACGGACATAAGAAATTGATTAACTATGAAATCATTTCTAACAGCCTCAATAAATTCTTTAGGGACAATACCATTAGATCGAAGCGTTGCTTGAAAAATCTCTTGGTCAAATTTCCCATCTACTTGAAATGCAGTATTTTGCATAATGCTTCTTTTTGCATCATCTTCAGAATAATTGAGGCCAAGTTCAATTGCTTGAGAAAGAAGAGCTTTTTGAGCAACAATTTCTTGCCTGACGTAGCCTTGATAAACACCATCACCTAATAACTCTCTTGAGAATTCACCACCATAAATTTGCTCAAGACGACGATCTACATTTGAAACTGCAATATTAATGTCATAAGGAGTAACCTTAAGTCCATTGACTTTCCCAAAATCAGTAAAAACGGTGCCAAAACTATTTGTCCCAAAAAAAACAAAGGGGACTGCTAAGAAAATACCAATAAAGATAAGGCGTCTTCCCGTTAAAAAATTTCTTAATCCATCCATAACGTATACTATTTTACATAAAAAAAAGGGTGCAATCTGCACCCTTTTCAAGATAAATTCTTGTTAACCTTTCACAGCCATTTTTAAAGCTTTAGCAGCTTTGAACGCAGGTACTTTCGTTGCAGCAATGTGAATAGTTTCACCAGTTTGTGGATTTCTTCCCATTCTTGCACTTCTGTCTCTGACCTCAAAATTACCAAAACCACCAATTGAGACCTTAGTACCAGCTGCTAGTGAATCAGTAATAGATCCAAGAACTGCATCTACTGCTCGACCAGCTTCCGCTTTAGACATGTCAGTGCTAGAAGCAACTGCATCAATTAATTCTGCTTTATTCATTTGAACTCCTCTAAATTAAAAATTACCCTTCTATGAAAAGCTAAGATGCTTCAAAAGTCAAGTAAATAAAGGCTTAAATTAATTTATAATCTCAGGATTTTTTTTAGATTTTTTAGATTTTTGTTTGTATGTTGCAGACTGTTTTTGTGGCTTTGGTTGTGATTCTAAAGAGTGAGTGATTACATCATCAATCCACTCAACAGGAACAATTTCTAAATTGTCTGTTATTACATCTGGAATCTCTTTGAGATCAGATTGATTATCGATCGGTATTATTACTTTTTTAATTCCTCCTCTCTTGGCAGCAAGTAATTTTTCTTTTAATCCACCAATTTTCAAGACTTGTCCTCTTAGGGTAATTTCACCAGTCATTGCAACATCAGAACGGACAGGAATATTCGTAAATGCAGATATCAATGCTGTTCCCATTCCAACTCCAGCACTAGGACCATCTTTTGGTGTTGCACCCTCAGGAACATGAATATGAACATCAAAGTCTTCATAAAAGTTTTGATTTATACCAAGGGATTCTGATCTTGATCTAACTACAGTAAGTGCAGCTTGTATCGATTCCTGCATAACATCTCCAAGTGATCCAGTTTTTATAATTTTTCCCTTGCCGGGAACTTTTGAAGCTTCAATAGTTAGTAACTCTCCACCAACCTCAGTCCAGGCCAAACCACAGACTTGTCCAACAGTATTTGATGACTCTGCTTCACCAAATTTAAACTTCCTAACACCTGAATATTCTTCTAAATTTTTGGTGGTGATTTTGGTAGCCCTTTTCGCATTTGATAAATCTCTTTCTTTAACAACTTTTCTGAGGATTTTCGAAATTTGTCTTTCTAAGCCCCTAACACCTGCTTCTCTTGTGTAATATCTAATTAAATCAAGAATAACCTCAGAATCAAATTTTATTTCTTTTTCCGATAACCCATTTCTTTCTTTTTGTTTTGGAAAAAGATAGTCTTGGGCAATATTTAGTTTTTCATCTTCAATATAACCAGGAATTCTGATGATTTCCATCCGATCCAATAAGGGTCCAGGTATATTTAAACTGTTAGCAGTACATACAAACATCACCTCAGATAAATCATAATCAACCTCAAGATAATGATCACTAAAAGATGAATTTTGCTCAGGATCTAAAACTTCTAAAAGTGCTGAAGCAGGATCACCTCGGTGATCCATTCCAATTTTGTCGACTTCATCTAACAAAAATAAAGGGTTTTTCACTCCAACTTTGATTAATTTTTGAATTATTTTCCCAGGCATAGAACCAATGTATGTTCTTCTATGGCCTCTAATTTCTGCTTCATCTCGAACTCCACCAAGAGACATTCGAGTGAATTTTCTGTTAGTAGCTCTAGCAATAGATTCTCCGAGTGAAGTTTTACCGACACCTGGAGGCCCTACTAAACATAAGACCGGAGCCTTTAAATTTTTTACTCTCTTTTGGACAGCTAAATATTCTAAAATCCTATCTTTTACTTCCTCTAACCCATAATGGTCTCCATTTAAGATAGATAGAGCAGCCTTGAGATCAGATTTAACTTTTCCCCTTTTTTTCCAAGGAATATCAATGAGAGTATCAAGATAAGATCTCACTACAGATGCTTCTGCTGAGGTTGGTGACATCATCTTAAATTTCGTTAACTCACTATTTGCCTTTTTAAGAGCATCTTTAGGCATGCCTGAAGATTTAATCTTCTTCTCAAGGTTTTCAAATTCGTCCCCCTCTTCTCCTATTTCACCAAGTTCTTTTTGAGCAGCCTTTATTTTTTCATTTAAATAATACTCCCTTTGCGATTTTTCCATTTGTTTCTTAACTCTAGACCGGATTCTCTGCTCAACATCGATTACATCCAATTGAGATTCAATAAACGTTAGGATATTTTCAGCCCTTTTTTGCAAATCGATAATTTCTAAGATTTCTTGTTTTTGAGAAGTATCAACATTCAAATGATTAACAATATTGTCAATTAGGTTAGATAAGTCATCAATTGCTTCAATGGTTGAATAGATTTCAGGAGGTATCTTTTTTGTTGATGATACATAATCCTTAAATTTACCTTTAATAAACTTGACCAAATTCATGGACTCAGACACTTTAATAACGTCATCGGGGATTTCTGAAACGATTGCTTTTAAATAATTTTTTTCTTCAGTAATTTTTTTAATTTTGCAACGCTTGTCACCTTCAACTAAAACTTTCATAGTACCATCTGGAAGCTTTATTAACTGCAAAATATTACTTACGGATCCATATTCATAAATATCACTAAATCCTGGATCTTCGTTAGCTGCATCTCTCTGAGCAACTAGAACGATTTTTTTATTAGAATTTGTTGCGGCATTGAGTGCTTCGACTGATTTTGATCGGCCTACAAACAGAGTAGTTACAATTCCGGGAAAAATAACTACATCGCGTAAAGGAATTATAGGATAACTTTTTGATATGTCACTCATAATTATTTAATTAAGGGTTAAATTGAAATTATCAATCAATTAGCAGTTTTTTCTTTCTTGCTAGATTTAAAAACTTGAATTGGCTTTGCATCTAACGATGCAGAATTTTCATCAACAATGATTTTTTCTAAATCATCGTTGGGCAAGTCGAACATAACCTCCATCAGGATATCTTCAAGAATAGAACGAAGGCCTCTGGCACCTGTCTTTCTTTCAATAGCTTTTCGTGCAATATATTTTAAAGCCTCATCTCTGAAAACCAGTTCGACTTTATCAATTTCGAAAAGATATCGATACTGGTTGACCAAGGCATTTTTGGGCTCTTTTAAGATCCTAACAAGGGAATCTTCATCTAACTCTTTCAATGTTGTAATAACTGGCAACCTGCCAACAAACTCAGGAATCAGTCCATATTTAACAAGATCTTCAGGCTCAACAATTTCCAAGTTTTCTTGCATTATTTCTTTTTCATTTTTGGATGAAACACTAGCACTAAAACCTATACCGGTTTTGTTAACTCTTTGAGTAATAACTTTATCGAGACCAGAAAAGGCACCACCACAAATAAACAAAATATTGGAGGTATCAACTTGAATAAAATCTTGTTGTGGATGCTTCCTTCCCCCTTGTGGAGGAATAGAAGCAATTGTTCCTTCAATTAATTTCAGAAGTGCCTGTTGAACACCCTCTCCAGAGACATCTCTTGTTATGGAGGGGTTGTCAGTCTTTCGAGCAATTTTGTCAATTTCGTCAATGTACACAATTCCCAATTGAGCTTTCTCTGGATCATATTCAGCCCTTTGCAGTAACCTTTGAATAATATTTTCAACATCTTCTCCAACATATCCTGCTTCTGTCAATGTGGTTGCATCAGCAATTGCAAACGGCACATTTAAAATTTTTGCCAGGGTTTGTGCAAGTAAAGTTTTACCACTTCCTGTTGGCCCCAAGAGCAAAACATTACTTTTTTGTAACTCTACAGAATCTTTTGCAGGATTATTGAGTCTTTTATAGTGATTATATACAGCAACCGAAAGAACTTTTTTTGCCTTATCTTGTCCGATGACATACTCATCAAGGCGTTGATAAATCTCAACTGGTGACATCAAAGATGATTCAGTTGTTGCTTCTGTTACTTTTAATTCTTCAGCAATGATATCGTTACAAAGTTCAACGCAATCGTTGCAGATACAGATGTTATCTTGACCAGAGATAAGTTTTTTAACTTCAGAGTAGCCTTTTTTACAAAACGAACAACTTAGTTTCTTTAAATCAGCGTTATCTGTCATGCGTCCCTCATTGTAAGAATATCATCAACAATGCCGTAATCCTTAGCCTCATTGGCATTTAAAAAATTATCTCTATCCGTATCCTTTTCGATGGTTTTCATTGACTTACCTGTATGTTTAGCTAAAATCTCGTTGACTTTCTTTTTCATAAGTAAAATTTCTTTGGCATGAATTTCAATATCTGAGGCTTGACCTTGAAAACCACCCAGGGGCTGATGGATCATTATTCTTGAATTTGGTAAGGCAAATCTCTTTTTTTTATCTCCACCGCATAACAGTAGAGCACCCATACTAGCCGCTTGACCTATACAAAGTGTCGATATAGAGGGAGAGACAAACTGCATCGTGTCATAAATGGCTAAACCAGAAGAAATAACACCCCCAGGGGAATTGATGTAAATATTTATATCTTTTTTTGGATTTTCAGACTCTAAAAATAAGAGTTGAGCTACAATTAAATTAGATAAATTATCATTTATAGGGCCAGTTATGAAAATAACCCTCTCCTTTAAGAGTCGGGAATAAATATCGAATGCCCTCTCTCCCCGAGCTGTTTGCTCAACTACCATAGGCACGAGAGTTTGGTATTGGTCTTTCATATTAATTTGTTGTTTTTTTATTATTTTCTTTGCATTTTAGCAACATCACTAAAATTAACCTCTTTGTTATTTGATTTAAGATCAATCTTTAATTTTTCAACTAGGAGGTCTTCTAGTATTACCATTCTATATTGTTCTAAGTAATTTGGCTGATTTTTAACCCAACTCTTAAATTGTGCTGGATCTTTATATTTTGCAGACTCTTGATCAATAAAATTATCAAGGTCAGTTTCCTCAACTTTTAATGAAAAATGAGATACAAGAGAAGAAAATAGTAGGTCTAATTTCACCCTTTTTTCAGCACTTTCAAGAAAGGTTTCCACCGCAAATAAATCATTGCTATCCTCATCATCAATTTTTTTACCAATTCTTGACAATGATTCTTCACGCATTTTCTGAGCTTGATCTTTGACAATCTGTTCTGGAACTAAAAATTTATTGATTTTTAATAAGAGCTCATAAATAGACTCTTTAGTTAAAGCATTTTGCTGAGTTGCAGCTTCATTTTCCATACGTTTTTTGATCTCAGATTTAAATTCCTTTACTGATTTAGCCTCCATTGAAAGTTTTTCAAAAAGTTTTTTATCAAGTTTTGCATTACTCAATTCTTGAACTTCTTTTAAAGAAATTTTAAAAACTGCTGCTTTATTTGCAAGATCACCTTTAAAATAATCTGGAGGAAAAGAAACTTTGATATCAAATTTTGAATCTGCTTTTTTACCAACTAACTCATCTTCAAAACCTGGAATCATCGATTTAGATCCTAGAATCAGTTTAAAATCTTTTGAAGCATTGCCTTCAAAAGGTTTGTTATCAATAAATCCTTCGAAATCCATAATGACTTGATCACCATTTTTAGATACTCTTTTTACTGTCTTCCACTCACCATATCTTTCGGTAATATCTTCGATAGCTGAGTCGATATCTGAGTCGATTATTTTTATTTGATACTCATCATATTTAGTCCAACTTTTTACCTTAGGTTTAATTTCAGGAAAAATCTCAAAGGTAGCAAGATACTTCATTTGTTTCTTTGGATTATCTTCTAAAATTGAAACCGAAGGTGGAGTTGCTGGATTTAACTTATGTTCAGTTATTTCATTTGGATAAGTTTCTTGAATCAACTCATTTAAAACTTCTGCATGGACTGATGTCCCATATCTTTGTTCTACAACATCAAAAGGAACTTTACCTTTTCTAAAACCATCCATTTTAAGAGTTCGTCCTAGATTACTTATTTTTTTCGAAAATTTATCTTCATACATTTCGCTGGGAATTTGAATTTCTAAGCTTCGCTCTAATTTTTTAAGTTTTTTTAATTTACTTAACATATATCTCCTCACTGGGGCGAGCGATGGGGTTCGAACCCACGGCCTCCGGAGCCACAATCCAGCGCTCTAACCAACTGAGCTACGCCCGCCATGAAGTATGTATTATAATGATCGCAGACAAAAAAAATAGCAGTATGTCGTCATCAGTAAATGAGTCTACCTTTTGGAAAACCATTAACAGCTTTGTTGATGATGCTCTCAGTTTTTCCAAAATAACAAAAGCACTAGCAGATCAAATAAAAACTTGTAACTCCACTTACACTGTAAGTTTTGGTGTGCAACTCGATAAAAAGATTGAAATCTTTACCGGGTGGAGATCAGTTCACTCTGATCATATCATGCCTGCGAAAGGTGGTATTAGATACTCCAAAGACGCAAATCAACTTGAAGTGGAATCTATGGCTGCTTTGATGACCTATAAAAACGCTTTGATAGATGTACCTTTCTCAGGATCTAAAGGTGCTCTTAGAATTGATCCCTCAAAATATACAAGGGCTGAACTTGCAAAAATAACTAGACGATTCACCCAAGAGTTAGTTAAAAGGGATTTAATAAATCCCAGTCAAAATGTGCCTGCACCTGATCTGGGAACATCCGAAAGAGAAATGGCTTGGATTGCAGATGAATATCAAAAATTAAATCCCAATGACATTAATGCGAAAGCTTGTGTTACTGGTAAGCCTTTAAATAAAAAAGGTATTGCCGGCCGAAATCAAGCAACAGGCAAAGGAGTACAGTTTGGATTGAGAGAAATTTTTAACGATGAAAAAATTACAACTATGATTGGTATTAAGCCTGGACTTGAAGGAAAAACTGTTATCGTTCAGGGTTTAGGGAAAGTTGGGTATCACGCAGCCAAACATTTACAAGAAGAAGATGGTTGTCTCATTACCTGTGTTATCGAAAAAAATGGGGCAATATATAATGAAGACGGTCTTCCTATCTCCAAGCTAAAAAAATGGATGGATGCTGGCAAAAATTTTAAGAATTGCCCATACGGTAAATTTTTTGCAGAGAGCGCAAAACAAATTGAAAGAGAGTGTGATGTGTTAATTCCAGCTGCCATTGAAAGTGTTATTCATAAAGGCAATGCTGCCAAAATACAAGCAAAAGTTGTGGCTGAAGCAGCCAATGGACCGGTTACATACAAAGCTGACAAAATTTTGAACAAAAAAAATATTCTTGTAATTCCAGATATTTATTTAAATGCAGGAGGTGTTGCTGTTAGTTATTTTGAATGGGTAAGAAATATTTCTCAAATGCGCTTTGGAAGACTTGAAAAAAGAAGAGATGAAAATCAGTTAAAAGAAGTCATTCGTTTAATTGAAAAAATGACCAAGCAAAAATTAACAAAAAAGGATAAGCTTACTTTGATGAATGGTTCCGATGAAATTGATCTAATCTACTCAGGTTTGAATGACATGATGGTAGAGGCATATCAGCAAATAAGAACACATATGCTGCGCAGTAAGTTGCCTAATCTCAGAGTTGCTGCATATAAATATTCTATCGAAAAAATTGCTACAGCCTACGACACGATTGCACTCTAAAATTTTAATTAGCTCTGGGTCCAAGATGTCTTTGATGTCTTTGCTTAGCTAGATCTATTTGTTTTTGTCTGCTTCTATATCTTGCTTTTTGTTTTTCAGTTTTGACGCTATAACAATGAGGGCAAGATACTCCTTTAACATAGTGCGAAGAGGTTTTATCAGCATCAGTGATTGGCATTCTACAACCATGGCATAAATCATATGATCCCTCAGATAAGTCATGTTTCACAGAAACCCTATCATCAAAAACAAAACACTCCCCTTCCCATAAACTCTCGTCTTCGGTGGTTTCCTCAAGATACTTTAAGATACCCCCATGTAAGTGGTATACATGCTCAAAGCCTTCAGACTTCATTAAAGAGGAAGCTTTCTCACATCTTATGCCTCCAGTACAGAACATTGCTATTTTTTTATTATTTTTATCATCCTCAGAGAATTTTTGACTTTCTAACCATTGAGGAAATTCCCTAAACTTTGTTGTTTTGGGGTTGATTGCATTCTTAAAGGTTCCAATGGAATTTTCATAATTATTTCTAGTATCAATAATCAAAGTATCTTTATCTGCAATAAGAGCATTCCAATCTTTGGCATTGACATATTCACCCACCTGAGAGTTGGGATTGATTGATGGATCACCAATAGTGACAATTTCTTTTTTTAATTTTATTTTTAAACGAATGAATGGGTTAACCTCAGATTGCGAAAACTTAATATCTAAGTTTTCTAAATCAAGTATTTGTTTTAAGAATTCAATGGCTTGAAGTAATTTAGTTTCCTTTTCTGCACTAATAGTTCCATTGATGCCTTCGTGTCCAATTAAAATAGTTCCAGTAATCGATAATTCCTCTAACTTTTCGGCAATCGACTGTCGTATAGGATGCGGTTCCAAAATCTCTGTAAATTGATATAAAGCTGCTATGTAATTCATTTTATAAAATAAATGGCGCGCCTGGGAAGATTCGAACTCCCGACCCACTGCTTAGAAGGCAGTTGCTCTATCCAGCTGAGCTACAGGCGCACTGGTCGGGGTAGTAGGATTTGAACCTACGACCACTCGCTCCCAAAGCGAGTGCGCTACCAGACTGCGCTATACCCCGATTGCAGGAAATCTTAAAGTTTATAGTCTAAATAATCAATGTTCATTGAAAAAATATTAGTTAATGAGAAAATAACAATATGTCTTCTAAAATTCTTGATGGGCGAAAAATTGCTGCTGAAACTGAACAAAAAATAACTCAAGAAGTTGCTTTGCTCTCAAATAAGGGGATTAAACCTACACTAGCAACCATCCTTGTGGGCAATGATCCTGCTTCTGAAACTTATGTAAAGATGAAACAAAATACTTGTGCAAGGGTTGGTATGGAATCCAAAGCTATCAACCTAAGTGATAACACTTCGACACAAGAATTATTGAAAGTGATTCAAGATCTGAATAATGATAATGGAGTGCATGGAATCCTCTTGCAACATCCAGTACCGCAACAAATTGATGAAAGAAAGTGTTTTGATGCCATTAATCCTGCTAAAGATGTAGATGGTGTCACAAGTGCTGGATTCGGAGCAATGTCAATGGGTTTGTCTGCCTACGGTTCTTGCACGCCTGCAGGCATCATGCGAATGCTTGAATACTACGAAATTGATTTAACAGGTCTTCATGCTGTGGTAGTTGGTCGGAGTCCCATATTGGGTAAGCCCATGGCGATGATGTTATTAAATGCTAATGCGACCGTAACTATTTGCCATTCCAGAACACAAAACCTCGAATGTAGAGTAAAAGAAGCTGATCTCGTCGTTGGCGCGGTTGGCATTCCAAATTTTATACAACGAAATTGGTTAAAACATAACGTAATTGTCATTGATGCTGGATATCACCCCCAACAGTGTGGTGATGTAGATTTAGAGGGAATTGAAAATATAGCATCTTTTCATACTCCAGTTCCTGGTGGGGTTGGGCCTATGACAATAAATACCCTGATCTTGCAAACTTTAAGAGCAGCGCAAAAAGCTAGTCTTTAGAATTTTCGGAGGGATTTACAGATTCCTCTTTATCTTCTTGAATATCTTCTAAATCTTGTTCCAAATCCTCGTCTAAATCATCTATTGGATCATCAGTGACTAGCTCTGAAGTTTCAATATCATTGAACGGAAATGGTGGGTCTTCACTTTGAAAAAGTAAAAAATTAACAATTTGTATGGTAAATAAGATTAACCAATTACAAACTTTATCCAGACGTTCGTTCACAGTTCCTGTAAACAAATAAAATAAAAATTGAAGTAGGCTAAACCCAAAGAGAAAGGGAATGCTAAAATTAAAAATGACTGCATAGATAAGCATATAGACAAATCTTGCCCATTTACTTCGCTTAGTTAGTTCATTCCTGTCAATTGGTTCCATTGTTAAAATTTTACATCAACATTATCAGAATGCATGATTAATTGCTTTAAAAGTGAATTTTTTTCATTCTTTTTATAAATAATGCCATGCATTGCCTCAAGCAGAGGCATTTTGATATCAAGGTCATCGATTTCTGCTTGCACTATTTCCAAAGTATTCAAACCTTCTGCGACCTGTCCCACTGTTTCTTTAGCCTCTTTGAGAGTTAATCCATTACCTAAAGCCCAGCCTAGTTGATAATTGCGGGATAATTTAGAAAAACAAGTTGCTACCAAATCTCCAACCCCAGCTAAACCAAGAAATGTTGAAAAACTTGCTCCTTTGATTTTGGCAAATTGTCCCATTTCCGCAAGAGCTCTTGTTAAGATTAAACCAATGGCATTTTCTCCCACATCAACAGCATGACAATATCCAGAAATGATTGCATAAATATTCTTTAATGCTCCTGCCAGTTCAACTCCTTGCATGTCTTCACTCATAAAAATTTTAAAATTTTCCGAACTAAGTGCCTTATCAACTTCGGCTCTTAAAACACTGCTTGCACTTGCGATGACAGCACCCGCAGTTTTTTTCTGAGCTATTTCTCTAGCTAAATTTGGCCCACTGAGCGCACCAATAGTAATTCCCTGATGTTCAGATAATTCATCAAGAATTATCTCCGAGATGGTCATACAAGGATCCCCCTCTAACCCTTTGGTGCAAGACACAATCAATGTTTCATTGGTTATAAAATCTTTCATACGTTGGACAACGCTGCGAATTGTTTTACTGGGAGTGGCAATAAAAATAAGGCTAGCATCCTTAAGTACTTCATCCATTTTTTCTGAGGCAATAATATTGGGAGATAAACTTAACTCCGGATGATATTTCATATTTTTCCCTTCAGAGTTAATTCTTAATGCATGTTCAGTATCTTTGACCCACAGATAAGTTTGAAAGTTATTTTGTGCAGCTTGATTAGCAAGGACAGTACCAAAGCTGCCCCCACCTAAAACTGCAATTTTTTTACTCACGATTTAGCAGATAAATATTTATCAAGTTGTCGTAAATATTTTGAGGGATTTTTTGGGGAACCTCCCTCAGCTATTACCGCATAATCAAAGAGAAAATCGACAAAATTGTTAAATTCTTTCTTGGGCAAGTCTTTTAATTTTTTAATGAGTTTGTGTGTCATGTTAATCTCAAAAATGGGTACAGATTCTCCCAATTTTTGTCCAGCAGCCTCCAAAATTTTACGTAACTGTATCCCTGGTTCATTCTGATTTAACACTAAACAACAAGCAGAATCTTTTAAGCGCGAACTCGGTAATACTTCTGAGACTCGGTCACCTAAATGCAGTTTAATTTTTTCTAGCAATGCTTGTTGAGTTTTACTTGGTTTAGGCTTATCGCTGTCAGATGCAAAAGATTTGGCCACATTGACCAAGGGCTTATCTTTGTAGGCAACCAAAGTTGTCATTAACCATTCATCAATACGATCTGTTAGTAAGAGCACTTCTTTATTTTCTGCCTTCATTTTTTCTAAATGCGGGGAGTTAATGGCAGCTTCAAAGGTGTCCGCAACACAAAAATAAATATCATTTTGATCGGATGGCATCCTTTGAAGATAGTCATCTAAAGTTTCTTTCACCTCATGCGTTTCATTTCTGGATGTGGCAAAGAGCATTAAACTGGCAATAGCTTCCCTATTTTCAAAATCTTCTGCAGGCCCTTCTTTTAGCACAAGACCAAAACTGTTCCAAAAGTCTAAATACTCTTCAAATGCATTATCTTTAAGATACTGTAAAGCATCCAATATCCTTTTGGTGGAGGCCTTTTTTATGGAACCTACAAGCGGATGATCTTGAAGAATCTCTCTGGAAACATTCAGAGGTAAATCATTAGAATCAATAACCCCTCTCACAAATCTCAAATATAAGGGAAGAAAATGTTCAGCATCATCCATGATAAACACCCTTTGAACATACAATTTGATACCTCTGGGTGACTCACGATTCCATAAATCAAATGGTGCATGTTTTGGAATGTACAAAAGATTGGTATATTCATGATTTCCTTCGACACGATTGTGTACATGGACAAGAGGGTCATCTTGGTCAGCTGTAAGAAATTTATAAAAGTTATTGTATTCTTCATCGCTTAAAGAGTTCTTGGGTTTCAACCATAGTGCTTCTTCTTCATTCAGTGTAACTTCAGCACCGGCATCATCTATCCTGATTGGGAAATTAATATATTGGGAGTATTTGCTAATTAGATTTTTTATTTCAAAGGAATTGGTAAAATTTTTGTTCTCTTCTTTTAAATAGACTATGACATCAGTACCGCAGGTTTCTTTATCGACTTCTTTAAGGATATATTTCTCATCTCCACTACTTTCCCAGTGAATAGCTTGGGCAGATTTTGAAAGAGCTGATTTAGAAATTACTACGACCTTCTTGGCAACCATAAATGCTGAATAAAAGCCAACTCCAAATTGACCGATGAGGTTGGAATCTTTTTTCTTATCTCCGGTCAATTTTTTTAAAAATTCTGACGTTCCAGATCGAGCAATTGTTCCCAGGTTTTGCACTATCTCATCTTCATTCATACCGATACCGTTATCAGATATCTTGATAACAGAGTTTTCCTCATCAAGCTCGATCTTAATACCAAGGTTTTGAGAACGCTCAGCTAACCGAGAATTGGTGAGTGCCCTAAAACGCAGTTTATCCAAAGCATCAGAGGCATTTGAGATTAGCTCCCGCACAAATACTTCCTTATTGGAATAGAGCGAGTGAATCATCAACTGCAATAATTGAGTGGTTTCGGTTTGAAATTTTTTCGTTTTAGCCATGAAAACTCCTAATTACTCAGACTGATCCGAATAATTTCGGTCAGTGCAAAAATAAATATAGAAAGTGTAAGATAAATGGTGAGTTTTTCAAAAAAACTCCCGGTTTTTATCCAGTTTCGATCTCGTGCTAAATTCATAATAGGCACTGATAACCAGCCGACCAAGGCAAAAGAAGAATTTACCCCAGCCATAATGATAAAACTGCGTTCAAGAAATAAAAATGTTATAAGTACAGCCAGCAAACTAAAGAGCAATAGCACAAAAAAGAACCTAGTTAATATTTTCCTTTGGAATCTGATAGCCGAAGTATCGTCTAGAATTTGAAAAATTGTGGGGTATGTAAGCAAATAATGTCCTGAAATAATCCCAATAATAAGGGCATAATCAATTGAAAGAAGAATTGCTATTATTGTTTCCATATCTAGTGGCGGACCGGACGGGACTCGAACCCGCGACCTCCGGCGTGACAGGCCGGCATTCTAACCAAACTGAACTACCGGTCCGCGAAAATAGTATTTGCGCATAATATCTGGTTCTAAAAATACTTCAAGTCAAACTTGGTGGGTGATGACAGGCTCGAACTGCCGACCCCCTCGGTGTAAACGAGATGCTCTACCAAACTGAGCTAATCACCCAAGAGTTGTATTATATTGATAAATTACTCTGCTACAAAAGAAATTTTAAACTAATTTATAGTTAAGTTTCTTGCTAAATAAATTCCTGAAAAAACAATAAGGGCAAAAATAATTTGAATTAATGAAAGATACTCTGCAAAAATAAAAGCAGCAAACAAAACCGCTGTTACCGGTTGCATTAATAGCCCAATTGATCCAGCAGAAGCATTAATACGAGCAATACTGAATGTAATTAAGAACACACCTATAACCTGACAAATTATGGCAAGGCTAAGCATATTTACCCACTCTGAGGCATTCAAAGGTGCTTGAGGTACAAATGAATTTTCAAACAATCCACTAAGAAAAGCAAAAAAGCAGCAAAACGAGGTTGTTAAAAAAATGACAGTCAACGCTTGCTCATGGCCAAGACGAGAGATCATAACTAAGTAAATGGCATAAAACATGGATGCAAGAATACAGATTAGATCTCCATACAAACTTCCTTCTTGATAACTTGAAGAAAAAAAGGTGAGACCAAAGACTCCTATAAACGTGGTAATTAAGGCTATGAAGAAATGTATGGAAAATTTCTCATTAAAAAACATAAAGTAAATCATTGCGACAAAAATGGGAGCAATGTTAATAATAATAGTTGCATTAGCAATCGAAGTGATATGAATGCTGTAATGCCACAGAATTAAATCGAGTGAAAAAGCAAAACTCCCCCAAAAAGCTATCAATAGAGTTTGAGAGGGGTCTTTGATCACAAAAAAAAATTTTTTATTCCACAAAAGATTTATCAAAATTAAAAAAGGAAGTGCCAGGAACATCCTCCAAAATAAAATCCATGACGGCATTAACTCACTTAACCTTACAAAAATTGGAGCCAAACCAATACATGCAGCACCGATTACAAGCAAAATAAAATAATTAGATTTAATTAAAAAGGACATAGGATATACTCATATTATGACCAGTATTTTAGATGAAAATCTTCAAGTAATCTCAGTAAGCGAATTAAATCTTAATGCTAGGAATATTTTAGAAAGTAAATTTCATAATGTAGCTATTTCTGGAGAGATTTCCAATTTTAATCACCATAGCTCAGGGCATATGTACTTCTCATTAAAAGACGATGAAGCAAGTATTGGTTGTGCAATGTGGAAAGGAGTGAATGCAAGACTAAACTTTGCTCCAAAGAATGGAGATAAATGCATTGTGATGGGAAAAGTCAGTTTATTTACCAAGCGAGGTGATTATCAATTAATTGCAAATCGCATTCAGCTATCGGGTGTGGGTGATTTGTATCGTCAGTTCGAGGAATTAAAAAAGAAGTTATCATTAGAGGGTTTATTTGAGAAAACACAAAAAGCGTCCTTGCCCGAGCTGCCACAACATATTGCTGTAATAACCTCTTTAACAACAGCAGCATTGCAAGATATCTTGACTACCATCAGACGACGAGCTCGGAATATCACCGTTACTGTAAGTCCTGCTCTGGTGCAAGGAGATCATGCTCCGGGATCGATAATTAATGCTTTGGATAACGTTCTGGCATATAACAAAGAAAATGATGAGATGCCAATTGAGTGTATTTTATTATGCAGAGGTGGTGGTTCATATGAGGATTTATCTTGCTTTAATGATGAATTGTTAGCGCGCAAAATCTTCGAGTGCCCTATTCCCATTATCTCCGGTGTGGGTCATGAAATTGATTGGACCATTGGTGATTATGTAGCTGATTTACGGGCTGCAACACCGACGGCTGCTGCTGAACTCATTACACAATCTCATTATGATCTGGAAAATAGATTACAGAAATATATTGAAACTCTTAAACAAAATATTGAAAACATTTTTAATATTAAATCGCAAGAATTTGATTACCTGCAAAGCAATTTAAAACATCCGCAAGCAGCACTGAAAGAACAAGCAACCAAACTCGATTTTTTAGGTGAGCAACTCAAAATGCAATTGGTAAATATCATAAAATCCAAAACGTTAAGGCTAACAAACAAGCAATCTTCATTATTTATCAATACACCTAAGCATAATATTGTAAATTCAAAGAATCATCTGAAAACATTATCCAGTGAGATGCACCAACATATGGGTAACAAGATTGTTAAAGTAAAAAATCAATTAGCATTGGTAGCATCAGCAATTGAAACTGTGAGTCCAATCAGTGTGTTGGATCGAGGCTATTCGATTGTGACTGATGCACAAGGCAAAATTGTTTCCGATGCTGACCAACTTAAAAATAAAGATAAAATCACCACGAGATTCGCAAAAAATTCGGTGACTTCGATCGTCAAAAAAACATGAAGTATTTTGCTTTTTGTTGTCTCTTCGCAATTTCGGTTGTGGCAAAAGATTTTGTTGGCGAATCGGGAGGATTCATTGCAATTCCAGTCACTGGAGAGACCACAACCATGCCAACTTTTTCGACAAACGGGCAAAAGTTTCATTTGTATGGATTGCCTTATGTAGATGTGCAAACTGAACTCTCAATATTTGACTCTAAAATTACAGTAAATCCAGTTGATTTTGGGGAATCAAGAATTACCATCACAAATACTGCTTTGGTAACCCCAAGCGCAGAAGATCAAAAAAGAAGCGCACAAGAATCAAAGCAACTGCGAAGTGTCTTATCCCGTAAATCTAATCTTACAGCTCACTCGGTAGATTTTTTACGGCCTGTTACAGGTGTCATAACAAGTCGGTATGGGAAAAAAAGATTTATCAATGACCTCCCGAGAGCACCCCACTTAGCATTAGATTTGGATGGAGAAATTGGTGACCCGATTATTGCTCCTCTTGATGGAAAAGTCATTTTGGTGGATAACTTTTTTTATGCTGGAAATTTTATAGTTCTCGATCATGGTAGTTCTATTTTTACCTCTTACAGTCATATGCATTCAACCGATGTTGTGGTTGGGCAATATGTAACTAAAGGGGAGAAAATAGGCACTGTGGGTTCTACCGGACGTGTCACCGGACCTCACCTTCACTGGACTGTCTACTTCAATGGTAATCGTGTAAATCCAGAAAAGTTAATAGAAGATGGGTTTATTGATACTCTTGTTGGAGAGAATCCAGAGTAGTTTGAAGTGACTCTAATGTCTGTGGTTTGAATAAACTGAGAACAACTTCACCACTAGGTTTGATAAAGTATGTTGCCGGGAGAGTTTGAGGCTTATCTATCCCCCAAATATCTTTTGGATACGTTGTAATAGATGGGACATTCACCCCAAATTTTTTAATAATTGGTCCTAGATAAGTTGCATCGAGATCATCTGGATTGTGAGCAAAAACAAAAATATCTGGATTGTTATCCGAGAATTCAACAATTTCAGGCATTTCTTTGAGACAAGGGGGACACCAGTCTGCCCAATAGTTAATCACAACCCAGTGCTTATTTAATTCATCTGAATACGCAGTACTTCCGTCGAAAAATTTTATATCCCCTTTACTACAAGCACTGACCAAGAGCATAATGATAAGCATACGTAATGAGTTTGTTAAAGGTTGAATTTTCATCATGAATGTTTTTTTTAAATATCCCCAATCGACCATCATTTTAGTGTCTATTCTTGTTTCTCTTAAATTGGTAGCAAAGTTTATATTTTCAATACCAATTTTTGTTTTTTTGCTCTGGAGCACACCTCTCATAGTATATGCTTTTCTTCTTAGAAGTTTGGATATTCGCTATTTTCAAACGTTTGCTTTCTTACTCCTCATTTATTTTATGTTTGCTTCACTGAGAGTATTTGGGATGTCCACTCCTGCTGTAATTGATATTTTTATTTTTGTTTTTATTGTCTTTCTTTTTATTAATGTGGCTTTGGCGCCTAAAAAAATTCGCTCGATATAAATTTTTTCCTTTTGTTATTTAGACTTTTCCCATAGAATTACTAAATGTCTAAATCTAAAACAATTTTTATCTGGGTAGATAATTTCTTAGAGAAATCTAGAAAGGTCTTATTAAATATTTTTACTGTCTTTATTCTGCTGACTATTTCCTTAGGATTTTTGGGTGGCTTAGCCTCTATTTTCACTGGCGAGGATAGTGTCAAAACTAAAGGGCAAATACTCTATCTTGAGCCAAGTGGGTTTGTTGTCGATAATGCAGTGGAATCGAATGATCCTTTTAGTGACTATTTTTCAACCTCCCCATCTCAAATCGAATTAGATGATCTTTTAAAGATCATCGATAATGCTGGAAAAGATAAAAATTTAAAAGCTATCTATCTTGATGTCGATGGCCTCGGTGCATATTGGACCTCAGCAGTAAAAATTGCTGATGCGATTTATGAAGCAAGACAAAATGGTGCCTACATCATTGGGGTGACAAGTGGTCTATCAACTTCTGGATATCTTATGGCATCGCAAGCTAATGAATTAATTCTTGAAAAAGAATCATATGGAAGCATTGAACCTTTTGGATTTTCAAGAGTAAGGCAATATCAAAAAAGTCTATTTGAAAACTTAAAGATTAATATGAATGTATATGCAGCTGGAGATTTTAAGAGTGGTCCTGAGCCCTTCACCAGAGATGACATGTCTGAAAATGATAAGATTGCCTGGCAAGAGTTTATTGATCCAATTTGGTCATCATTTAAAACTAAAATGGAACAAGGAAGAGAATTAGAAGCAGGCAGCATCCAAAGCTATGGTGACAATTATACTGATTTAGTCATTAATGCTGGTGGAGATGCTAATCGAGCAGCGCTTGCAGCACAGTTAGTAGATCAATTGTTGACAAAAGAAGAAATCAAAAGTTACATGAATCAAAATTATGGTGATGCTGATTCCTTTGATTGGCCCGATGGCATTAACGAGATGGAATATCTCTATACACTAGATACGAAAAAGAATAAATCAAAAAATAAAATTGCTGTCATTAATGTAGAAGGAGCTATTACGACTGGAAATATTTCTTTCGATATTGCTGGGTCTGATTCAATTGTAAACAATATACGTATGGCTCGCGATGATGATGATGTTGTTGGGATTGTATTACGGGTTAATAGTCCAGGAGGAGATGTTTATGCTTCGGAAATGATCACCAATGCGTTGGAAGAGTTTCAAAGTACAGATAGACCGGTTTTTTCATCTATGGGAGACATTGCGGCATCTGGAGGCGTTTGGGTTACGACAACCTCTGAAGAAGTTTGGGCAGAGGAAACAACATTAACGGGCTCCATTGGTGTCTATAGCATTGTGCCTGTGACTACAGAATTAGAATCTTGGGCAGGAATTAATTATGATGGCACCGATTTAACACAAGCTGCAAGAGACGGTGATTTGAGAAGAGGTATGACGCAACAGGCAGATGATCTGTTTAGACTGAGTACCGAAAATTTTTATGATCAATTTGTCAGCAAAGTAGCAGAAAATAGAAACATGGCTAAAGATGATGTTTTCCCAATTGCGGGAGGACGGATTTGGTCTGGACAAGCCGCACTAGAACTTGGTCTTGTTGATAAATTAGGTGATTTAGATGCGACTATTGAGGCGATGGCAGAAAAACTAGAACTAGAGGATTATAAAGTGATTACCTATCAAAATGATGAAAGTTTTGACTTTGAATTATCATTGTTATTAAAAGTTAAAGAAAAGTTGCCAATGATCCAGAATTTAGATTTTCCACTAGGTCTTATGAAAATTTTTGAAAGTGATCAAAGATACTATGCACTTGCTTATTGTTTTGATTGTAGGGCAATTACAAATTAAGTTCGCTCTTAATTAAATCAATCGAGATTATTCTTTTCTTTTCAATGGAAGCTTTATCAAGCTTTACCAAATTTTGATAGATCTCGTTGATATCCCTCTTACTGCGCAGAATTAAAAATTTCAAACTTCTCTCTGAAATATGCAACTCTAAGTTTTGAATGATCGTTTGAGATGCAGTTAAAATCTCTTCATCTAAAACTCCTCTAAGTTCAAGACGATTCATTTTTTTAATTCTAGATAACAAATCTGGAAACAAAATTAAATCATTGGCCCTGCCACTTAAAATAATTTTTGTGTTTTTTTGATTCACTTCATTAATCAAGTTAAACAAAGCAACTTCCCAATCGCTCTGCCCTGAGATGAAATTGACATCATCTATACAAATTAATGGAAAATTTGCTAATCCATCAAGTAATTCTGGTTGTAATTTTTTGAAATCTTTTAATGAGACATAAAAAGCATCAGTACCTTTTGACATTCGAAAATCATTACATAAAGCATGCAGAATATAAGTCTTACCAGAACTTGCCTCATCATTTAAAAAAATTTCATGTTCATTATTTGAAAGAAATGCATTTAAAGCTTTGATTGATTCGGTGTTCTGCTTTGAGACAAAGAAAGTTTTCAATGACGCATCATGATGGAAAGGGAAATCGACTATGGATTGTTTAGTTTTAGTCATTTTTAATTATGAAATTATTATAAATCCAAAATCCAAAGTAGTTAGATAAACTTATGATAGTTACAGAACAAACGATAATATGTGCTATAAGAAAATTAAAATTTCCATAAAAAGTTGCATTAATCATAATACTTATTATCAAAATCATCTGGCAGATTGTCGTGAATTTTCCAAACAGGTTTGGAGTAGGAGTTCTATCTGTTAGAGATATTTCATAAGTTGCACCTAATAAAATTAGTAAATCTCTTGCGATAAAAATAGTAAAAACATAAAGGGGAATTTCCGAAATAAACCATAAACATCCAATTGCTCCCCCCAAAAGTAATTTATCTGCAACTGGATCAAGAATTTTTCCTAAATTGGTTTGCAAATTTAGGTACCTTGCCAGAAAACCATCCAATGCATCACTGATTGCTGCAAGACAAAAGAATAATAATGCAGTGCCAAAATTATGATCAATGATATTTAAACAAGCAGGTAAGACCAAAAACATTCTAAAAAGTGAAATTATATTTGGCAGAGCTATTAACGAATTCACATTAGGTTCCTAACCGAGAAAATATTACATTTGACTCTCTATCAAAATAAATATCATCTATATTTTGATAAAACAACAATGAGCTCAGCAATTGATCAACTTGGCCATACGATTCAATTTCTATGGTAAGAGTGTTCGTAACAAACTTTTTAATAGAAAATTCTTTCACAACAAGGTTCTTATTTAAAAAATCTAATAATGATTCAAAAGTGTTTTTATCTGAGATATTTGAGAATACAATTTCAATTTGATAAGAGTCGTTAGAAACTTTAAATGCTGAGAGATAGTTGTATATATTTGCCTGTAAATTATTTTGAAAGTATTCAAGAAGCAAATCAATATTTTTAAATGATAAATTGACTTCTTTATCAGATAGCACCCACTTATTTAAATCCTGTCTTTGAATTAATATTGTTTCTAGAAAATCATAATCATACTCGGAGTAAAAGTTTTTAACCTTTTCAAATTGTAGTTTCTCATCCTGTATTGGTCGAAGAGTATCAACAGGCAATTCTAGAAAAATACCCCTTTCCTCACTCACTTGCTCTAAGATATTTTGGATACTTTGATTAATGCTTTTTTCTGATTTGCTGTTGGTGAGAACATATGGTGATGCAAATCCGTCATCGATAATTACATCAAATAAAACTACCGGTCTATTTTGAGGAACAAATTCAATGTCTAAACTTCGAAACGATTGAATTACAAAATCTTGGTTAAACTTTGCATTTAAAAAACTTAACTCATTGATTTTGGAATAGGCATAGCTTAAAAGAAAATCCTCTGATCTATTTGTAGATAGAATTTCAAAAACAATTTCTTCTGATTCTTGACCAAGCAATTTCACTAAGAGCGCTTCAAATGCATAATCTACTTGAGACTCAAATGGAATCTTTGTAGGTTCCATTTGTATATTTACCTCAAAAAGTTTATTAAATTCCTTTCCAAAAGTTAGATTTGAAAAGATAATGAATATGCAAAAAGAAATGTGAGATAAAAAGTATTTCATCTATGACATTTTAGTGAAAAAAACTATCAATGAAAAATGATCCATATAAAAAAGCTGGTGTTGACATAAATGCTGGCAATGAACTTGTCCAACAAATTAAAGGACCAATTAAAAATACCTTTAATAATAATGTTTTAACAGATCTTGGGGGGTTTGCTGGACTTTTTTCTCTGCCTAAAGATATAAAAAACCCTACTCTTGTGGCATGTACTGACGGGGTAGGAACTAAGGTTTCCTTGGCTTTGGCTAACAATTCATTGCGCACCATTGGGCAAGATTTAGTTGGTATGTGCGTTAATGATTTGATTACTTGTGGTGCAAAACCTTTATTTTTTTTAGATTATTTTGCTACTTCTAAACTTAATGTTAAACAGGCAAGAATTATCATTGAAAGCATTGCCAATGCTTGCAAATCTTCTAACTGTGTTTTGCTTGGTGGTGAGACTGCAGAAATGCCCGGTCACTATGTGAATGATAATTTTGATTTGGCAGGATTTTGTGTAGGCATTGTAGATGAAACAAAAATTATTGATGGAAAAAGTGTTGCTGAGCATGACTTAATTATTGGTATTGACTCAAGTGGGGCGCACTCTAATGGTTACTCACTAATTCGAAAAATACTCGATCATGCGAGTGATGCTGATAAGCAAAAGTGGATTGAGCATGCATTGCAACCCACATATTTGTATCCAAATTTGATAGACGAATTAAAAAATAGTATCAATATTAAATCTATAGCAAATATAACCGGTGGTGGATTAGTAGAGAATATTCCCCGATCTATTCCAAAGCATCTTGCAGCTGAAATCTTTTATTCAAAATGGAAATTACCCGAATTTTTTCAATGGCTTCAAACTAGTGGAAACCTTTCGGATACTGATATGCAAACCATTTTTAATTGTGGTATTGGTTTAACGATTGTCATCGCTCCCAACGAAATAAATAACCTTCAAAAAGTAATGGAGGATAGAGACATAAAAGCACATGTAATTGGCAAAATTATTAATCAAAAAGATAATCAAAATATTTTCTTTACATAATGTTCAAGATTGTTGTCCTTGTTTCTGGAAATGGTTCAAATCTTCAAGCACTTATAAATAACTGCATTGAAAACCATATTGCGGGAAATATTGTTGGTGTAATTTGTAATGATCCTAATGCTTTTGCAATTAAAAGAGCAGAAAATCATTCTATTCCTTGTGAAATTATCGATCACAAAGAGTTTTTATCGCGAGAAGAATTTGATCAAAGAGTCTTAGACTCTCTTATTAAAATGCAGCCTGATTTGATTGTACTTGCCGGTTTTATGAGGATTTTGACAAACACCATCATTGATAGATTTGAAAATAAAATAATAAATATACACCCCTCTTTGCTCCCTAAATATCCAGGGCTCAACACGCATCAAAAAGTTATTGAGAATAATGATAAATTTCATGGTGTCACAATACATTTTGTAAATAATGAACTTGATGCTGGTAAGATTATTGCCCAAGGAAAACTAAAAGTAGAAAAATCAGAAAATATCGCAAAACTTATTGAAAGAATTCATAAAATCGAGCATGATTTACTCCCTTATATCGTTAATAAGTTTGCAACTTTAGAAATAGAAAAACAAAATGATATTTATTACAAGACTTATAATTTTTAATACTCTTTTATTTGGTGCTTCACTTAATGCATCAGATAATTTTGAAAATTATGAAATAAGATTTGATATTAGTTTTCCTTTTGCCTCTCTTGAAGGTACAAAAAAATTTAAAAAAACTAAATCATCAAACGAATATGCCATTACCTTTGATGGTAAAAACTCCCTTCTTAATGCTTCTTTGAATCAAACAGCAAGCCTTCGAGTTGGAAATAAAAAAATTTTTCCTCAATCGTACACGCAACAAATTAAAGCTCCCTTTCAGCGGGAAGCAGGCATTCAGATAATTAATTTTGATTACAAAGATCTTACAATCAAATCAACTGGCAATGTAATTTGGATGGTGCCTATTGAAGATGGCTTAATCCCCCTTGATCCCCTATCAATGGCTATGAAAATGAGATCAAACCTAAAAAAAGGTATCACCGAATTCAGTTTAGATATTTTGAAACTTGATGATGGTGAAATCTATTCAAATGACTTTAAGGTCACTGGCGAAGAAACTATAACTATCAAAGATGTAAATTATCCATGCTACGTTGTATTACGGGAAACTGAAAATAGAACTACAAGATATTATTTTGCTAAAAATCTAGATTTTATTTTGCTGAAAGTTGATGACAAAAGACCTTCAAGAAGAACTTCAATTGATCCAGTAAAAATTCTAAGTTTTGGGTAAAGTCACTCCGGTTTGCCCCTGATATTTCCCCTCTCTATCCTTGTAACTAACACTACAATTTTCATCTGATTCATGGAAAATCATTTGTGCTACCCCCTCACCGGCATAAATTTTTGCTGGTAAGTTACTTGTATTGGAGAATTCCAAAGTTACATGTCCTTCCCACTCAGGTTCAAGAGGAGTGACATTTACGATAATACCGCATCTAGCATAAGTAGATTTACCAAGACAAATCGTTAAAACATTTCTAGGAATCCTGAAATATTCTATGGTTCTTGCTAGAGCAAAAGAATTAGGAGGGATGATGCAAACATCAGAAGTAATATCAACAAAACTTTTCTCATCAAAAGATTTTGGATCTACAATGGAAGAGTGAATGTTTGTAAAGACTTTAAACTCGTTGGCACATCTAACATCATAACCATAACTGGATAAACCGTATGAGATTACCTTGCTTTGATCATTTGTAACCCTAACTTGATTTTCTTCAAACGGCTCAATCATCCCATCTGATTGTGCTTTTTGCTTGATCCAATTATCTGATTTAATCGTCATTTATATCTATTCTCCCAATTATTGATCTGGCAATAGTATTGCTATCTACATACTCTAACTCTCCTCCAATAGGAATACCATAAGAAATTCTTGTAACTTTGACGTTTTCGCAATGATCTTTTATATATATTGCTGTTGCATCCCCCTCAACGGTTGAGCTGGTAGCTAAAATTATTTCTTGGATATCTTTACCACGAATTAATTCAAGCAATTTGTCGATTCCTAAATCTTCAGGACCAATATCATCCATTGGAGATAATCTTCCCATTAATACAAAGTACTTTCCTGCAAAACCTCCAGTATTTTCGATAGCTAAATAATCTGCAGGACTTTCAACCACACAAATGCAACTTGAATCTCTTTTGACATCCATGCAAACATTACACAGCTTCTGTGATGTTAACATCCTGCATTCTTCACACCTTTGTATCGATTCTATGGCACCAGATAACGAATGCACAATTTCTCTGGCACCCTGTTGATTTTTATCTAAAAGAAAAAGAGCCATTCTCTGTGCAGATTTTTTACCTACTCCAGGTAAAATGGTTAGAGCATTAACTAATTTTGTTAGCAAATCTTCAGACATGTTAGCTTTTATTGTTTATGTTTATATTTTCAATTTCTGCACCAAATGATTTAACTAAATTCTGAAAGGCATCACTATTCTCAAGATCTGTCTTAGCATTTTTGCGAATTTTTTCGTTGTTTTTAGCTTCTTGCATATTTGGTGTGTCGATAACATTTCCTTTGATAATATTTATTTTAAAGTTTTTTTGAAAATGCTGGAGAATATGTTTATCTAATTCTTCGGATATTTTAGATGGCAAGATTTCATCTTCATTTGCAATTAGTTCAATTGAAGAATTTGTAAATTCTTTAAACTGAAAATTACCAATGTAAGCTTTGGATGTTGGGGAAATATTTGCGGTATCCAAAAATTTATACCAGTCTTTCATCTCCAAAAAATCTTCTCTTGGTTGGGGTGAAATGCTAATTTCTGATTCTGATGCTGACTTATTATTGGTCTCTTTTACTTTTTTTTTTAAATTAGTGGTGTCTATTGTTACTCCATCATTCAATGGTTGAAAAGCAAGCATTCGTAGAATACTCATTTCGACAGCCTCTTTAGGTAGTGGATGCGCATGTAAATTTGAAAAAGAGTTAACAGCAATTTCATAAAACAATTGATTTAACTGCGGATCAACTGAAGTGGATAAGGCAATTATGGACTCATCAGTTGAGTTCTTGAGAATCTGATGCAAAGATATTTCATGAAAAATAGAAATTAAGTCTTTTAAAAGTAAGTCATAGTCAGCAGAAGTTCTTTCCAATTTTTCAAGAAAGAGAAAAGCATCTGTTTGATTATTATTAAAAATGGAATCAACCATTTGTAATAACAATGATCTGTCAAAAGTTCCCAATAAATCATTGACTAAGGACTCATCAAGAGTTCCGTTGCCAAAGGCAATTGCTTGATCCAGTAAAGTTAATCCATCACGAACCGATCCACTTGCTGATAACGACAAAAGCTTGATGGATGCTTCGTCATAGTTTACCGACTCTTTTTTAAGGATCATTTTAAAAAGATTTCCTATTAACTCCTGTCCTACTGTTTTGAGGTTTAATTGTAAGCATCTTGATACTACAGTCTTTAAGACTTTATCAGGATTTGTGGTTGCAAAAAGAAATACAACATTTGGGGGAGGCTCTTCAAGAGTCTTTAAAAGTGCATTAAAACTTGCCTCGGAAAGCATGTGAACTTCATCTATGAGAAAAACTTTATATCTAAAATTTGCTGAGGTTATATTTACAGAATTAAGTAACTCCCGCATATGATCAATGCCGGTTCTTGATGCCGCATCAATTTCAAGAAAATCCATGCTGGAGCCTGAATTAATTTCCTTACATGAACTGCACTTACCACAAGGTTCTACCGTTGGAGCATCGTAAGCTGAACAATTAAGACTTTTGGCAAAAATGCGAGCAATTGTAGTTTTTCCTACTCCTCTGGTACCAGAAAATAGATAGGCTTGATGAATTGAATCACTCTCAATACTATTCTTTAAGACCTGAAGTACATGATCTTGACCAATAACTTCACCAAAGTCTGCGGGTCTATATTTCCTTGCTAAAACCTTATAGGACATGAATTAGAATAATACCATGTACTAGTCAAAAACTGATTCAATTTCCTCAAAACTGAAGCCTCTATTTGCAAGAAATCTTTTTTGTTTAAGGACATCTTTTAAAGAATCAGCTTTTCCAAGAGGGTACTTTTTTTTGAATGCTTGTTGCATAACTAGATACCAATCTATTTCATCAGAAATATTCTCATTAATTAATTCTGTTGTTATGCCTTTCTCCTTTAGCTCTTGGGATATTCGCAAACTACCAAATCCTTTTTTAGCCCTCATGCGGATATATGCTTGTGCGTATCTTGTATTATTTAAAAGATTTTCACGTTGCAGGCGCTCAATGATTTCATTAAAGTCTTTAAAATTAGGAAATTTATTCTGTAGTTTAATGATTAATTCTTTGGTGGAATGCTCCCTAATAGCTAGCAAATCGACTGCTTTGCTATAAACATCCGAATTCTGAGACATAAAAAAATTAAAACGGAGAGACTCGTGAACGATTTGAGGTTTTTGTTATTTTGACTCTTTGTCCTTCGATCAAAGCAAACTCACTACTTGCTTCTTGAACGATTGAAATTAGTCTGCCCGAATCCAACTCTATTGTAAGTTCCAAGGCATTAACTTTATTTATATTTGCACCTACTTCTGATCCTATAGCAGAACCAATGAGGGCACCAATAACTCCAGCTGCCACAGGAGCTTTATCATTGTCAGACCCAAGGTCAGCACCAACTGTTGCTCCAGCTGTAGCCCCCAAATCTCGATTACCTTCTATCACGACTTCATCAATTTTTAGCAATGTGCCGAGCAGAACGGACTGGATTTTACCAGCATCGGATGATTCAACTATGCCAGGTTGGTATGAAGTTAGACTACATCCTGAAACAAGAAATATAAAAAATATAAAATTAAGACTCTTTCGATTCATCTTTTTCTAGTAAAGAAAATTTTTTAAAGACATCATCAACGATCACAAAAAAATATTTGCCCTGCTCTTTGCCATCGAGTAATTCAACTCGCGCAATTTCATCAGAGTGCATTAAATTCAAAATCTTTATCTCATTGCCTCTTTTTAACCTGAGTAAATCTCTGCTATCAACTCTGGCAAATAAATCCCATTCATCAAATTTTCTTGCACGCATAGTATGAAATGCATCTGAGCGCAAACGATATAAAACTTCACTTTTAGATCCAACAAAAGATGCCCCTGAACTTCTTGATTCAAGTTGCCAAATTTGACCCTCTTCTATGAGCATTTCTGCATAAACTGAAGAACCAAAAAAACAAACCAAAGACAGCATTAATAATTTTTTATTCATTATGTTTCCTTTGACAATTAAAAAATTTATTAGTTCCTTGATTATATTTCATAATTAAAAAAAAATCACACTCTTGATTTTTCTTTCAAAAGCCACATATTTACTGTGTAAGTGCCATTAGGGCTTGCATATATTAATTGAGATAAGCTATATGTTATCTCTATAGTCGCTAAGGAGGACTATTATGTTAAATTTTACTGATCCGTTTTTCTCAACCCGAGTTCTGGGTTTTGAATCTTTATTCGATCGTTTGCAGATGCTCTCTGAATCATCTTCTAGATCTACTTATCCACCATATAATATTCGCAGAGATGGTAATGACATTTTTGTTGAAGTTGCAGTGGCAGGTCTCTCAAAAGATGATTTAGAAATTGAACTTGCTGATGGTATTTTATCAATTTCCTATGCAGGGCCTTCTACCCAAGTAGTTAATGATAAAAATGAGTTAGTTTATCAAGGAATTGCTCAAAGAGCTTTCAATCAACAATTTACACTGTCTGATGATGTTGTTGTAAAAGGTGCCGAGTTAGTCAATGGTTTACTAACTATTGGTTTGGAAAGAATTATTCCAGATGAAAGGAAGCCAAAACGAATAGATATTAAAACTCCTAAAAAAATACTAGGGAAATAACAATCTATGAGAAAATGGGGCTGTAAAGCCCCATTTGTTATATGCATCTTCCAAATCCCCTAACATTTTTTTTCGTTATATTTTTAGGTTGTTTACAATCATCAGAGATTGATATTGGCCATGCCAAATTAAGCTTAATTAAAGATCACAGTTCTTTTATTCCAGGAACCTCTATCAATGTGGGTTTAAAGATAGAGATGGATGAAGGGTGGCATACATATTGGAAAAATCCTGGTGACTCAGGTGGTCCAATTGAAATAAGCTGGGACTTGCCTGATGGTTTTTCTGCGAGTGATATTCAATGGCCTACTCCTGAAAGAATTCCTTATCCCCCCCTCATGACATATGGTTATGAAGATTTTGTAATCTTCCCATTTGTTTTATCCATACCAGAAAACTATGAAGATGATTCCTTTTCATTAAATGTTGATCTTCTTGTATGTGCTGATGTTTGCATTCCTGAATCTGGAATTATTATCGATAATTTAGAAAATACTCAATCTGATGATGACATTTATTTGTGGTTACAAAAAATACCAAAAGAGGTTATTGATTCTTATGCCTACCTAGAAAATCAGTCACTATTTCTTGATGTTACCTTTGATCAAATTATCAAAGATATTTATTTTTTTCCAGATAAAGGCTCCTTTTTAAATTTTCCTGATAAAAATGAATTCAATAATGATTTAAATAAGATTACTATTCAAACATTTTTAAATGATCCACTGCAACAAAACATACAAGGAGTTCTTAAAATCAATAATATTGGTTACCTTGTTGATACCACCATAGAAACCGAAATTATTTCTTCAAGTTCTCTAGAAATAACTTTTTTGATTGCTCTGATTTTTGCTTTTATTGGAGGCTTGATACTAAATTTGATGCCTTGTGTTTTTCCTGTTATTTCTCTCAAAGTATTAAGTTTCGTGTCAATGGGTGGTGATTCTCATGACAAAATTCGAAAGCATGCCTATGCTTTCAGTGCTGGTGTGTTATTCACATTTTTAACTTTTGCTGTATCAATCATTTTACTAAAACAAGCTGGATACTTGATTGGATGGGGCTATCAGTTGCAATCACCTATTGTTGTTGGATTCTTAAGTCTGCTTATGGTTTTCCTTGCATTAGTTTTAATCACTGAGAACAGTATTGGAGACTCCCTAACTAAATTAGGGAATATCCAAACTAATAATGACAGTTATCTTTCATCGCTGTTTACAGGAATATTAGCAGTTGTAGTAGCATCACCATGCACAGCACCTTTTATGGGAGCTGCATTAGGATATGCTTTTTTGCAACCGGCTAATGAAACAATTCCAGTTTTTATTTCTTTATCAGCTGGATTTTCTTTTCCTTATGTACTGCTTGCAATATTCCCTGATCTTATTGCTAAATTACCAAAACCGGGTAAATGGATGAAATCTCTCAAAGAGTTTTTTGCTTTTCCAATGCTGGCAACAGCAATTTGGTTACTTTGGGTTTTTGCTCTTCAAACTTCTGTCAATACGACCTTAATTCTTTTAATAGGATGGTTATTATTGGGACTAAATTTCTGGAGTTTTCTTAATCTTCAAAATAAATTAATCAAAATTTTTATTTTCATTATCTCAATTATGGGAGTAACTTTGCCGTCTTTAAGTATTTCTGATAATGCAGTGAATGAAATGAATCAAAGTTTAATTCCTGAGAGCAATCAGCCAAACCAAAACTATACTAGTTGGTATCCAGGGATTGAAAATGATCTTCAGGAAAAAAATACAGCTTATTTCATTAATTTCACTGCAGCATGGTGCATCACATGCCAGACAAATGAACTTACAGCATTTTCAAAAAAAACTTTTAAAAATTATATTGTTGAAAATAACATTACTTACATAAAAGCCGATTGGACAAATAGAAATGATCAAATATCAGAGGCACTGTTATCATATAAGAGATCGGGTGTGCCTTTGTACGTGTATTGGAAGCCAGGTTTAGAAGAGCCTCAGATTCTGCCTGAAATTCTTAATGATACGATTTTATTGGGAGCAATCAAGTGAAAAAATTGATCTTCATTTTTTTATTAACATCATTTCATGTCAACAGTGAAATGGTTTTAAATGATCCTATTGTTGGAAAAAAAGCTCCAGAATTTTCTCTGAATAATGAATTTGATAAAAAGATTTCTTTGTTAGATTTTGCTGGGAAATATGTCATTCTTGAATGGACAAATCATGAATGTCCATATGTCAAAAGACACTATGATGAAAAAAATATGCAAACAACCCAGAAGTTTGCAAAAGAACATGATTTTATTTGGTTGAGTATTATTTCTTCTGCGCCTGGCAAACAGGGTTTTATCGATACCTCAACAGCAAACGCACTAATGAAACAAAGAAATTCTCATGAAGATCATATGCTCTTTGATGAAAAAGGAGTTGTTGGAAGATTATATGGGGCAAAGACAACACCACACATGTTCATCATTGATCCAGAGGGGTATTTAATTTACAAAGGTGGTATTGATGATATTGGTGGTGGGGCAAAATTCTTTCGAACTAATCTAAAACTAGCAAATAATTACATCAATTCCGCAATTGAAAGCATTGTCAACAAACAAAACATTGTTTCAGATGTAACAATACCCTATGGGTGTTCAGTAAAATATTAACTAAAAAATATAATTTCCCCAGTCCTGATCCGGGAACGTGTTTTTATCAATCTTATGTCCATTTAAAAGATGTGAAAAAGTGGGTTTAAAGGGCTCTTTGATTGGCTTCACTAACTTTGAACCTTTTGATGAGTTACATGATCTGCAGGAAGTTACAACATTTTCCCAATTAGTTAATCCTCCTTTTGATTTTGGAATAACATGATCCAAAGTTAATTCATTCTTTGAAAAGATATTCTTGCAATATTGACATGTATAAATGTCTCTCAAGAAAACATTTGATCTTGAAAAACGAACATAGTTATGAAATTTATGAAACCTTTTCAACATCAGAATACTTGGCAGTGGAATCTCAATTGAGGGAGATCTCACAACTTTATTATCATATTCTTTAACCAAAATTACATTTTTAGCAAGCAGCAACTTTACTGCTGTCTTCCAATTAATTACTGAAAGTGGGAAAAAACTTACCGGTTTCCCATTCCCGTTTAATAGCAGACAATCTTGTGACAAAGTTCAATTCCTATAGAAATTTAATATGGATTAACTATAATTGTCTGAAAGAATTCATTCAAGATTTTTTTGGGGCGAGGTGCATAATGGAATTTCACATGTTTGATTTTACTCACATACTAAGTTTAGTTTTAATCTTTGTTGTCATGGTTATGTTCCCGTTTTTTGTGAACAAATATCTTGCAAATAAAATTTCTTTGATTGCAAAAATAATTGCTTTTTTTGGTATTTTTCATTCAATCTTTTCGCCAATTAAAGACTTATATTTTGTGATTGAGCCTTACGATTGGAGAGAGGTTTTACCCTTTCATATGTGTGATCTTTCCCTTATCTTTATTTCAATCTTTCTTTTGGGGGGCTCTAAATTTTATTTTAATTGTGCTTTCTTTTGGGGGATTGCCGGAGCATCCATGGCTTTAATAACTCCTGACCTTCAATTTGGTTTCCCCTCAATGGATTACTTAACATTTTTTTGGGGGCATGCATTGATTTTATTTGGAGTATTCTTTGCATTGATATCTATGAACACCCGTCCCTATTTTTCTGAAATGAACAAGGTAATTTTATTTACCTTAGTCCTCTTAATTCCTATTTACTTTATCAATGTTGCTCTGGGTGAACCAGCTAACTACTGGTATTTAGCAGCAAAACCTGCTGCAGGCAGTTTGATGGATTTTTTCCCAGAACCTCCTTTGCATCTATTGGTTACAACCCCAATTGCATTAACTTTGTTTTATGTCATTTATTTCCCCCTTTTTTTAAGAGATAGATTAAAGACTTAATTTTTTCGATTGAATAAAAACTTAATTAATTTTCAAAAAATTAACAATCGTTATGAAGAAATTAAAGGTTTGCTTGTAGATACTCCCCTTTTGCAGTCTGATGAAATTAATTCATTATTTTCAAGTAATATTTTCTTCAAAGCAGAAAATTTACAAAAAACCGGTTCGTTTAAATTTAGAGGAGCCTGTTCAGCAGTTTCATCTTTGAGCATGGAGCAAATCAAGTCTGGGGTAGTATGTTTCTCATCAGGAAATCATGCTCAGGGTATTGCTCTTGCAGCTAAACTTCATAAAACAACTGCTAAAATAGTTATGCCGAAAGATGCCCCAAAAATTAAAATCCAAAATACAAAAAAGTATGGTGCAAAAATTGTTTTTTATGACAGGGATATTGATGACAGAGAGTCAATTGGTGAACAAATTGCGCATGATGAAAATAGAGTGCTCATCAAGCCATTTGATAATTATGATGTGATTCTAGGTCAAGGTACTGCTGCTCTGCAGGCAATAAACAACCTGCAGGAGAAAGAAAAAAATAGCCAGCAAAAGTTTGATGCTGCAATAATTTGCACTAGTGGAGGAGGATTAGCAGCAGGAAGTGGCACTGTTTTAAAATTTCATAACTCTGATTGTTCTTTGTACACTGCTGAACCGCATAATTGGAATGACCATGAAAAGTCTTTTGAGCTAAAAGAAAGGTTTACTATTAATTCTCAAAAACATGGGATTTGTGATGCTTTAGAAAATCCAATTCCAGGAGAAATAACCTTCCCTATTAATGTTAAAAATGGTTTCAGAGGATTATCTGCCTCAGAGAATTCAGTAAGAATTGCAATGCAAATGATTATGAGAAACTTTAATTTTATAGTTGAACCAAGTGGTGCTATTGGCTTGGCATGTCTCCTTGAGAATGAGAATCTTCTTAAAGATAAAAACGTTTTGATCATTCTCTCTGGTGGCAATATTGATCGAACAAGTTACAATAATATTATTTCGGGCAGGTAAATGAACGAGTTCTTAGATGTTGTTGTAGAAATTTGGAATTATGGATTACTAGGCATAAGTGTATCCAAGATTGTTATTTCCTTACTAGTTTTACTATTTGCTTTCATATTTAGGGGCTTTTTTACAAATATTTTTGTTGGTTTTCTGCAAAATTTAGCATCAAAATCTGAATCTACCATTGATGACGATATTTTAGCAACACTAAAAAAACCCCTGGGTTATGTCCCTCTTACGATTGGTTTATATGTTGTCACACTTATTCTTGCTTTAGATGGTCAAGCGGGAGAAATTGCTTCTAATGTTGTAAGAGCCGCCATAGTACTTACCATCTTTAGTGCACTTGCTAATGCAGTAGCCCCCATTTTTGCTGCACTCTCATCTACAGCATGGTTAACAGAATCTATGCAGACATGGTTACAAAGAGCGTCAAAAGCTATCATTTGGATTATTGGAATTGCTATAGCATTGGAGATCTTCGGTATTCAGATTGGTCCATTGGTTGCTGGTCTTGGTTTATTTTCAGTTGCTGTTGCTTTAGGAGCTCAAGATCTTTTTAAAAATTTGATTTCTGGAATTCTAATTATTGGTGAGAATCGTTTCCAACCTGGAGACAGAATCGAGGTGCCTGGTGCTTTACATGGGATAGTTGAAACTATTGGGTTTAGGTCAACAGTTATCAGAACTTTTGATACAGCTCCTATGATTATTCCCAATAAAGATTTATCAGATGTAAAATTAATTAATCATGGTGAGATGCAATATCGAAGAATTAATTGGACTATCAATCTTTTATACTCAACCTCAAATAATGATTTAGAAAAAATATGTGTTGATATCAAAAATCATATTTCTGAATCCAAAGATTTTACGAAAAATCCAAATCAAGAAAATTTGGTGACCATTAATGAACTTGGAGCAAGCTCTATAGATGTAGGAATTCTTTGTTACAGTGAGCTATGTGGTTTCACTAAGTTTAAACAAATCAAACATAGACTTATAAAGGAAATTATTAAAATTGTTGAACAAAATAATTCTGGTTTTGCCTATCCTTCCAGCTCTATATACCTTGAACAGATGTCTGAAAAGTGAATGACCAACTCATACTCAGTCTTGCTATAGTTGTTTTATTAGCATTTTTTATTTCAGGAAAATATAGATATGACTTTGTTTCACTTAGTGCTCTTGCTTTTTTGGTACTTGCTGGAGTCATCGATATTTCTGATGCATTTACTGGTCTCAGTCATCCTGCAGTAATTACTGTTGGGTTAGTGCTTCTTATTAGTAAGGGTCTGCAAGATGCTGGTTTAGCTGCTGTAACAGGAAACTTTATCAATAAGTTTAAACCCAGTGAAATACAGTTTCTTTTTTTAATAATGTTTATTGCTGCAATTCTTTCATCTTTTATAAATAATATTGGTGCAATGGCATTGTTGCTTCCAATTACTCTTGCAACTTGTCAAAGAATGGGTTGGCATGCTGGGAAATTTCTAATGCCTTTGGCATTTGCATCAATTTTGGGAGGCATGAATACCCTTATTGGAACCCCTCCAAATATCATAATTGCTGAGTTTAAAAAAGATTTTGATGGTGTGGCTTTTAGTTTTTTTGATTTCTCATATGTGGGAATTGTTGTAAGTTTTTTAAGTATAGTTTTAATAGGACTAATAAGTAGATTTCTAGTCAAGCAAAGGAAACTCTCTAATTCACTTAGTCATCTAATAGACCTCGATAATTATCTTTTCGAATTTGTGGTGAGTGACTCAAGTAGTGCGATCGGTATGACGATAGCGGGTTTTGTGAAATTGGCTGGAAAAGATACAGAGATTTTGGGAATAGTTAATGAAAATGGATCTGTATCAAAAGTTCGGAATAATTCTAAAATAAGACCAAATCAGCATCTTGTAATGAAGGTTGCTCCAGATCATGCTGCATTTATCCAAGATAATTTTGGACTCGAAAAAGCAAATGATGATCTAGATATAAATGAAGAGCTTGTAGATGAAATTGAAGTTGTAATTTCTCCATCCTCACGACTTTTAGGACGAAAGTTAAACTATTTTAAAAAAGTTGCATATGAGGAGTTAGTTTTACTTGGGATGTGGAGGAAAGGCGCAAAGTTTAGAACTAGTCTTGCAAAACAGTCTTTTAAAATTGGAGATGTATTATTACTAGGGATAAGAGATCCTGCAGAAGAAGATGTTATTGCAAAAATGAATTATCTCGGTTTGATGCCAATACAGTCCCGAGATATTTCAACTTTACCTAGTCGGAGCCGATTTTTAAAAGCCCTTATTTTCTTCACCAGTGCAGTTTTACTTGCAGCGTTTAATGTTATTAATGTGATTACTGCTTTTTTAGTGTGTGTTCTTGGATTTGTTGGAATCAAAATCTTAAAGAGTAATTTATATAAACATATAGAATGGCCTATTGTAATGATGTTAGCGGCCATGATTCCTATTGGTCAGGCACTTGAAACTACAGGAATTACTGCAAATGTTGCCTCACAGATCATAAGTATTGCTGGAAATCTCGATATCTTTTGGATTTTAATGATCATCTTAATCTTTACCATGTTAATAACAGATGTAATCAATAATGCAGCAACTGCTGTCATCATGGCTCCCTTTGCAGCTAATATTGCTACTCAATTAAATGCTCCCATCGAGCCTTTTTTAATGGTGGTTGCTGTAGGTGCTAGTTGTGCATTCCTGACCCCGATTGGGCATCAATGTAATACATTAGTGATGGGTCCAGGGAATTATAAATTCACAGATTATTGGAAACTAGGCCTTCCTCTTGATATTTTGATTGTTTTAGCCTCAATACCAATGATCTTATTTGTTTGGTTATAGACTACTGAGACAAATCCTGAATTGCATCGAGAATTAGTTGATAATCATCATAGAACTGATCGGATTCACCATCTGATCTTGTATTTGGGGTGGAGATATCATCATCTGCATTCCCAAAACTCACCAACCCGGTACTCTCTAAACCTTGGTAAAGCCAAATTAAAAAACCTACATTATTGATATTACCGATCCAAGATAAACCACCCCAATTTTGTTTAGATCCGAAAGATGGTTGATATTTAGTAATGCGAACAAATACTACATCGTTATCATTGTCTACAAAAATATATTGCCCAAATCTTCCACTAGCATTGAAAATTTTGGAATTTTCTTCATACCTGGATACCCACCAATGAAGGGAGTAACCCCTTGTTGATGTCGTCCAGGTGGATGGAGTATCCCAAACATACTGAAAAGTTTCATCAATTAATTCTTTTGAAATAATTTGTTCTCCGTTAAAAGTTCCATCATTTGCAAATAATTGACCGAATTTTGCATAATCTCTTGCAGACATATCAATGCAGCAGTATGTGAGGACATTATCTGCAGCATCTCGCCATAGTGTTTTGTTAGCAATGCCAATTTTATCGAGTATCCTTTCCTCTAGTAAAATATCTGCCTTTTTTCCAGTTGCAGAAATTAATATTTCTCCCAACAACATTGAATTTATATTGTTATATTCAAAAAGGGTATCAGGTTGTTTTTCTAACTCAATTTTTTTTGCGTATTCCATATGATCAACTTTAAAAAACATTGCTTCATGCTGATGCCAAGGATACTGAAGGCCACTGGACATATTTAAGAGTTGTCTTATTGTTATTTCATCTCTTTCATCATTAAAATTAATATAATCCCCTATCCTTTCGTCTAAGCTTTGTATTTCACCTTTATCTATGGATATTAAAATTAAAGCTGCATAAAAACTTTTTGCAACTGACCAAGATGTTCCAAATGATTCTTTATCATATCCATTTGCATACCTTTCACCAATGAGGAATCCATCTTTTATTAAAACTACAGATTGTGTTGCATCATCTGAAAATGCCAAATCGAACAAGTGCTCAATTTTTTTTGAATCAATATTTAAATCACTTGGAGATTTTTCATTCCAAGCAAATACATTATTGACAAGAAAGAAGGTAAAGGAAATTACTAGGATCTTAAACATTGCGGCATGATTATATCAAATAAATGGTGACTCTGGCTGGACTTGAACCAGCGACCTCTTGCATGTCAAGCAAGCACTCTAACCAAGCTGAGCTACAGAGTCATATCTACAAACTCACAAAATTATACAGAAATTTTTTATTTCGATATATATTTGCCAAGTTCATATCTTGCAACAGCTCGTCTGTGGACCTCATCAGGACCATCGGCAAGTCTGAGACACCGCATATGGGCATACATACTGGCTAAAGGTGTAACTTGGGAAACACCCTCCCCACCATGAATCTGAATGGCACGATCAATGATATCCAAGGCCACAATTGGAACCATAACTTTGATCTGAGCAATTTCACTTGCAGCTATCTTATTCCCTACAGTATCCATTTTATGAGCAGCATCGAGTGTAAGTAATCTGGCTGCATTTAATTGTATTCTTGAATCGGCAATGTGATCAAAATTTGCTCCAAGTTGAGCAAGAGGTTTCCCAAAAGCATTTTTATTTGGATCAGTTCCTCTTTGACACATTAACTCGAGAGCTCTTTCTGCAACACCGATAGATCTCATGCAATGATGAATTCTGCCGGGGCCTAATCGACCTTGAGCAATTTCAAAACCCCGACCTTCACCAAGCAGTAAGTTCTCTTTAGGTACTCTGACATTATTGAATTTTAAGTGACCATGTCCATGAGGTGCATCGTCATATCCAAAAACATGCATCATTTTTACAATCTCTATGCCCTCACTTTCCATAGGCACTAAGATCATTGAATGCCTTTGATGCTTTGCATTTTCAGGGTTAGTCACACACATAAAGATGAGAATCTTACACCTTGGATCTCCTGCCCCTGATGTCCACCATTTTTCTCCATTTATGACATATTCATCACCATCAAGAACAGCTGTTGCTGCCATGTTGGTTGCATCCGAAGAAGCTACTCCGGGTTCGGTCATTGCAAAAGCAGACCTTATTTTCCCATCTAATAAAGGTTGTAGCCATTCTTCTTGATGCACTCTGTTTCCATAACGCGCAATAACTTCCATATTGCCAGTATCAGGAGCAGAACAATTAAATACCTCTGATCCAAAACTATATCTTCCCATTTTTTCAGCTAGGTGGGCATATTCATAATTCGTCAAACCAGCACCAAATTCACTTTCTGGTAAAAATAGATTCCACAATCCTTGTGACTTAGCCTTTTCTTTAATTTCTTCTACAATTTCAGGATAGTAATTCCAACGATCTTGGTCTTTTCGGATTTGTTGTTCAAATTTTTGTTCGTTAGGTGCAACCTCATCCAGTAAAAATTTACTAACTCTTTCTAATAAGTCTTTTGCTTCTGGTCTTAATTCTTTAAACATTTTTATCCCCTAATACAAATTTTTTAGAATATATTATAAATACTGTGAATGTTTGTTGTATCTTGTTATCATGGTAAGTATATCAACAAGTAATCTTAAATAAAGAAAATTATTATTACTTAAATTTTATATGAAAATTAGCACCTTTGATCTTAACTTATTTGTAGTTTTAAACGCTATCTATACCGAAGGTAGTCTTACAAAGGCAGCTGAGGTGGTTGGAACTACGCAGCCAGCAGTGAGTAATGCATTATCACGATTAAGAGAAAAGTTTGATGATGAGTTATTTATTAGAACTGGTTCTGGTATGACTCCTACGCAAAAAACTGAGAATATAATTTTAGATGTTCAAAAAGCACTAGCACTGATTCAGAAAAGTGTGAACGAACCGAACGAATTTGATCCCCTTACAAGTGAACTTACCTTTAGAATCTCAATGAATGATTTATCAGAAGTAAGAATCCTACCCAATATTCTAAAAAAATTAAACTCTGAAGCCCCACATATCACCATTGAAAGTTATCAGTACAATCGTAGAGATTTCATTCATGCCCTAGCAAGTAATGCTCTAAATTTTGTGATTGATCCAATTATTCCAAAATCAAAAAATATTAAACATGATTTAATCTTTCAAGATGAATTTGTATGTGCTTTTAAGAAGTCACACCCAATTGCAAAACAAAAAAATCTTTCAATGGAAACTTTTCTTGATTTAAAACAGGTCAATATTTCAAATCGACGGAAAGGTCCTTCCCTAATAGATGTTGAACTTGAGAAAGTTCAATTGAAAAGAAATATAGTGCTCCGTGCTCAACATTTTATGGTGACTCCAGAGATAATAAAATCATCTGATTATGTTTTAGTATGTTCTAAAAGTTTTGCAGTGAACAACGGACTATCTTGGAAAAAACTTCCGATAAGTCTTCCCAAAGTTGAACAGCATCTAATGTGGCATGCAAGTGACGATAATGATGGATCTCATATTTGGATGAGAGAACTCATTAGAAAAGCTTTCTTAGATTTAGTGTAATCTTAATCTGTCCAATTACTACTGGAAGCATTTACAATCCCACCATCACATGTAATTGTATCCCCTACAGTGTATGCTCCAGCCCTTGAACATAAATAAATCACCAGTCCAGCAATATCTTCAGGTGATCCTATTCTTTTTCTAGGGTTAGTTTTTTCAATAAAGCTATAATCATGATTTACTGCTGGTCCCAACATCATGCTTGGGAATGGTCCAGGAGCAATTGCATTGACAGTGATGTTTTCTGAAACAAGTTTACGAGCTAAAGCTCTGGTTAGATGATGAACAGCTGCTTTGGAGGCTGCATATGAGTAAGTTTCAAAAGGTGGGACTTGGATTCCTTCAATTGATCCTATGTTGATTATCCGAGATGGGTCATCTAGAGATGCATTTTTTTTCAATAAATTTGTTAAATTTCTTGATAAGAAAAACATACTTTTAACATTCAAATCCATAACCTTATCCCATCCACCCTCAGAAAAAGACTCGAAAGGTTCTCCCCAAGCTGCGCCAGCATTATTCACTAGAAAATCTAGAGAGTCCTCAAAAGAACTATACTTTGCAACTAATTCCTCAACACCATCTAAAGTGCCCAAATCATTATGAATGGGGATGCACTCTCCTCCGAATTTCTCAGACAATTCTTCTGCTTTTTGATTTAACTGATCTTCTTTCCTTGCAGATATGTAAACTTTTACTCCATTAGCTAAAAATCCAGCGGCAATCATTTCTCCGATACCTCTTGAGCCACCAGTAACTAATGCAACCTTACCTTTGATTTTAAATAAATCTTCAATTTTCATATAGTTCTCCATGAAACTTTAAATAATTATATAATCTTGTCATGCTAATGATAAATATTTTCGTTCTGATCATTGCACTTGCTGTGTTAATTTTTGGTGCAAATAAGTTTGTTGATGCTTCTTCAAACTATGCTGCATACTTTGGAGTAAATGAATTTTTTATCGGTTTGACTATTGTTGCATTGGGTACATCAATTCCGGAATTGTTTGTTGCTGTAAGTGCTATTTTTAATCGTTTGGAGTCCGTTGCCATTGGAACTATAGTTGGTTCCAACATTGCCAATATTGCTTTAATTTTTGGGATTTCCTGTTTTTCAATAGCCTCTGTAAAGGTCAAAGCAAATTTCATCAGTCTTATTCCAGTTGCTCTAGTAGTAATGTTGTTTGCTGTCACTCTCCAAGATCAAATAATTTCAAATATTGAGGTATTAGGTTTTATTTTGATTTTTTTGTTTTTTATATATGCACTTTTACAAGATAAAAATAATATTGATATCGAAACCATATCTACTGATTTTTCAAAAATTCGGGAATTTATGTACCTCTTAATGGGATTCCTATTTATTGTTATTGGTTCAAATCTGACAGTGATCTATGCTGAAAAAGTAGCAGTAAACTTGGGAGTATCTGAGCTTATTATTGGTTTATCAATTCTTGCACTGGGGACAAGCCTGCCTGAATTAGCAACTACTATTACTGCATTATCAAAAGGTAAAAATGAAATGGTTGTAGGTAATATTATTGGATCAAATGTCCTAAATTTTGTACTTGTAATACCTTTGCTAGGAATTTCTTCCAATTTTGTGATTTCAAATCAACTATTAGATCGTGATTTAGTTCCTCTTATAATCTCGACTGCAATGTTCATTGCACTTGCACTTATTATATCTAAATATGTTTTATCAAGATGGATTGGGGTAATGTTTGGAATTTCTTTTCTGACTTTTTATATTTTATATATTGCTTCAGTTAGTGGTATCGTCGAGATCTTTTAAAAACTTTAGCATTAATAAACCCAGAAAAAAAACAATTATTTCGAATTTCAAAAAACTATTTACAATTATTGGCAGTCCAGCTTGAGTCCCTAAAAGCAAAAAAAATAATCTTCCAAATGCAATACCTGCAACTAAGAAAGTAATGAAACTTATCATAAATTTAGCCCATGCTCTTATAAACATTCCTACTAAGCAAAAAACTCCAATGCAAAAGTTTAATCCTCCATAAATACCTGCAAATTCTGAAAAACCTATTGGAGATAAGATTGAGAATCCAACTTGCTCATATAATGAAGGTAAATTTAATTCTAAAGCATCTTGTATAGGTGCTACAAAAGCCCAAAGCCCAATGGGCAAATAAATCGCAGCCATTGCAACTAAAAATAGATTTATCAAAACTAAACGGATGCTTATCTTATTCAAAATGTATCTATCCTTATCTCATTCTTAAGTTGATTATGGGCAAGACGGAGAATAAGCATAACAATAATTGAACAAACAAATGTCAAAATACCAGCTAATCCAAATTTATATTCTTCATCAAAAAACAGGAAAATTTGGGCTGCAGTAAAGAAACTAAAGATAGCAAAAATTGGCCAAACCGGAGAGGTCGGATTTTTACCAGTTAAATATCTAAATATGAAATAGGCAAGAGTGCCATAAAGTGCTGGTTGAATTGTCCTAGTTCTCCATTCAGACATGATTGAAGGTTCCAGTTTTGTTCCAGGAAAAACAGTAAGTAATTCATTTGCAAAAATGAATATCAGTGACATACTTAAGAAAAATAACAATAATGATATGAAAAAAAACTTTAAAAATAACTTCATTTGTCTAAAGAAAATCTCACCATTGTATAATTTATTTTACTTGCTTTTTTTTGCTTTGCCCATTTTCTCGATGAATTTACCTGTTCCAGATAACGAAGTAGTTTCAGAACCACTCCCAGAGTCCTATAAAAATATTTTATTGTCTGAAAGTGATATAAATAAATTTATTGAAAATGCTCTACAAAATAATAAACAACCTGTTTTCTTTTTTGGAGCAAATTGGTGCCCTGATTGTAGAATTCTGGATGGGACTCTTGAATTACCCACTATAAAAAAATATATGCAAGAAAAATTTGAGGTTTTACATATTGATGTTGGAAGATATGACATCAATATGGAGCTCATGCAGTATTTTCAGATTATGCCTCAAAAAGGGATTCCCAGAGTTATTATTTTAGATAAGTCAAAGCAACCATTAAATTTAGCTGACACTGGTGAGTGGACTACTGCTAGACAAAGATCAAAGCAAGAAATCTTTGATTATTTTCAAAAATATACTGTTGAATAAAAAAAACCAGGAATTAATCCTGGTTTTTTTAAATTTTAATAGAGTTTAATATCTATAGGTATAACGCAAACCAATAGTTCTTGGTGGTATCCATTGTTGATAATCTCTAGGTCTCCAACTTGGACTGTTAATAGCATAAACAAATGCTTGTGTTCTATTATCAAATAAATTATCTACAACAAGCTGAAGTGAAGAGTTTTCATTTAACTCCATACCTACATTAACATTAAACTTAGTATAACTAGGTGCCATCATACTTTTATCTTGTGCAAATGTTGCATAACTATCACCATAGTGGAGCATATCCATTCTTGCGTAAGATGGTTTTGAATCGTAAACAAACTCGTAACTCAAACCAACATTATATTGTTCTTCTACAGAGCCCGGCAATCTGTCACCAGCAACAGCCCCGAAACTTGGCATATCAACACTAGTTTCAGCACTCATAAATGATCCGGCAAAATCAACATATAAACTATCTGTAAGAGCAAAACTAAAATCAAGCTCAACACCGCTAGTTTCAGCTTCACCACCATTAGCTTGGAAGCTCCATCCACATGCCGGAGCAATACCTATTTGGATATCTGTCCAATCAATCATGAAATAGGTGGCATTTACATTGAATGAATCACCTCTTGCCTTGACACCAAACTCAGTATTTTCAGCTCTATCCGAGGTATATCTTCTTTGGAAAGAACTGGCCTCTGGATCATTAGCACAGAAGTATGGCAAGGCAGCATTGTTTCCACCTGGTCTATATCCTGCTGAAGAAACAGCAAAAAGTGTTAAATTTTCATTGGGTTGATAGGTAGCAGTAAATTTAGGTCTGTTGTCAGATTCTGACCCGTTTTCTTCAGAACAAGTTGTGCCCTCTGGTGCTGTTCCATCACAACCAAAAGATCCGCCATAAAAAACTCCAAACTCTGAAGATTTGAAACCATCTGCGATTTCATAATCTCTAAAGCCAGCAGTAAATGTCCATTTATCAAGATTTAAAGCAACCTGACCATAAAGAGCTTGTTCTTCAGAATAGTTGTAATAAGTATAGCTGCCATAGTAAATATAAGGATAGCCAAGATCACCCTCACAATAAGGAGGACAATATGCTGAACCATCTGGTCCTGTCCAACCCATAATAACGTTAGCAATATAATCATAGGCATCAGCACTGCTTCCATATTGAGTTTCGACAACCGAATTTGGGTCAGCTTTTGATTTGTAGTCATAATATCCAAGTGTCCATTCAACCATGCCTGGATTTGAGGTGAGACGAATTTCCCTTATTTCAGTTTCATCGTCAGATGTAACAACTAATGGACCTGAATAAAGATCATCCATATCAATTCTTGACCACTCTGTATCACTATCTTCATCGTAGTCAGAATCCATGGTGATAACGGTAGTAGTGAAATACTCTGATTCAACTGAGGTTGTTGATACAAGAGATGTAGTCACAACATTGTGAATTTCATCAGTAACTTCAGCAAAAGCAAGCAAAGGATTAAATTGACTCCAATCTCTTCCAAGGCTATTTGCAATTCCTCGAACTCTACAACTATTAGGTTGGTCCATATAGTTATACCAGAAATCAGCCTCGGGACCACAGTCAGCACTATTAATATCAGCATTACCTGGTTTATCACCGTTGCCTTTTTCCTTCATTCCCTCATCATGTCTATCGTTAACAATGTATCGCACCATGGAAGTGACCTTTCCATCATGAAACCTTGGAGCATCGTTTTCGTAACCAAGAGTTATCACATATCTCTCATCGTCTTGATCACCAACACCCATATCCATTGTCATAACGTTTTGATAAATACCGGGGTCAAGCGACTTTGAGTATGTTGCTCTCACAGCAAGGTTATCATTTAAGGGGACATTCACCATTGCGTTATAACTCACAGCAGAGTTAGGAGCATATTTTTTCTTTCCATATTCTAGTTGATAGCTATAATCAAAACCTGAAGCATCAGGCATTTTTGTTATATATCTTATTGTTCCACCAACTGCATTTGATCCGTAAAGAGTACCTTGAGGCCCTCTAAGCACCTCAATTCTCTCGATATCAAAAATGTTCATAACTTCACCTGGAACTTCATCTACATAAGTTGATGTTGTACCCGATGATCTTTGGGCAGAACTGGTATTAAGACCCCGAAAGGTAAAATACCTTGATCCACCTGGTGTTGTGACACCGGCTAAAGATCTTAAAAAGTCTTCTGGTGTAGAAATACCTCTCTCTTGAATATCTACATCAGTTATAACCGAAATATTCATTGGAATATCCTGTACGGTTTCCTCTTTCTTATTAGCAGTAACAATGACTTCCTCAACATCAGCTTGGACTGTTGTAAAACCAATAAACAGTGCTAATGCCGTAAAATTTCTAAAATTAAACATATAATCCCCTAAATAAATGAAATAAGTTTGCTTAATATAGCATTTTGACCAAAAAAAACACACTTTTTTTCTGTAAATACCCTGTTATGTATAGCTTTTAAGTGTTTTTAATCGAATTGTTTTTTATCGCTGGCAAATAATAAATAAAAAATTCCTCCAAATACGAGCAGTCCTGCAGCTATAAAGAAAACCAAAGTCCAAGATTGAGTTAAATCAAGCACAATTCCAGAAATAATATTGCCTAATACCCCTGCGGCAGTTCCTAAAGTTGAGGCAATTCCAACTAGGGTACCTGTAGATTTAGGACCTAAATCAGCATGATTAACACCAAACCCCCCTGCTGCTGCTCCTGTAAAAATATTGGTCATACAAATAAGGCCAATTATCGTGTAGACATCATTTAAAAATGGGATGGTGAATAAGCATGCTGCCGAACCAAAAAAACCAATAGAATTTGCACTTTTTCTTACCTTGATTACTTTATAACCTTTCTTTATCAAGGTATCTGCAATATATCCACCCAAGTTAAGGGCAATTACAGAAACAATGCTGGGGATGATGATAAGAACTAAAAAAGATCCTGACGAAAGGTCAACACCTAATTCGTTATCAACAAACTTTGGTAAAAAAGATAAAAAAACCAATAAACTCCAATTATTAGCAAAAGTTGCAACTATGATAGCTATAAATGGAAGATTGCTTAGTAGTTTGGATAAAGGTATTTGCGTAATAGCTTCAGATGCAGGAGCATTATCTTCAATATAACTTAATTCCTCAGAAGATATTTTTTTATGGTCTCTGGGGTAAGAGGTTACATTTTTGTTCCAAAAAAAGAACCAAATAATGCCGATAACTCCAAAAAGGTAAAAGGCCCATTCCCAACCCAAACTAATGATGATGAGTTGAGTACCTATGTAACCAATAATTGTTCCAATTGCAATTCCACTGTTGGTAAAAGCAATGGCTCTGGTTCTTTCTTTAAAAGGAATCCATCTTGCATACAAACTATGCCATGCTGGGAATGTAACTCCCTCTCCAAGCCCTAGGAGTACTCGCATAATTAACAGCACAAAAAAACCATTATGGGCTGCAAGTGGGGTCAAAATAGTAAACAAAGACCATAAAACCACTCCGCAACCTAAAACAAATTTTCCTCCGAAGCGATCAGCTAAATAGCCACCCAAAGCCATGGTTAACATATACCCCAGATAAAAAGATGAAAAAATAAATCCAACCTGTGAGTCACTCCATCCAAATTGTTCCTGCATAGGAATGATGGCCACAGAAATATTTACTCTATCGATGTAACAGATAATGACAGCTAAAGTGGAATATAAGATCAAGTTAAATCGTTGGGGGATCATGATTCAAAAGTGTGGGTCGCAGTATATCCAAATGCCAAGATTTTTACACTTTTTTGGAAATACTATTTTAATGTAATTGGCATTTCTTGGATTGCATGTACAAAATTATTGGGAGCAACTTTCCACTCTCCATTAACTTGATAATCAGGGAAACGAGTCAAAAATTGTGAAAAGAATTCTCGAAGTTGCATCAAGGCAACAGGCTTGCCTAAGCAAGTATGTCTCCCAATCCCAAAAGCTAAGTGCTTATCTGCATTTTTTCTGAGAATATTAAAACTATTTGGATCTTTAAATACAGCAGGGTCACGATTGGCAGCTCCATACCATAAGGCAATTTTTTCATAGGGGCCAATTTTTTGATGTCCAATTTGAGTTTCTTGTAATGTTGTTCTGCGCATATGAATGACTGGTGAAACACAACGAACCGTTTCATTGACAAAATTATCCATCAAATTCAGGTCATTGATTAACAGCTCCTTTTGATCAGGATTATCATGCAATAATTTCACACCACCACTCATTGTATTTCGAGTAGTATCATTGCCTGCAAAAATAATTAATAACCAAGAACCATCTAAAAATTCTTGGGATAATTTTTCTCCTTCAATTTTTGCATTTGCAATGGCACTGAGAAGATCATTAGAAGGCTTTTCTCGTTTAGCTTGCAAAATAGATTTGCCATAATCAAACATTTCATCCACCATGGCATTGAACATGTCAATCATTGCTGGATCAGGAGTATTATCAGAATGACCTTCATTCTTTTGTTTAATTTGTTCAACAGCAAAATACTGAGCCAGTTCTAGAAACTCCATCCAATCGACAAGTTTTTGTCTATCAGCTTCGGGTATGCCTAGAATTTCTGAGAGAGTAAATATAGGTAACTGTTGGGAGACCTCTTTTACAAGATTGCATTCACCCATGTCACTAATATTATCAAGTAATGCTGAAACTTTAAGAGAAACTTTCTCTTGCAATTCTGCAACAAAATTTGGTCGAAAAAAAGGCATATGCTCTTTGCGCAACCCAAGATGCATTTCTCCGTCTAAATTGAGCATATGATCTATAGTTGTTTGAAATAATCGAGGGTGCCGGTTCTCTTCTTCCCCTAATGTTAGCAAGTTTCCAGTGGCATACTGAGATGAAAAAATCTCAGGATTCATGGACACAAATTTTATGTCTTCGTAACTAGTTAATGCCCAATAACCAGGTTCCGGGTCTGTAGGCATAGGATCATGAAAGTACACGGGGGCATTTTCTCGAAGGGTCTGATACAACTCAAAAGGTTGACCTTGAGTAAACAGATATAAATCATTTAATGAAGCTTCAGTTCTAAAAGCATAATGTTTTGGATGTGCAGGTTGGTTTATTGTGTGTTGCGGGACTTCCTTTGAGAGAACAAACTCATTACTCATTTATATCCAACGTCTCACTTTGGAACAATACTCGTCATAATCTGCAAACTTTTCTTTCATTACTGCTTCCTCTGGAAGAATTTGAAAAATTGTTATGTAAATCATAAACAATGCAACAATAGGAAGTGTTAGCCAAGCACCAAAAATAAAACCAAAACCAATAAGTATTTCACTCATACCAAGATACATTGGATTACGGGAAAAAGTAAAAGGGCCCTCGACGACAAGCATCGAAGCTTGATCAGGATCGACCGGGTTAACTGTGGTGCCCACTTTACGAAATACTCTCACTGATGCAATTAAGATACCAAGCCCGCTTAAAATAAGAAAAATCCCAATTACACTTTGGTATGCCAACTCAAAAGGTGTAATTAGAGAATTAGATAAATATAAAATACCTACAAAGATCAATGTCACTATCGGGGGTGGAATTTTTGTTTGCATCTCAAAATTATAGCAAAAACTTAAATTGTTAAAATAGCTTCAACTAAAGCTTGAGGTTGATTTTCTTGCGAAAAATGACCGGCATTTATAATTTGATGCATCCTGTCTTTGGCACCAGGCACAATATCAATAAAGTTTTTTTCTGCACCAATGAAAGCTTCATCATGAGTCCCAAAAACAGTAATCGTAGGTTGTGAAAAGCCTCTCAATTTCTCCCAAGCAAGCACATTCTCTTGTGCCTCAGGATCACTAGCAATCAAGGGAAACAATCGCGGAAACACCCGAGGTCCAACCTTATACGATTCATCAGGAAAGGGTGCGTTATATGCAGCTATTTCATCTGCATCTAGAGCCTTCATACTGCCTTGGTTAACAATTTTACCGCAATTAAAGTTTTCCACTTGTTGACTAAATGCTAGCCATTGCATAAAACCCTTCGTAGCTCCCTGCCCCACTGGCAAATCCGAATTTGAGACCACTAATCCAGAGAACCTATCTTGATGATGCGCTAAAATCCTTAATCCAATCAACCCGCCCCAATCCTGAGCAAATAAAATGATATTTTTAAGATCTAACGCTTCGATCAGACATTGCACCCAAGCAACGTGATTCTCATAACTGTAATGCTCAGCTGTGATCAATTTATCTGATTTACCAAATCCAATTAAATCTGGAGCAATCACCCGTTTCCCCCCATCGACTAAGGGTGTAATCATATGTCGATACAGATATGACCATGTTGGCTCACCATGCAGTAATAAAACTACCTCCTCTTGATTACTTCCTTCATCGAGATAATGCATTTGTAACTGATGTCCTTGAAATAGAATTGTCAGATAGTTAGGTGCAAAATTAAAATCTTTGAGGTTTTCAAAGTACTTCTCAGGTGTGCGTAAAACTTTCACTGTTTGATAGTAACATTTTAGGAGTAATGGAGGGATTTATAGCTTCATCACTGCCAACAATCATCATCCTCGATAACTCTTGGAATTTGGATTTTTATGCAAATTAATTTTTTTGACTAGGTCTATTTTGTTTCTAAACCATCAAGTTTTTTTTCGATTTCATCCAATTTAGCTAGTATTTGATGAAAAAAATTCCTTGCTTCTGTCGGACATTTTTCAAAAAAATGCTCGCTCAATTTCATTAAGTCTTCATCTTTCATAAATGTATTTTAACAAATTTGGTAGGGATGGAGGGAGTCGAACCCCCACGCCTTGCGGCACTTGGTTCTAAGCCAAGCATGTCTACCAGTTCCATCACATCCCCAAAACTGAATCGTGATTATAGGCTTTGTTTTATACGATGCCAAGCATGCTCAAAGCAATGAAAATACTGAGCAAAGTTAAGATTAAATAAACGACGAATTCACTATTGCGATTAAAGTTATAAGCATTGTAGGTCATGCCACTGAAAATGATTGGTAAGATCACAATAAAAATGCCACCGATGAGGATAACAAAGGGTATAAAGGCTAAGAACACCAAAATTTGTAATAAATATCTATTCATTAGTTGAGGGTGTTGGGCTGGCTTCAGGCTCTTCGTTATTGATAGAATTTTGAATCTCTAAGAGCAGTTGGTTGTTTTGAGCACGATAGGCTTCCAAAGCTTGCAAAGATTCTTCAATAAATAGAATCTGTCGCTGGAGCTGCTGCACATCAACAGCTATTGAGTTGGTAGAGCCCTCAAGATTATCAAGATTAGCAGTCTTGAGGTTGAGGGTGCCCACTGCTTGTTGCAACTGTGGAAGAACTTCGTCAATAACAAGTTGAATGGAGGCAATGATCTCATTTACTTTAGCTAACTCTGTAGTAAGAGTAGCTATGTTTACTTTGTTGCGTTTGTTGCTTAAATCCCATAATAAACGAATTTGTTCGTCTAAAAATTGCAGTTCTGTGCCTACCTCGCCAATGGAATCTGATGAAACTTCATCGAGCAGCAATAGTTGTTCTTCGATCAAGCCTATTCTTTCATCTAAAGGATCATAGATATTGTCGATTTTGGAAATTGTTTGTTCAGAGCGCAAACCGAGAAATAAAATTCCTGATAGAATCAACACAAAAACCACCCCAAGGAATAAATTACTACTTCTTTTGGGTTGGAAACCAATACTATCTTCTTTATTAACCTTCATCTTAGGAGTTTTTATCTGTTTTCAAAAGTAATATAATTTCAAAAGTTTGTAAAACTAATTGTATCAACAAAAAATAAAAAATTATGAATCTTGATTTTTCGAACGATCAAAAATTGCTTCAAGATGAAGCTAGTAAGTTCTTGATAAAAGAAGAAGCTTTGAAAGCTAGTCGTGCTGTGATGGAGACTAAAAGTAATTATGATCCAGAACTGTGGCAGAAAATTGTGCAGTTGGGCTGGACCGGTATTAGGATACCTGAAGAATTTGGAGGTTTGGGTTTAGGTCACCTTGAACTTTGTGTTATTGCTGAAGAACTTGGGCGCCAATTAGCTCCAGTGCCCTTCTCATCTTCCGTTTATTTATTTACAGAAGCTTTGTTAGAGTTTGCATCTGAAGAGCAAAAAACACAGATTCTGCCACAACTAGTCAGTGGTGAAGTTGTCGGTACCTTTGCAATGGCAGAAACCGCAGCTGCACCCACAGAACAAAATCTTGTGGTTAATTATGCAGATGGAAAGTTATCTGGAAAGAAAATAGCAGTGCCGGATGCTGAAGTAGCTTCTCATGCCATAGTTGTGGCTAAAGAAAATAATCATGCAACTATGTGCTTAGTTAATTTAAAAGATGCTTCGGTCACTGTTGAGAAACAAAATAATATTGATGAGAGTCGTGGTTATTTTTCCATTGAGTTTAAAAATACTCCTGCAGAGATAATTGGTGATAGTGGATCAGGTTGGTTACATGCCGAAAAAATTCTAAATCATGCTGCAACTCTGTTTGCTTTTGAGCAGATCGGTGGTGCTCAAGAGACTTTAGATATGGCAAATGCTTACGCAAAAGAGCGTTATGCCTTTGGGCGTCCTATTGGCTCTTTTCAAGCTATTAAACATAAACTAGCAGATATGTATATCGCACTTACACTTGCAAAATCTAACTCTTATTATGCTGCGTGGGCATTGTCAACTGATGCTGCTGAACTGCCAGCAGCTGCAGCAACTGCTAGAGTCTCAGCAACCAAAGCTTTTCAACTATGTGCGCAAGAAAATATTCAAACTCATGGTGGGAATGGTTTTACATGGGAATATGATTGCCATCTTTTTTACAAACGTTCAAAACTGTTATCACTCAATCTTGGTTCATTAGCCAGTTGGAAAGAAAAACTTATTCAAAGTTTAGAACAAGCAAATACTCAATCTTAGGAGAAAATATGGATTTTAAAGATACCCCAGAAGAAGCAAAATTTAGAGCAAAATGCCGTGCATGGTTAGAGGAGAATGCAGAACTTAAATCTGCTGAGACTAACTCGACCGAGAAAATGAATGTTGGGAATGAATCGGTATTAGAAAAAGCTAGGGTTTGGCAAAAGAAAAAATATGATGCTGGTTGGGCAATGCTGCATTGGCCTGAAGAATTTGGTGGTATTGGAGCTTCTCCGATTGAGAGAATTATTTGGAGTGAAGAAGAATCTAAATTCGATGTACCCAGAGGAATTTATGAAATTGGTCTTGGAATGGCGGGACCAGTATTAATGGAATATGCCACAGATGAACAAAAGGCAAGATACTTGCCCCCAATGGCAGAAGGAAAAGAAATCTGGTGTCAATTATTCTCAGAACCCTCTGCGGGCTCTGATGTTGCAGGATTACGATCAAAAGCGGTTCAAGATGGAGATAAATGGATAGTCAATGGGCAAAAGGTTTGGACCTCAGGTGCTCAATTTAGTGATTATGGTATTCTCGTCGTCCGACACGATCCATCAGCTGCAAAGCATAAAGGCTTGACATTCTTTTTTGTAGACATGAAATCCAAAGGTATTGAAGTAAAACCCATTCAGCAAATCACTGGTGGGTCCAGTTTCAATGAAGTGTACTTCAATGATGTAGAAATTCCTGACTCTCACCGTTTGGGAGAAATTGGTGACGGTTGGAAAGTCGCTATCACAACCTTAATGAATGAACGCCTTGCCGTTGGAGATGCAAATGGAGTGGATGCCCGTGAAGCTTTTGAATTGGCTAAGCAACAAGATGATAGAGGTGCCCCTATGATTGAAAATCAAGCAGTGAGAGAATCAATTGCTGATTGGTATTGTGAGGCTAATGGTCTTAAAAATACTAAACTCAGAACTATGTCTGCTTTATCGCGAGGAGATACTCCTGGTCCAGAAGCATCAATCACCAAAGTTGTGAGTGCCAATAAACTTCAAGCTATTGGCAATTTTGGTATGGATGCTGCTGATATGGCTGGCATGCTCATGGAGAAGGATCAAAAAACCTTTGAATTTCAACAAGCTTGGATGGGTGCTGCGGGACTACGTATAGCCGGTGGTACTGATGAAATCCTTAAAAACATTATTGCAGAACGAGTGTTAGGCTTACCCCAAGAAGCACGTGCAGATAAAGGGCTAGCTTTTAAAGATATTCCTACTGGAAAAAATTAGTCTCTAAAATCAGCTAGAAATGAGAGGAATTCAACATTAGAACCCTCACTAACAACTATGTCACCAGCTGCAATGGACACAATAGGATTTCTTATCCCAGCTAGCACCTCTTTGAAAATTTGCTCAGAGGATTCCATAGCAATATCACAGGATGATTGATCAGAGTCGATAGTATTTACTTCTAAAATACTATTTCTAAGATATAAATTAAATTGTTTTCCAGAATCAAATCCCAGACATACTTTGAGTTTTTTACCCAAGAATTTTTCAGGATTCATGCGAATTGTCAAAATCTCCAAAAATGTTTCCAATGGCATTTGAGATAAGATATCAGGACTTCTTTCTGTGAGTGAGGTGTATGGTCTGCCCGATTCAAATTCGTGAGCCATTGACAATAAATAATTGCGCCGCGGAGGGTTAGATTCCCGAATTCCTAAGTAAGCAATGGCATCAAATTTTATATCTTGAACTTGCGATACATTAAATTCTCTTGCCAGAAGAAGATCTGCTAGCTCCAGTACCCATTGCATTTCTTTATTGTTATAGGCATTTTGCAATTCATTGAAAAGTGCCTCATCACCTCCTGCAAGAACTGAAATCTTTTCTGCTTTTTGGGAAATCGTTAAAGGATCAAGATCAGCTGGATTGCCAGAAAACCATCCTAAATAGCCGTTAAATATAGATCTAATGGAGTATCTGACAGTTCCATAAAACTCTACCAAATAAGGAGATTCTGCAAGTTCCTCTGGCAATTGAATTGATTCAATAATCTCGTCAGCCGTAAAACCTTTATTCATTAACCTGAGGGTTTGGTCATGGATAAATTGCATCCCATCCCGGTAAACAGTCAAAGCTTCCATCACTTCCTCCCCTTCAACAGGCATCGTATGACTGGGAAATAGTCTTGTTGGTTGCAAGGATCGCATATGATCAATACTTCGAATCCAACCTTTTACATCTCGGTGGGAGGTTCCTCTCAAAGTGTATAAATTCGGGAATGTTTCATAAAAATTATCTCCTGGCATCAATGCATTAAATTCGGGTAACCAGACAAAAATTTGGTCATCTGTCTCTCCCGGTGCATGAAATAATTCTAGTTGTATTCCAGCAATATTGAGTTTCAGTTCTTTTTCGAAAGTTAAATTAGGAGCAATATAGCCTGGTGCATTATCTCCGGCTGCAAGAAATGGTCCTAACCCGACATTAATCACATCTTCAGGTGGTAAGTTGGTGCCAAACATTCGACTGCTACGTAAGGAAATAATGGGTTGTAACTTACCCAAAATAGTATTAACTTTAGCTGCAGTGGTTGCGTGTGCAATTACTAAAGGAGCTTCTTCTTGTGCATGGTAAAATGCTGAAGCGCCAAAAACATGATCGCCGTGGTTATGGGTATAAATTATAGCTTCAATAGGATTATTGTTAATCTTTTGAAATTCTTTTAACACCTCTGCTGCTTGAGCAACGTCATCGGTAGTATCAATGATGATATTACCTGTATTTCCCTCAATCAGGATAGAATTCGCAATTCCGTACCCGATCGCAACATGGATTCCATTGTCATAGGAGTAAATACCTTTGGCAAAATTCTCAGAATGTCTTTCTAACTTTTCTAGGGAGTTTAATTTTGGGGTCGGTATGGGTATATCATCAGAACAAGCTGTTAAAAAAATAATAATGAATGAACAAAGGTAAAAAAAACGCATAAAATATAAGAGTAATTTATTTTAACTGTTCTAGTATGAAGCATCCACTGAAAATTGACTTTCCCAACTTATCGGTGACTAACAAAGGTTTTTTTAGCAAAGATTTTGATGATATTTATTTTCAACAAAATGGATTGCATGAATCCCATGAAATTTATGTCAATGGAAATAATTTAGCTGACCGATGGAGTAAATTTTCAAATGAGAATTTTTCTATTTGTGAGTTAGGTTTTGGGTTGGGCTTGAATTTTCTTGCAACTTTGCGTGAATGGAAGAAAAACTCTTATGACTTTTCACTGACCTATATTGGCATCGATAAGTTTGCGATACCAGATGAAATTGAAACTTTTCTTTTACGATCTTTTCCAGAATTAGCAGATGAAATAGGAATCTTTCAAAATAATAAACCTATTCAAATGAATGGTTTCGAAGTTATTGAATTCCCTGATATTTCTTTACAACTAATTTTAATTACAGAAGAAGTGGAAATTGGTTTAACATCTGTTAAGGAAGACTCAATTGATGCTTGGTATCTAGATGGATTTGCTCCAAGTAAGAATCCGCAAATGTGGACAAATGAATTATGTCAAACAATTAGTAAGTTAAGTGCTGATGGTGCTTCATTTTCATCTTTTACTGCAGCTGGTGTTGTTCGAAGATCATTAACACAAAATGGTTTTATCGTTAAAAAAATACCAGGTTTTCAAAATAAAAGGCATAGATCATGTGGGACTATTTCCAAAAAAACATATGCTCCAAAGGTGTGCAAAAATATTGCCATTATTGGTTCAGGGATAGCAGGGGCTACCCTGGCATACAAACTTTCTCAAAAAAATATTTCAGTTGATGTCTTTGATAGAGGAAAACATCCAAACTGTGAAACCTCATCCGGTCCCTTTTTATCAATGTATCCTAAATTTTCTTTAGGTAATGATCCAAGATCTTATTTTCTTACCCAATCTTATTATCATGCCTACAGATTTTACGTTCATGAACTTAATCTAAGAAATTCTGGAATTGTGATGTTGGCAACAGATGAAAATAAAAAAGAATGGAATCAAAAGATTAAAAATTTGGGTAGAGACGATCTTTTTGAAGAATTGGATACAAAAAATCTGCAAAAGATCACCTCATCTCCTTCATCATATCCAGCCATAAAAATAAATCATGGTCTGCTATTGCAGCCAAAAAAACTTATCTCAAAACTGCTTAATCAAAATCATATAAAGTTCTTTGGAGATCACGAATTTGAAAAGTATGAATGTCATGATCAAAGTGTAAAATTATTCTTTCATGACCAAACTTATAAAAACTATGATGGGATTGTATTTTGTATGGGAGCATCATCCCTCTCCTTATTTAAAGGTTTAAAGACTACTCAAGGAAAAATGGCAGGGATCAATTCATCTGAATTTATCGACCCTATGATGCCCATTAATCATGACTGTTGCATCACACCTCAAGTTGAAACTATTAACTGGATTGCTAGCTCATACTCAAAAAACGGAGATGATTTGGATGAATCACTTATTGAGAAAATCCATAAAAGCCAAAAACTTTTTGGTTTAAAGGAAGATGCGGATCAATTTACACACTTTTGGCAAGGAGAACGGCTGGGGACTCCTGATCATACACCGATTGCTGGAGCATTAGATAATAATCGGGTGCTTTGTATTTCTGGTCTAGGATCAAGAGGGTCTTGTTATGCACCACTTTTGGCAGACTACATTGTTGCAATAGTTTTAAATCAGCAACTACCTGTATCAAAAAAAGTTGCGAAGTCATTGACTCCACAGCGGTATTTATAACCGGTTCAGAAGAGAATTTATTAAAGCAGAGCGTGCTTCCACATCACCAGAATCATCAAGACGGTATTGATTGTAGCTGGTAAATCCTGTCCACAGGGCATTCCCTGTTGCAGCATCTTTTACCGTTAAACGAAATAAAAATGTTGGTTTGGATTCAATATCATCATAAAAAGGATAACCATAATAGCTGCGATAATATCTTGAATTGAAATAACTGTAATTTGAATCAACCTCCTCCTTTGTGGCAAAACTAATTTCCATCACAATAGGTGCATCTGTATTCACCGACATACCTCGAAGAATTAATTCATTTTGTAAATCATTTTTAATGGAATCGACAACAATTGGGTTAATTTCTGGAGATAAATTATCTTTCTGAGCAGTGATTTGGAAACTGTCGTAGTTCAATAGTTCAAAGTTATCTACCCGATCTACATCCACATAAAAAGACTGAGTGGTTGAACAGGCTGCTGTCAAAAATAAACAAAGCAAGATGTTAATATTTCTAAATATGCTCATATTATTTAACTAAAGTTTATTTTTAAAAAATCAATGTATTCTTAAAAAAATCTTCTTCTTTTTTCTAAATCTTTTGCACATTGCCAATACTGCACTTCATAAATTTGTGATTTCGCATGAACTCGATCAGCAACTTTGATTAACCATTGTTTTTTTCTGTATGTTTTATTCTTAAATCCGTTATAACCCTCATGATAAGCAAGATACAGTGACCTTGCATCCCTTCGATCAAATCCTTGAAAATATCCTTTAGAGGCATACCATCCAATAAAATCAGCAGCATCTGTAAAATTATCACGGCGAGCTAACCTATTTCCAGTTTCTTTCTTGTAGTCTTCCCAAGTTGAAACTAGGGCTTGAGAGTAACCTTTTGCAGAAGATGGTCTTGTCCAGGGAATAACCCCAAATAATTTTTCTCGTTCAGGTCGAATTTTTGCTTGATAACTGGACTCTTGAAAAATAAAAGACATCAAAACATAGGGTGGTAACTTCCACCTATCTTCAGTACGTTTTGCTGCTTTATACCAACTTCTTTTTTCTTTAAAAATATTACAAATATTATCAGGATCCTGAGGGGGAGCAGATGTGCAAGATATCAACATAATTCCGCAAAAGATGATGTTAAATAAAATTCGACGGTCTTGAAATAAAATCTTCATATTTATCACTTGAGATAACTTTAATACCTAGTGTATTTGCTTTTGTTAGTTTTGATCCAGCTTTTTCTCCTGCAATCACCAGATCAGTTTTCGATGAAACAGATGATGTCACAGAGGCACCCAGACTGATTAACTTCTCTTTGGCTTCCTCTCTAGATAACGTTTCAAATTTTCCTGTTAACACAATATTTATGCCCCGCAAAATCTGATGCTCAAGATCAACTACTTGAGGTTCCTCGATCTCAATGTGTTTTTGAATGTCCTCGATCAACTGCTGCATCTGAGGAGTCGTAAAATATTCTGTTATATTGTTAGCAACTTTTGGTCCAATATCATTTACATCCAGAAGATCATCAAAGGTTGCTGAAAATATATCGGAGAAGCTCAAGAAATGATTGGCAAGATTATTGGCCGTTGATTCACCAACTTCAGGAATACCCAAAGCATATATAAAACGGGTGAGAGTAATTTTTTTTGAGACATTGATTGAATTTACTAAATTGTCAAATGACTTTTCTCCAAAGCCCTCAAGGTTAACAATGTGCTCTTTATGGAGGTGCAAATTAAAAAGGTCGGCAGGATTTTGCAACAATGACTCAGTAAATAATGTGTTCACAATTTCATTTCCTAAACCATCAATATCAAAGGCTTTCTTGGATATAAAGTGGATTATCTGCCCTTTTTGCACTTTATGACAACTTAAACCAGCGGAACACTTTAAATCTGATGTGTGCACAGGCACAATCTTTGCTCCACACTCGGGGCAAAGTGTTGGAATTTCTGTCTCAATGCCAGCTTTATTTGCTTTAACAACTTTTACAACTTTGGGAATGACATCCCCTGCCCTATGTAACAGAACTCGGTCTCCAATGTTTAAATTTAACCGCTTTATTTCATCAATATTATGCAGGGTAGCATTGCTAACAGTAACTCCTCCTATCTCAACAGGGTCAAGTCTTGCAACCGGAGTCAATAATCCTGTTCTTCCCACTTGGAAATTAATATCCTTCAGAATAGTTGTTACCTCTTCAGCAGGGAGTTTGTATGCAACTGCCCACCTTGGAGCTCTTGATACAGCACCCAAACGTTCTTGAAATCCAAAATCATTAACTTTGAATACTACTCCATCAATCTCATATGGTATTTGCTCACGCATGTTCAAAATTTTATTGTAGTAATTCATGCAATCCTGAGTTGTACTATAAATTTTAGTTAGGCGATTTATGGGGATTAAAGAGGACTTAAGAAAACTATAAAATTCTTCCAAAGACACAAAGTCAATGCCTTCGCACCGACCAATACCGTGAGCTATAAAGCTTAATGGCCTTTTTGCAGTAATATTTGAGTCCAATTGACGCAAACTTCCAGATGCTGCATTTCTTGGATTGGCAAAAATCTTTGTTTCTTCTTTTTTTGCAACATAGTTTAAATTCTCAAAATTTTTTTTGGTAATAAAAATCTCTCCCCTGATCTCAATATAATCTGGAATGTGAAAATTTTGTGATTGCTTTAATTTATGGGGGATCGATTTTATGGTTTTGACATTTTTAGAAACATCTTCACCAACAGTACCGTTACCTCGGGTTGCAGCTGTAATTAAATTTCCATGTTCATAAATCAATGAAATAGCTGTGCCATCAAGTTTTGGCTCACATATATAGTCCACATTCTTTTCATGAACTAAGCGCTTTAGAATGCGTTCATGGAACTCACTAAATTCAGTCTCATTAAAGACATTACTCAAAGATAACATTGGCTGCAAATGATCAAAAGATTGAAACTCATCTAATGGTGCATAACCAACCTGCTGGGTTGGTGAATCGGGAGTAATTAATTCAGGGTATTGAGTTTCGAAACTCTGCAGTTCACGGAACAACTTATCGTATTCACCATCAGAAATAGTTGGATCATCCAAAACATGATAATTGTAATTATGTTGGAGTAAATTTTCTTTGAGATGATTGTACTGTGTTTTAAGTGCAATCTTATTCATTGAATCTTCTCTAAAGTCTGTTCCTTAGCAATTTCTGTTGCTTTGTTACGAAAGTGATTAATTAATTGCTTAGACACTGGTTTTCTCTCAAAGTCGCAGATATTTGCATGATGAACTTCACTAAATTGACTTGCAAAATCTACCATGTCATCGTAGGTCTGAACTGGATCTATTTGATCAAGAAGATCCGTGACTATCATCAGTGCATTGGTATTAGATGTTAAATCCAGGGTTCCAGGTTTTTTTGCATTTGCAACTCTGAAAATTTCCTTTTCAAACTTCGTCATAAAAAAAAATTCATTGTTGTAAGTTAACGATAGATTTTGAAAATAATTACTCAATTGCTCAAAACTAAATGGTGAACCGTCAATAGAAAATAAATAGAAACCAACAATTTCCTGCTGATCAGCACTTTCATCTTCAAAATCAATCTGACTCTGTTCAAGAACTACCTCAGAGTTGCCATCTATTTTTAAAGGAATTTTATTGCGATTAGATATTTGTCTCGCAACAACAAAGATAGTCAAAAAAAATAAAAAGATTCCAAAGCTAATCAAATAAATATCTTGATTTTCTAGATTCATTCTTATTTAGCAGCAAATTCTACTGCTTGCTTCACATCAACTGAAACTACTCGAGACACTCCTGCCTCCTGCATTGTTACACCCATTAAAAAATCACTTTTTTCCATAGAAACCTTATTATGGGTAATACAAATAAATTGAATTTTTTGTGACATCTGGTCAACCATATTTATAAATCTTGATGTATTTAAATCATCAAGAGGTGCATCAACTTCATCAAGTAGACAAAAAGGTGCTGGATTTAATTCAAATAAAGCAAAAACTAATGCAAGTGCAGTCATAGCTTTTTCTCCACCAGATAATTGAGAAATTGAAGAATTCTTCTTACCGGGAGGTTGAGCCATTAATTTAACACCGGCATGTAGATAATTGGATTCAGTTAAGAATAACTCTGCACGACCACCACCAAAAAGGATCGGAAACATTTCCTGTAATCTGGCATTAACTGCATTAAAGCTTTGAATAAATTTTTCTTTCGTTTCCTTATCAATTTTAGAAATAGCTTGATTTAACTTTTCTAGTGCATCTGTGAGATCATTATATTGAAGATCTAATTCTTCCTTTCTTTTGGTTTCTGCATCAATCTCATCAGGAGCAGCTAAGTTAATTGCTCCTAAACGAGAAATTTTTGCTCGAACTGAATCTAAATCAGCCTCCAATTGCTCAAATGTATATTCTGCATATTCGTTTTCGTGAACTTGATCAAGGCTTTGCCCCGAACCCTGAATCTTATCAAATGCATTTTGCAGATGAACACTATGTGATCCTATTTCTATTTTTAATTCAGTTATTTTTTCATTGACGACCTTCACATCCAGCTCTGCTAGAGATTTTTGGTTTTCGAGTTGTGAGATCTCACTGTTTACTTTTGATTGTTCCTGACGAATTTGATTAAGTTGTGATTCAGAAATAGAGCTTTTCTGAATTAGTTCATTCAAACTTTTAGAAACCTCTTTTTCTAGACTTTGTTTTTTTTGTAACTCTCCTTGCAATATTGCTTCACGCTCTAAATATTCTTTACTCAAGTCTTTTGATTGCTCAATAACAATATTAAAAATACTTAAGAGAAGATCTTTTAGCTGAATGGCTTTATCTTTAATAAATTTCTGTGGGATATTTTCAATGAGATCATCCATTAGGTGTAGTGCTTTTTCCTTTGGAGAAAGATTTTCAAAATCTAATGTTTTTGATAGTGACTCTTGGTAAGCTGACTGAGTCTGTTGCAATTCTGTTTGCAATTTTAAAATATCAGTTTTTAGACTTTGAAGATGCTGCTCATTTCGAGCAATCTCTGAACCAACCTCATAGAAATCTTTTTGAGCAGATTCGTACTGCGAAATAACCTCTTCATGTTCTGTTTTATACTGATCTAAACTAGATTGACCAGCTAAGACTCTCGATTCTTTAATAGAGAGGTCTTTTTGTAACTCAGCCAATTGGGTATCTAATTTTTCTTTCTTTCTTTTTGCTTCAAGAGAAAATAATATAGCAATTTTTAATTCTAAATCTTTCTCTGTATGTTTGAGATCATTATATTTTTTTGCTGCATTAGCTTGAGATTTTAATCTCCTAATAAGTCTGGTGATTTCCTCTCTGATATCATTAACCCTCCCCAAATTTTCTTTAGTTTTTTTAATTCTTCTTTCGGTTTCTTTTCGACGTTCTCGGTACTTAGAAACACCTGCTGCTTCTTCAATGTGTATTCTTAGTTCTTCGGGTTTTGCTGTAACTAAGGATGAAACCATTCCTTGTTCGATAATGGCATAACTATTTGAACCAAGGCCAGTCCCTAAAAATATATCTTGAATGTCCTTACGGCGACATTTGATTTGATTAATAAAATAAGCAGATTGACCATCTCTAGTCATTGATCTTTTAATTGCAATCTCCCCAAATTCGGCATATTCCCCACCGATTTTTCCTGAACTATTATCAAATAACAACTCCACACTACATTGACCTGAAGGCTTTCTTTTATCAGATCCATTAAAAATCACATCAGACATTGAATCACCACGAAGTGTTTTAGCAGAAAGTTCTCCCAACACCCAACGCACAGCATCAATAATATTAGATTTCCCACAACCATTAGGACCAACAACAGCAACTAAATTTGTAGGGAACGATATCCTCGTGGGATCCACGAAACTTTTGAAACCAGCTAATTTAATATGCTTAAGCTGCATCAAAAAAAATCATATATGGTGTTATATTTTAACCTAATTAGTCTCAGGACTCGAGTCAGATGACTGTTTCCATTGATCTTTTGCAATGTTTATAACTTTATGTTTATTATCTTCAGCAAAAACAATGTCTGATTCTCCATAAGAATAAATCTCATTATTTTTACAAAATAGAACAGTTCCAACGGTAATAACATCTTGACTTATAAAAGCTGTTGTTAGATCGATACCTGGTGCCTCCGCATCTTCATTTGTCAATACAATCTTCTCCACCGGGTTTTCTTCATAAAAAAGAGCAATGGTGATTGGATCATCGGGTTCATCATCTCTAAAAATATTTGCAGCAACTGCAACAGCAAAAATTTCACATAAGTCAAAATTATTTATATTTATAGAAATACTGGTATTCAAATATTCTGGATACTTTGCATTTCTTACTTTTTTTGCAACTGCTAACCAACGATAGCTTTGTTCAAGATTTATAAAATTTTCTAAGCTTCCATTTATCCATGACTCCGCAGCAGGAATATTTCCTTGCCTTAATGCCTCCTCAATAAAAAACTGATACCAATCCAATAATGCTGAGCTAGACTTAACCTTAGTTTCAAAAAATTCATCAATATTTTCCCAGTCATCAGATTCAAGATTGCCTTTAGCAACTATTTTAGAATAATCATCCATCATCTTTGCAGTGGTGAAACTACCAATCAGTGAATATTTACTTATGAAAAGAAAAGTTGAACTAAAGATTAAGAGTATTACTATTAATAGAACACTGTGGCGATGACTATTTTGTTTATCTAGCAGATATAAAAAAAATATTATCGAAACAACAAATATAATAGATAAGATTATTATCATCTTCTCACAAAATGAAAAATTGAAAGAAGAAAAATAATAAACACTAAAGGTGCCAACCAAAGGAATATGTTTTCAGAAAATTTTGGTTGGTAAACTGAATCCTTACCAAACCTTTCAACTACATAATTCCGAATGTCTTGATCAGTATAGCCATCTTCTAAAAGTTCAAAAATTTTTTTCTTTAAATCTTCTGAGACAGGAGCATTTGAACTTGCTAGGGAGCCACTAGTACATTTAGGACAACGAATCTCATCAATTAATTGGTAGTAACGTGTCTCTGTTTGAAGATCTTGAAAATCAAATAGTTCCTCAGCATTTAAACTGATTGAAAATATCATTAAACACAAAAAAATTTTCATTTCTTATCAAAAATTTCCTGAACCATAGGGTCAAAATAATTCATCCATATATCTTGATTGACAATACCAACATAATGAAGCACTACCTCATTATTTACAATCAGAAAAGTTTCAGGAGCTCCAGATACTCCCAAATCGAGAGCAAAGGTTCCATTAGGATCATGAATGGAAAACTCATAAGGATCTCCCTTTGCCAGCAACCAATTCTTAGCATCATCTCGATCATCCTTATAGTTAAGTCCTATTAAATTTACTGCAGATTCTAACTCCATTAAAAAAGGATGTTCAATGGCACAGGAAATACACCAACTTGCCCAAACATTCATCACCACAATGGTATCTTTTTCAAGCTCACTAAAAAATTGTGAAGTGACTGGAAAGTCTCTGTTTAAACTATCCAAATTAAATTCTGGAATTGCTGACCGAGTCCTGTCCAAATTAACAGGATCTCCTGCCTCTTTATCTAATAACAAGATAAACATGGAAAAAACTCCAATAAAAATTAGCAGAGCAAATGTTCTAATGGTCAGATTAAACATATTTTTTCTTTCTCATGGAAAGTAAGATCCCCAATGTCATTATCACGGCAGCAACCCATATCCAGCGGGTATAGTAATTTAGTTGAACGTTTACAATCCAACCTCCTGATGTTTGTTGCTCACCAATTGTGATGTAGACATCATGCAATGGAAATATCTTAATTGCTGATTCTGTTGTTATTTCTCCTCTTGTGAAATATTTTCTCTTTTGAGGTTTGAGTAAAAACTTATTTTTATCATCCTCAAAAATAAAAGTTGCCTCTAGAACGTCATGATTTGATTTAGAAAGTTTAGATAAATTATCAAAAGTGAAATTATAGTCCGCAAAAATTGCTGAAGAACCTGTCTTCATACTAAATGTCTTTTCTGAACTCAATGCTGCGTTCAAAGAGATAGTCATAATCAACATGCCAAAACCAAAGTGCGCAATCATACTAGCCACATTTACTTTGGTTTGATCCAAATACGAAATAATTACTGATTGCAGATACTTGAAAAAAATTAGCAAGCTAAAAAATAATCCACCTAGAAACCACCATGCAAAAGTATCTGTTAAAAGGGCTATGATGACAGTGACAATAGAGCTGGCAATACTGGCAATCAAAGATCCTCTTAAAATTTCCTGCAAAGAATTTGGACGGCTCCACAAACTATCAGTTGAGAGGACCATTGTAGATGCAGCTACAAAAGCTAGGGGGGCAAAAAGTAAATTGTAATAAGGAGCACCTACACTGATTCTATCGTCAAAGAAAAATTCCATGAATAATGGATACAGTACTCCTAAAAAAATAATGAAAATTCCGGTTAAAAAAAGAACATTGTTTAGGGAGATAAAATACTCTTTGGACAAAACTTTAATAGATTGTTGTGAAAATAAATTAGGTAAAAATCTTAAGTAATAAAATAATGGTATTGAGACAATCACACTTGAAATTAATAATAAATATAAGCCCCTTGTTGGGTCATTGGCAAAAGAGTGAACACTGTCAATAATTCCAGAGCGCACTATAAATGCTCCAAATAAGCTTAATGCAAAAACTAATAATGAAAGAAAGATTGTCCATGCTTTAATTGATTTTGATTGATTAGACACAAACAACATATGGACTAAAGCTGTTGCCGCGAGCCATGGCATTAAGGCCACATTCTCCACTGGGTCCCAAAACCAATATCCTCCCCATCCCAATTCATAATATGCCCACCAACTTCCAAGAGTGATTCCAAGAGTTAGAAATGCCCAAGCAATAAGTGAAAAGTTTTTAATTCTAGCTACAGGATACTCTGTGAAATCCTGCTTTATTAAGTAGGCAGAATTGAAAGCAAAGGCAATAATAAAACCAACATAGCCCAGATAAAGCATGGGAGGATGAATAGCTAATGCAGGGTCTTGTAAAACAGGATTTATGTCATTTCCTTCAAATGGAGATATTGGTAATAACCTCTCAAACGGGCTCGAAACAAGTAGTAAAAAAGCTAAAAATAAAAATAGAATTAGACTAATAATTCCAAGCGTCTCAACATATAAATCTTCTTTTGAGTTATAAAATAACCAAAAAATAATTCCCCATAGTCCTAAAAAAACGATCCATAAAAATAGAGAGCCCTCATGAGCACTCCAAATGGAAGAAACTTTATAAAAGCCTGGTAAATTTGTATTGGAATGTGAGGCAATATACCTCATAGAAAAATCGTCTGTTAAAGCAAGGTAAACAAACAAAGAAAATGAAAGAAATAATGATAGTACTGCTACAAAAAATATATTAGGAACAAATCGTTGCAACGAGGAAGAGCTCGAATACATAGGGATCGATAATAAAAAAACAGCAAGAAATATGAGTCCAGAAAGAAAACTCAAAAAATGTGAAATTTCTCCAATCATGATGAATCCAAGTCTAGGTTTGGTGGCATATAATTTTCATCATGTTTTGCAAAAACTTCCTCAGCATAAAACACTTCATTATGCATTTTTCCGAGGACCACAATTCCCTTGCCCTCCTTAAATAAGTCAGGAAGGAGTCCTTCATAACTAACTAAGATAGTCTCTTTAAAATCAGTAATCTCAAAAGAAATTATTGAACCAGTAATTGAAAATGAGTTTTCCTTGACCATGCCTCCTAATTTTACTCGTCTACTTGATGAAATATTCTTAGACTCATCGTTCATTAACATTTCTGACGGTGTGAAGAAATAGTCTAAATTTGAATTAAGTGCATATAAGATTGTACCAACACCTAGAGCAGAGACTAAAACAATGCTCAAAGCTCTAATTAACCTTTTCTTTCTATGCTCTTTCATTAATTATCTTTAATCTGAGAAAAAGTTTTTATTTCTTTCACCAGTCTATTTATTCTGAGAGCAAAATTTAAAATCAGTAATAATAAAGTTGTAAAAAGTACAATGACCACTATCCATACATAGATGCCATGACCTCCCATAAAAAAAATTTCATTTATGGATTCAAAGTAAAACTTCATAGTGACTTCACCCAAGATTTTGATTGCTCTCTTAAAAGAATTTCATAACGAGATGACAAAATGACAATCCCCATAATTAAACCAAAGAAAGAGAAAATTGATAGAAACAGAGGGGCTAACATTAACGGATCAATAGAGGGAGCATCAGTAAGTGTTATTGATGCTGATTGATGGAGTGTTGACCACCAATCAACCGACTTTTTTATAATTGGAATGTTTATGACTCCTGCCAAGACTATTATTGCAAAAAAACGGTCAGCTTTTTCATAATTATTAAATGACGAGTGAAGTGAAATTAATCCCAGATACATTATAAGTAAAATCAATGTCGATGTTATTCTTGCATCCCATTGCCACCATGTTCCCCATGTTGGAATTCCCCATATAGATCCAGAAAAAAGAGCAAAGAAAGTGACAGCTGCACCTATGGGGGCTATTGATTTAGCAACATAAATTGATAATTTCAATCTCCACACTAAAAAAATAACAGAGCAAAATGCCATGATTAAAAATAATATTTGTGATACGAAAGATGCTGGAACATGCATAAAAATAATTCTATACGAATTTCCTTGAATATAATCTTCTGGAGTGAAAAGCAACCCCCATGCCAATGCAAAAACATAAAGCAATACAAAAATAAGCAAGAAAGGATTTTGAATCTTAGTAGCAATCCTAAAATAAGACTTCGGAGATGCAAATTGATGAAAAAATTTTTTTAACACTAAATTTATATAAGGTTTTTTAATCTCATTCCAAATGAATTTTTAAAATATATGAGATTACAAAAGGCATTAAAGGACCGCTTATAAGAGAGCATCCCAACAATAATAGAAGAAAGTTTGAGTAGTCTAATCCTAACAATGCAGCAGAAAGCATTTTTCCTAAAATAATTAGGACTGGAAATAATAATGGGGTGATTATCAGCAAACCTAACAATGATCCTCGCTTTAAACTAACAGCATTCCCAAAAAAACAAAAATTAATAAAAATAAAATTGCTCAAAAGAAATGATAAAAGAGAAACTAAATTTAAATTTGTCATAGCAACAGCTGACTGAAGAAATAACCATGACATACAACTAAGTGGTATACCTATTAAGAGAAAAGAAGAGGTGACTTTTGCAGAAACATAATCACTAAAATTATAGGATTTAAGAAGGTGCTGCTCCATAGAGCCATCGTCAAAATCTTCAAGAAAGACCTTCTCAGTTGATAACATTATTACAAGTAAAGATATGATCCATAAGAAGGAGAAAGTAGTTTGATGGGAAAATTTAGTGTCTATGTCTTGGGTAAGAGGAAAGGCAACCAAAATAAGAACAAAAACTGATAAGGGTCCTAACCAGGAGCGAAGTTGTCTTACCATTTTGAACAATTCTTTAAAAAAAAGTCTAATCATCCAAACATATCTCCGAATATGGTAAATCAATATCAATATGTGAAGTAATGACTGCAGATTTTCCAGTTTTGATATGATTGAATAAAAATTTTTCTAAAAGTTTTTTTGAATCATCATCAAGTCCAACAAAAGGCTCATCTAGCAATATTAATCGTGCTTTTGAAAGGATGACTCTTGCTAATGCTAGTTTTTTTTGTTGTCCATACGATAGATTTCCAACCGTCTCAGACATGAGATCTAGGAGAGATAAATCATTTAAGACTTTTAGATTTTTATCATTTAATTTCAAATCCATTAGATATAGATTATCTTTCACGGACAAATAGGTTTTAAGTCCATTTTTATGACCCAAAAATTCAAATTCTTTTTCTCCGAAACTAAATTCTTTTTCAATAAAACCTTTTTTAGGAGGAGTTATCCCAAGCATGATTTTCAGTAAAGTAGTTTTCCCAGAACCATTAGATCCAGAAATACGAATCAACTCCCCCTCTGAAATTGCAAAAGAAAGATTATGAAATAATTTTTTGTTATTTACAGAAAATGAAAGGTTGTTTACTTTTATCATTCTTAGGTTATTTTTACATCCTTTGATCTAATTATAAGAGCAGGTAAAGTTTTTTGGGGATCAATACGAGAGTAAAGTCTTTTTGCTATTTCCTCAAAAGGCATCAAGTTTATTGCTCCGATACCACCTAAAGAAAAATATAAATCTTTAGAAAAAAAGATTCCTTGCTCGAGACTTGGTATATGCCTCAAAAAGGTATTTGCTTTCTTTAAGTGTTGTAAAAAATTTTTTCTTCTGCTGTTGAATGCAAACCAACCCCAAGATGGTTGATTAATAAGTGCCATTTTTTTGAGAATCTTTCTTGCACTTTGAGTTGGTTGGCAACCAGGAGGAAGCAGAATAATAATATTTCCATCCGCATTGGCAATTAAGATATCGAGCATAGTCACTATTTCTTCTTTATGATTGAAATTAAGAGGAAGGACAGATTCATGAGTGTCAGTCTTAAAAAAACTAAGTTTTTGGAGTCTTTGTTCGGAGCCCAAAATAATAAAATTTAGCAAAATCTTATTCAAGCATCTACTTTATCTAATGCATTTGAGAGATCTTCAAGGATATCATCTATGTGTTCAATTCCAATTGATAATCTAACATAACCCGGTGTAACACCTGCATTCAAAAGCTCATCTTCATTTAACTGACTATGAGTTGTGCTTGCTGGATGAATTGCTAAGCTTCGTGAATCTCCTATGTTTGCAACGTGATAAAACATTTCAAGGGAGTTAATAAATTGTTTTCCTGCTTCAATACCACCTTTTAACTCAAATCCCATCAGTCCCCCGTTACCTTTGGTGAGGTATTTTCTAGCTCTTTCTTGATAAATACCATCAGCAATTGATGGATGACTCACTCTTTCGACCTTGGGGTGCTTTGAGAGAAAATCTGCAACTTGATCAGCATTAATAGAATGCTCTCTCATTCTCAAAGCAAGAGTTTCCAAGCCTTGAATGAACATAAATGCATTGAAAGGACTCATTGCTGCACCCATATCTCTCAACATAGTTGTTCTTAATTTTAAGATATAAGCAATGGGCCCAAGTGGTTTTACTGCCTCAGACCATACTGCTCCAGAATATGACGGATCGGGTTCATTCAATGCTGGTTGCCTCTCTTTAAAATCTTCCCAATCAAAAAGCCCACTATCTACAATTATTCCCCCAATTGATGTGCCGTGTCCACCAATGTATTTGGTAGTAGAATGAATGATGATAGTTGCTCCATAGTCAAATGGACGACAAATAACTGGAGCAGCAGTGTTATCGACAATTAGTGGAATGCCAAGTGGTTTTCCAATTGCTGCGACTTCACCAATAGGGAAGACCTCAAAACTTGGATTAGGTAAAACTTCACCATAAAAAGCTCTTGTTTTTTCGTCCACAGCTTTTTGAAAATTCTCAGGATCTTTTGGGTCAACAAATCTAGCTTCGATTCCCATATCAGCCATAACATTTTTAAATTGATTATAAGTACCCCCATAAAGATGAGATGAAGTTACAAAATTATCTCCTTTCTTACATAAATTTTGAATAGCATATGCTGCTGCTGCCTGCCCAGAAGCAACAGCTACTGCTCCTACTCCACCTTCAATAGCAGAAACTCTGTCTTCTAAGACAGCGCAAGTAGGATTCATTATTCTGGAATAAATGTTTCCTAATTCTGAGAGACCAAAAAGATTTGCAGCATGATCACAATCATCGAATTGAAAGCTTGTTGTTTGATGAATAGGAACAGCGACAGAGTTTGTATTTTCATCTTTGCGCCAACCAGCATGAAGACCGATAGTTTCTGGATTAGTGTAGTTTTTTGTCATAGTTTTTCTCTAAAAGTAAAAAAAAGATATCTTAAGAAATTGTTAACTTGATTGTAGATTATAATCTTTATAGTGAAAATAATAAAAAAATTGATGATATTTTATAAACTTTAAGTATCATAGTGTTTTAAATTTAATTATGGCAAGAAAATACGTAAACTTTAGAGTCGGTGGTTCACCTTATAAGGATACAGATGCCTATACGGTTTGGACTAATGACCTACTTCAAAAGGTTATTGCCTCAAAAACTATAATCCAACCGGGGCAAAGTACAGATGGACACAAATTAATTGATTCCGATGTTGTATATGTAATAGTCAATGGAAGAGGCACAATGGAAGTTATTGAGTACATGAATACCGAAGAAGGGCATGGTGGAGATCCATCTTATGGAGTTGAGCATCAAGATTCATATGATCTTGCAGCTGGTGATGTAATTTTGGTGCAATCAGGAGATTTCGTAAAAGTTATAAATAAGTCAGATCATGATCAACTTGCTTATTTAAGAATCTTTGACCGTGAAGGTTGGCGTGATAAGAAATAAATTTCTTTTTATCTACATAATTTCATTTACTTTTCTACTCTCAAATACTGCTTTTGCCGATAAAAATTTAGAATCTCTGCTTGCTGTTCTATTCACTCAAACTTCTGCGGAAATGAAAGCAACTCAGTTACAAACTTTCCAAACTGCAACAAACCTTCTTGATGATGCCTTAAAAGATTCCTCATGGACTGCTATACCAAATAGTTTTCCAAAAGATAAGCCACCAGCTATTATTTTAGATGTTGATGAAACTGTTCTTGATAATAGTTTTTATAATGCAAGAAATATTATTGACGAAACAAATTATCCTGAAAATTGGTCAGATTGGGTATTTGAAGAGAATGCAAAAAAAATTCCTGGATCACTCGAATTCCTTAAGATTGCTCAATCATATGGGATAAAAATCTTCTATGTTACAAATAGAGCTGCTGAGTATGAAACTGCTACTAGAAACAATTTAAAAAAACTTAATTACCCATTTGATGATGATGAAGATGTTTTACTAATGAAAGGTGAAAAAGGTTGGGAATCCAGTAAAGAAAGTAGACGTAATCTGATTGCTAGAAATTATCGAGTTTTGATGATATTTGGTGATAATTTTATCGATTTTGTTGAGGTTTCAGCTACATCTGCCAAACAACGAAAAAATCGTGTCGAGGAATATTCTGATTATTGGGGAGAAAAGTGGTTTATGTTACCGAATCCAGTATATGGCTATTGGGAAAGATCTCTTTATGAATTTCAAAATATTTCCGAAGAACAGAGAACAAAAAAACGTTTAGAATTACTTGAAATTAATTGATTTTAACTTCTGCAAATATTGGTAAATGATCAGATATGCCCTTTTGTGTAGCAAATCCATAGCCAATGGGCTTACCACTTTTGACATCACTATTAATTTCATTTTGAATCAAGCGAATATTACTAAAAGATAGATTTCTTTTTTTAACTATCATTATTGCATCAAGAAAAGACCATGTATTGTCTCGAGAATAAAAGTAAGTTCCACGACATCCTTTACAACCCTCTAAATGAGAAATTGACCAGTAAGAGGAAAGTTTTTCAAAAATCTTTTCATCTTTTTCTTCGTTACTTGTGACATTAAAATCTCCCAAAGCAATTACAGGGTCATTGTGGGTTGATGCCAGTTTATTAAGGGTATTGAAAGCATCATATCTCATATCCACACTAAGTGATGGAGAAGGGAAATGCACCACATAAAAACGTATTATAGAATCACTTATAGCAAGTTTTACCTCAAGAATTGGGCGGGTGTCACGAGTTGATTTTGAAGTTTGAAAATCAATTTCAAAATTTTTAACTCCGTAAATTGGAAATTTACTAATGATTGCATTATCGATGCCTCGATAATCTTTGCCCTCCAAAAGAGCATAGTTGTTGTATCCAAACTCCTCCAAAGATTCAAATAAAGATTTAAGAACTAACTCATTTTCAACTTCCTGCAAAGCTACAACATCAGGTGTTGATTCCATTGCGGCAAAAAAATCTTTTATATTTTTAATTTTTCTTTGCTTGTGCTCTACAGACCAATTCATAAACAAACACTCATTTTTATATGTAGTACTTCTAATTTTCATACAACTTTTTTGATGATCAATATTTGTTTTAAGAGATGCAGGAAGATAAGCCTTGTCATCTTTACCTACATCGTCCTGATTATCAAAAAGATTTTCAACATTGAATGTCATTACAGAGAAAGTTTGCGCTTCAAGCACTGAAGTAAAAATTAAAAGTAATAATAAAAAAAATTTCATTAGTATATGTATGGCAATATAGCCTTTCTATCAGGAGGATATTCATCAAAATTTTGAAGATACCATTTATGATTAGCCACACTTCGTGGGAACAGGTTGGCTATGGTCCAGGCAAGGAAAACTGCACCTGATGGACTCCATGTCATGACAGTCCACCCCAACCACTCTAAGATCTCCCCAAAGTAGTTTGGTGATGAAATCTTTTCGTATAAGAAACCTCTGGGAATATGATATCCACTTCCTGAGGTTTTGCGTAAATTTATTAAAAGATAGTCTGACTTGATATTAATATAAAAACCTATAACAAAGATGATGATCCCAAAGATGAATTGTGCACTTAACAGCCATGCTGCATCATATTCCTGCAATAACAATAGCCATGCTGCTTGAAAAAGAACATTAAAAATATTGAAGATAAAAGCAAGACCTGCTACGAGAACAGGCATTGTCTTACCTTGCATATCGGCTTGAAAGGGCCATATTAGTGTTCTGTGTGTGTAATGCAGCAACCATATACATAAAAAGATAATTGTCGTTGTCGAAGTTTGCTCTTTAAAAATAAAAAATAGGTATGCTATAAAAAAAACAGATGGTGCTTCCATAACGATCCAACCTGTTCGAGCACTCATTGATGGCCCCCAATTGCTAGAAACATGTCTCCCATAAGGAGCAGTTACAAAAAATAGATAACAAAATGTTACAACGGCAATGAGGGACCAAATCCATATAAACATATAAAAGTTTGAAGCAAAAAAATTAAGAACTGCTGTCATAATTCTTTTGGGACAGGATCATTGCCCTGTCCTCCTCCAGGTCTACATCTCCAAATTCTTTTAAAACCTAGAATAGATCCATTCCAAAACCCGAACCTTTCAATTGCAATCATCGTATAATTTGAGCATGTCGGGTGATAGCGACAATTCTGACCAATATATGGAGATAAAAAGATTTGGTATAACCTAATTAGTTTTATTGCTATAAACTTCATTAATCGTGATGTGGAGCTTTAACTTCTTCTGAGATAAATTTCATAAAATTTTTCAATGACATTTCTTGTGTTTCCGAATTTCCAAGTCGTCTGATGTTTACCGATTGATCTTCAATCTCTTTTTTTCCTAAAACTATGACCATGGGATTTTTTTGTGCCATATGATCTCTAACTTTGTAACTAATTTTTTCATTTCGTTGATCCAATCTATAACGAATATTGAGCTGATCAAGATTGGATGCGATTTCTTTAGCGTACTCATTTGCATCATCTGTCACGGTAGCTATCACTACTTGAATGGGTGCCAACCAAATTGGAAGATTCCCTTTATAGTTTTCTATTAAAATTCCAATAAATCTTTCAAATGATCCTAAAATTGCTCTATGCAACATCACAGGATAATGTTTATCTCCATCCTCCCCAATATATTGAGCATCCAACCTCTCAGGAAGATTAAAGTCAGCTTGCAAAGTTCCGCATTGCCAACTCCTACCCAATGCATCAGTTAAAACAAAATCAAGCTTCGGACCATAGAAAGCTCCATCTCCTTCATCTATGTCGTAAGCATAACCTAATTTTTCTATTGCACTTTGTAAAGAATTTTCAGCTTGATCCCAAATCTCATCACTTCCAACTCTAATCTCAGGACGGGTCGATAACTTAATTTTAAAATCATTAAAACCAAGATCGTTGTATATTTTTGATAACAGTTTAATAAATAAATCAGTCTCACCTTCAATTTGAGCTTCTGTACAAAAAATATGTCCATCATCCTGGGTGAAGCCGCGAACACGCATCAATCCATGCATAGTCCCAGATGCCTCATAACGATGGCATGATCCAAATTCGGCATATCGCATCGGAAGCTCTCTATAGGATCGAACTCCTTGATTGAAAACCTGAACATGACATGGGCAGTTCATTGGCTTTAATGCATTTGTTCTTTTCTCATTAGCATGTTCTTCATCTATCTCTGTTATGAACATGTTTTCTCGGTATTTATCCCAATGTCCAGATTTTTCCCAAAGTTTCCTATCAACAACAAGGGGTGTCCGAATTTCATGATATCCAGATTCTTGTTGTCGAAAGCGAATGTATTCCTCAAGTTTAGTGTAAATTGTCCAACCACGTGGATGCCAAAATACCATCCCAGGTGCCTCATCTTGAAAATGAAATAAATTCATATCTTTACCAATCTTTCGATGATCGCGTTGTTCTGCTTCCTCTAAATTTGCAAGGTATTCATCCTGCTCCTTTTGATTTCGCCAGGCTGTTCCGTAAATACGAGTCAACATTTCATTTTTTGCATCCCCTCGCCAATAAGCACCAGAAACTTTAGTTAACTTAAAAGCCCCAATGAAACCTAAGTTAGGTAAATGTGGTCCTTTGCAAAGGTCTATGAAATTTGAATCATCATTCGTATAAATTTGAAAGTCATCATCTTGGTCTGCATCCTTGATGATCTGTTGCTTGTAAGTTTCATCTAAATTGGCAAAAAGTTTGCTTACTTCTGACTTCGAATGCAGTGTTTTCTTTACTAATGATCCTTTAGCAACAATATCTAACATTTTATTTTGAATAGCTTGCAAGTCCTCTGATGAAATTGGATCCTCAAATAAAACGTCATAGTAGAAGCCATTTTCAATGGTTGGGCCAATAGCGAGTTTTGCAGATGGATATAAGTTTTTCACAGCAGCAGCTAAAACCTGTGCAGCAACCGTATGTCGCATAATTTCAAGACCATCTTCTGAATCAATTGTGATAATAGAAACCTCTGCCTTGTCAGGCAATGGGTCTAATAAATCCTTCTGCGAACCATTTATCCATGCAGCAACTGCACTCTTGGCAAGATTTTTTCCAATATCATTTGCAAGATCAAATGCATTAGCACCATCTGGGAGTTGTCTTGAAGAACCATCTGGTAATTTAATTTCCATAACCTATTATATTTTAATTTTACAATTTAATTAATCTTGGATTTTTCCAGTTTGATCAAACTTTGAGAAAAAACTCCATATAGTTGAAGCTGCTGAAATATCATCATCAACCCCAGGCCATTCATGCCCAAAGTCTTCTAGCAAATATAATTCAACATTAACAGCATTTTGACAATCTGAATATATTTCGTGATATCCACCACCATAGCCATCATTGTTATTATCTTGAATTGAAAATGTCTCAGGAATAGGATCACAATTATTGTATTGTGTCCAAAATTCAATTGATTCAGGTATTGAACGAAACCCGTAAGCACCATCGAATGGAATTACTGCATCATTGGCACCATGAATTTGCATAACTGCAGTTGGATGATCTGGAGAACATCCATTGTAGGTATAATCTGACATTGAACCAGTAACAGAGGCTATCGCAGCTATTTCATGGCCTAAATAGCATGCGAGATGGTAGCTCATAAAACCTCCATTTGACATACCATTTGCATAAATACGGTCATGATTAAAATCATAAGTATCTTTTAACCAATCAATAATATATTGAATAAATCCCAAATCATTAACACTGCTTCCAGATGTAAACGCACCAATATTCCAGTGAGTACCACCCTTGGTTGGATGAACAGTACCTTGAGGAAAGATAGCTAAAAAATTATTATTATCTGCCAGAGACCTATATCCAGTATATTGCATATTCCATGAAGCATAACTGCCATATCCATGCAAAGAAAAAAGAACAGATGCTTCATCGTTAAGGATTGTAGGGACATAAATGAAAAATTCTCTTTGCAATCCGTCATAAATAAAATCACAATTAAATGTATTTGAACCTGAAATAGAGCAACTTGGTTGAGTATTTTGTGCAGGAGTTTGAATTATAGGATCAACCTCTTTGGGAGTAGAAGAGCCCCCTCCACAACTTCCTAAAAGAAAGACAGAAATTATAGCTAAAGACTTTAAATAGTTCATACAATTACCAAGGATAAACATATTCATGTTTGAAATCCATATCCGAGATTGATAACCTAGAAATCTAATACGGAGAAAAAAATGGAAATTTATGTTATTTATGCGCTTATTCTTGCCATTCTTCAGATGTGGTTGATACCAATGACCATAGATATCAAAAACTTAAAATGGATGATGGGTAGTAGAGATGAAGCACGGAATAGCTCTCAATTGCATCAAAGAGCAGTGCGGGCAGGTGCTAATTTACAAGAAAGCTTGCCAGCATTCCTTGCATTAGTGCTTGCGGCAATGATTCTAGAGATTAATGTTGATGCAGCTGCATGCTGGTGGCTCGTATTTCGAACATTACATGGATTACTATATCTTGCAGGTACAAACTACTTAAGAACTTTAGCTTATTTTGGCTCGATAGGCTCACTTGTAGCAATGGTTATTGCCATAATGCCATAAAAAAAGCCATGTATAACAACATGGCTTTTTCCAAAAAATATACTGTTATTGAGCTAATGGATCTGTTAAGTATGTACCTATGTATCTAACGGCATCGTCAGAGCATTCCATAGTAGCTTCAACCTCTTCTCCAAATTGACCCCACCAATCATTTTCTCTTGCAAGTTGCCAATTAACAGCTTCATTTGCAAATGAACCTGGTGAGTCAACTAAAACAAAATCATATGGGGCTTCGTTGGTACTGCCATGAGTTCTAAAAAAAAGACGTCCACCACCTTTAGCTCCATCAGCTTTTGTTGTCTCAGCAATTTTATCCATAAGTTTAATGGCATCCATGCTTTCCTTACCATCGTTTAGTTTGCAGTAAGAGTAATCAACAGGCCATGCATCGCCATCCGGGGCCGAATTAGCATAAATATACTGATAACCGCGAATGCCATCACATTTTGAAACTTTATCAAACTTAGCTTGTAAAGCACTGCCATTATCAATCCAATTTTGGGTGCCGTTAGCCATATCAGCAATACTAGGCCAATGTCCCGACCAAATATAATCAAAATCACGGTCTTGATCATATGTCTCCACTAACAAAACCGCATCATAATCACCGACATCACGATACTTATCTAAAAATCGGTTAAATTCGGCAGCTACTCTCTTAAGATCATCCATGTCTTGTCCTTCGTTAAAATTGCAGAAGTAATATTCTGCAGCAACCCATGTTCCATTGACGTGATCGTCAGCAAAAGTAAGTTCAGTGAAGGAAAAAACACACAATAAAGTTAATAGTTTTTTCATAGTAATTCTCCAAAAAATATAGAACTTAAATTCTATTTAATTGATATTAGAGGTCAAGGGTTTTTAAAACTTAATTTATGAATTTTCAACTTTCCAGGTAGTTCCCTCAGATGTATCTTCTAAGATAATACCTGCTTGTTTTAATTCTGCTCTAATTATATCTGCTGCTTCAAAGTCTTTTTGAGCTTTAAAAATGTTTCTCTGCTTAATTAAATTTTCGATCCTATTTTTCTCAGAAAGAGAAATTTTAGATTCTTTTTGAAACCATGAGTCAGGATTGTCATGAAATAAACCTAGCACTTCTCCTGCAAAAATAAGTACTGATTTAATTTCTTCTAAAGAAAACTTAGCTGTGGTCTTCAGAACTTTATTTAAAAAGGTTATAGATTCCGGAATATTAAGATCATTACATAAGATAGTAGACAACTCGTGTTTAAGCTTGCTTTCTTCAAGCACCTCAATTTCAGAATTATTTTTTAAAAAATTATAGCCTTTATCTAAAAAGTTTTTTGATTGATAAAGAAGATGTTCATTCCAATCCAAAGATTTGCGATAGTGAGTTGATAGAAGAGCAAGTCTGATAACTTCTCCGTGATAATTTCCAAGAATATCATTAATCAAAATTATATTATTTAAAGATTTTGACATTTTTTCGCCATCTACAGTAACAAAACCATTATGAATCCAATACCTAGCATAATCTTCTGGATTTTCAGAATTATTATTTGCACAAGTCTGTGCAATCTCATTTTCATGGTGAGGAAAAATTAAATCTTGGCCTCCACCATGAATGTCGAATGGTATTTGCAAATTAACCTCTGACATCACGCAGCATTCTGTATGCCATCCAGGTCTCCCAAATCCCCAAGGTGAGTTCCAACCTGGTTGATTTTCGTTTGATGGTTTCCACAAAACAAAGTCCTGTTGATTTTTTTTAATATTTGAAACTTGAACTCTGCTGCCTGCAAGTTGTTGATCAAATGCTCTATTTGAAAGCTTTCCATATGCAGCATGTTCAGGAACATGGAAAAAAACATGTCCATCTTTTTCATATGCTTTGCCACCTTCTATAAGTTGTTGAATAAAATCAACCATTTCTTTCACATACTCAGTTGCTTTAGGCTGAACATCTGGAGGTAGTACATTGAGTTTAGACATGTCCTCATTGTAAATTTTAGTATATTTTTGAGTAAGTTCATCTATAGAAACATCCAACTCCTTGGCAGCTTCGATAATCTTGTCATCTATATCGGTGATATTTGAAACATAAGTTACATTTGTATACTTTGCCCTGAATAATCTGACAAAAGAATCAAAAACAATTGCCATTCTGGCATTGCCAATGTGAGCAAAGTTATAGACTGTTGGTCCGCAAGCATAAATGCGGATATTGTTAATGTCTATAGGTTCAAATGTTTTCTTTTGATTTGATAAAGAATCATATAAAAGAATGTCGTTCATGATTATTACTATAACTCAATGATGCTGAGTTCATTTAACTTTTCAATTAGATGTTCCATTGCTAGTCCCATTACTGTACTCTCAAGCCCATTAATACTTGAAAAAAGGTTTCTACCATTCGATTCCAGGTGATAACATCCACAAGCACTATAGGGTTTGTCTAAGTCTAAGTAGTCCTCAATTTCTTGAAGAGATAGTTCTTTCATTACAAGTTCAGTTACATCAAAATTTGACCAAATTTCTTTTCCAGCAAAACAAATGGATATTCCATTATTTTGTAAATGTTTATTTCCTGATAATGCCTGAAGATGATTGACAGCATCTTTATGGTCAATAGGTTTATCAAAAATCTTATCGTCTAAAGTGCACATATTATCTGAACCTATAACATATGCTTTTGGATTTTCTTTGCTGACTTTTAATGCTTTTTCAGAAGCTAATCGTGTTACTTGTTTACTGATTGGTTTTCCAAAAAGCTCTTTCTTGAGGAGATTCTCATTCACATTTGACGTTACTACTTGAAACTCGATACCAGCTTGCGTGAGTAACTCACTTCGAATTCTTGATCCACTGGCAAGAATTATCTTACTCGTTGTTTTTGAAACTTTGAAAAATGTCAATAGTGAAACTTATGAACTGGTTGTAATTAAGTTCATAAACTCAGCTCTTGTGTCTGGGTTTTGTCTAAAGGTCCCAAGCATTGTGGATGTAATTGTGGAACTTTCTGGCTTATGAACACCTCTAGTAGTCATGCATTGATGTTTAGCATTTACCACTACTGCAACACCTTTGGGCTCCAGAACTTCATTAATCACATTGGCAATCTGTGCTGTCATGACTTCTTGAGTTTGAAGTCTTTTCCCAAAAATATCAACGACTCTTGCCAGTTTACTGATGCCCACAATTCTCTTGTTGGGCAAGTAACCAACATGAGCCTTTCCTAAAATAGGAACCATATGATGCTCGCAGTGAGACTCCACACGAATATCTTTGACAATAACCATCTCATCATAACCTTCAACCTCTTCAAAAACCTTTGAAAGAACTTCTTTTGGATCTTTATCGTAACCAGCAAAAAATTGCTCATAAGCTCTGACAACCCTCTTAGGGGTTTCAATTAAGCCTTCTCTATCTGGATTATCTCCAGTCCAAGCAAGCATGGTTCTTACCGCAGCTTCTGCCTCTGCTCTCGATGGTTTCTTATTATTTTCAGACATGATTTTTATTTAGGTGTGTATCTTTTTCAGACATGATTTTTATTTAGGTGTGTATCTTATAAATAAATTGGAGTAATTAAAAGGTTTTCAAGCTATGAACTTTTATTTAGTTGAAGAGAATATTGCTGCTCTTGTTTTAATGCAGCATCAACATCGATGGATTCTTCCTCATTCATTATTTTTTTCAATGTTGTAATTGATCTGGGGTTGAGTGAATTAATTTTACTAATAATTTTTTCTGCATGCTCTTGCATTGCAACTTGATTTTTAAAGATTTTGCTAATACCTCCAAAATGAAAGATTTTTTCAACTGAAATTTTTTTTCCGGTTAAAACCATTTCTCTAACAACTGATGCTGGTAATAATCTCTGCAAATGAGCATTGCCTATTAAAATATCTAGATGAATGCCCGGCATCTGAAAAAAACACCCCTCTTTTGCCAAGACAATGTCAGATGCTGATGCGATGAAAAGACCAGCTCCAATTACGTAACCATGACATAGAGTAATTACTGGAACGTCACTCTGCCTAATTGCCCGAGCAGTCTTCCAAAGCAAGTCATGAATAACTTCGGCTTTAACACCCTCTGGGAGATCTTCTTTTAAATCAGCACCTGCACAAAATCCTTTTCCTTCGGACTTAATAATGATCGATCTGACATTACGATCATTAGAACATTGGTCAATATCTGAAAATAACTTTTCTAAATCTTTTGAAGACAAAGCATTTACTGGTGGTGACTTGATTGTTATAACAGTTGTTTTATCTTGAGTTTGAGTTGAAATACTCATTTAAAACAAGAACCAACCAGATGCATCATATTCTATACCCGTGGATACAAAACCTTGGACCGCAAATAAAAAACCAGTTAACACCAATCCCAAAATTGATCCTATGACTCCGTTATGAGCAGGATAACCAAGAATTGTAGTAGGTTTGTATATTAGCTCTTTGTAATTAATAGATTCATCAACTTGCTCCAATAAAGCTTTGGCACTTTGCAAATCAGTGATGCGATCATCATGCTCACCTTTGAGTTTCAATTCCCAAATTTCTTCTTCAATAATAAAAATCTCATTCCTTACAAAATCTCGGTGTTCAGCACTTAAAGATTGAAGTTTTATGGCTTTATAAATTGAAAACAAACTTATGGAAGAAATTAAAAATCCAATTGCAACAATGACATAAATTGTTGAGATATGATGACGCATTTCGGTCCAAATAATTATATTGAGGACTGCGACGCACAACAATGAATACAGAACAAGAATTGAGGTATAACCTTGAACACGCAGGAAAAATGCCTCTCCAAATGATCGCATCACTTTCCTAATATTCATCCAACCAAATACATTAAGTCGCTTTTGAAGATCTAAGTAAACTGAATTCTTTTTTAAATCTCCTGAAGACCTCATCAACTCAACAAAGGCTAGACCAGGATATGCAACCATCTGCCCTAACTTATTTGCAGTTTTAAAACGTCTTTCATAATCGATGGAACAAACGAGACCAAACATAAGCAATTGAAACCCATTAGCAAACCCTATCAACGTTGCACTAGAAATAATTTTCTCTTGTATTGTTTCACCAAATAACATTCCTCCATATAAAAATTTAGAAAGAAAAGGTGTTACTACCATTATCATAATAGTGCTATACATGACTACTTCAAAAAACTTAAATGTCCTAAAGTCATATACGGATTTTAAGATTTTATGCAAAATAAACCCTGAAGCTATTTGATTTTCATCAGTCGCACTTGTTTTCGGTGGGAACAAAGGATGGAAAGGTTCATTTCTTAATTGTTTTGAAGTTTCAGCATCAAACTCCAAGGGTATTGCCTGTAGACAAGTATCATTTTCATCCATGGCAACTGTAAGCTCATCCTCAATTATTCCTGGGAAGTTATATGGTCTCAACCAACCTTGCCCTACCAAACGCCTTATTGTTTTATCATTATCCCAATCTGGTGCTGGTAAACACAGTCTCTCTAAATCTTCCGGACGAAAATAACCATATTTGGTTGCAATTATGAGTCTTCTCATAAATAGAAGTAAGTAAGCAAGAATCATATGAAAGGGATCGATATTAGCAATTACTTGAATATCACTAAAAAGTGCAAGAAAAAGCCCTATATTCATCAGCCATGAAGCAGGATAGATAATTAACCATGATTGAATAATAAAAAGTTTTGGATGATGCTTGGTAGATACTGCAAGAAGACCTCTGTTATTCATTACGTGCCAAGCCCTACTCATGCTTCCTTCCATAATGAGAGCCGCTAGAGGAGAAAATACTACTGGAGGAAGATTTTCATAAATTAGTGACTTCCAAAATGCAGACCAAGAAAATTTTACAGGTGAATGAAAATTTTCCGGCTTCCCCGTTTTTGAGGCACTTCTTAATTTAGCAGCTTCATACGATGAAGAAATGCCTGAAATAAACTTCTCATCTTCGGTATTTGAGGGTTTTCTTAGACTTAGAAAAGACTCTTGAATTTCTTGAGAATGAGTTTTATTTTTAAAATCTTCAGACATAATTTATATTGTAACAATGTCAAATTTAAAAGCATTAATTAATCCTGTCACTCCGTTCCAGCAAAATGCACCTGTTGTTTTTTGTATCCAGTCACGAAAATGTGCCTTTGTTGATCCAGGAGGTGATATTGAAATACTTCTTAATACAGCAAAAAAACATTCTCTAATTCCAGAAAAAATACTTTTAACTCATGGACATATTGACCATGCAGGAGGTGCTGAAGAGCTTGCAGATATTTTGCAAATACCTATTGAAGGCCCCCACAAGAAAGATAAATTTTTGTTAGATGGATTAGAGGACCTGGGTCAAAAACTTGGAGTGCATGCCAGGAATTGTTCTCCTTCTATTTGGTTAGATGAGGGAGACAAGGTAACAATTGGCAAGGTCACATTAGATGTTTATTTTTGTCCTGGACATACTCCCGGGCATATTATTTTTGTCCAAAAGGAATCAAAGCTTGCATTAGTTGGAGATGTTTTATTCAATGGGTCAATTGGAAGAACAGATTTGCCAGGAGGGAACTTTCAAGAACTAATTGATTCAATTGAAAAAAAATTATGGCCTCTGGGAGATACCATCGAATTTATTCCAGGTCATGGTCCAAATTCTAGTTTTGGACAAGAAAGACTGACCAACCCATTTGTAGCTGATAAGAATTTAAGATAAATAACCTTCAACAATTGCATAATTTCTTTTTGCTCCATCTCCTAATATGTTAAGTGCATCTTGATATTCCTGACTTTGATAAGCTTTTAAGGCAATCTCATAAGATGGAAATTCCACAACCACATTTCTTGAAAAATCATCACCTTCAGTAGTTTTTTGCTTTCCTCCACGCACAAGGAAAATACCACCAAACTTTTCAATTACTTTCTCGGCTAAATTGCCATAGGATTTGAGTTTATCTAAATCATAAATGTGTGCTTTTGCAACCCAATAACCTTTAGGCATTATTTATCTAAAGATTAAAGGTTCAATCACCTTAACAGTATCTGCAATATAAACTGATTTTGTCTTTTCGTATTGCGGATGGCCTAGGGTTGCTAAATCTGTTGCTTTATCCAAGACAACCTTTTCAATATCCGAAGCTGCAACTAACTCATCGATAATTCCAGCCGTTACCGCATCATGAAAAGAGTATGGATCTGCATGCAATAAAATGCGATATGCATGGTCTTTGGTAATTCTACTTGCAACTAACTCCATAATACTTGTAGGAATATCCATACCATTTCTTACTTCATTTGCTTGCACAATGAATTTATCATCTAAACCAATACGATAATCAGTGCTTGTAGACATAAACAATCCCATTGCAATTGTATGCCCAGTCAAAACTGAAATGGTAGGTCGAGGAAAAGTAAACAAATTAAACATTAGTTGCATTCCCATATCACTCATTTTTGTAATACGGTCAAAATCTTTTGAAGCAAAAGTTTTTAAGTCAAAGCCAGCAGAAAAAATTCCCTCACGACCCTTGATTACCAAGCAACCCTTGTCTCTTGGAACTTCATCCAAACAAGCATTAATGGCTTCAAGCATTTCAATCGAAAAAGCATTTACTTTTCCATCATCAAGAGTGATGAAAGAAATGTTATCTTGAATTTCTAAGTTTGCATAATCTGACATTAATCAATCTCCTTGTTTTGATATGGTTTTACACTTTTTGCTGCAAAAACGGATTTCATCCCATGAGCGCTCCCACTTTTTCCTCCAAGTAAAAGGCCTATTACATATTACACAAATTTTTGAAGGAAGGTTTGTTTTTTTTATTTTTTTCAACTAAAAGTTTTGGTTTCAATAAAATTATTTGCTGCAGAAAAAATAGCTTCTTTTCTCTCGGCGTCTAGTTTGGCATGAGCATTAACCATAATTGATAACCTTGGATTTGTTTTGAAAAAATCGAGGTTATCTTCAATAAATTTCCAATAAAGACCATCTACAACTTGGCACCAAGGACCTTTTGAAAAATTTGACATTCGCAAAATATAACTTGAGCCACAAATATATGGTTTTGTTGAAAAAACTCCACCATCAGCAAATGTTCCCATACCATAAACATTTGGAACCATTACCCAATCCGAAGAATCAACAAACATTTCCATAAACCACTGGTAAATTTTGTCAGGATGAATCCTCGACATATTCATAATGCTTGCAAGAATCATCAATCTATTAATATGATGGGTAAAACCAAATTTCTGTGCACCCAAAATTGCATTATCAAGTGGGTCAATTCCCGTTGTACCATTGTACCAATCAGAAGTCATCTGCCTTTTATGATTCCAAAAGTTTCTTGAAATCATACGCTCAGAGAAATTCTGATAAGCTCCACGAATAAATTCTCTCCATCCAGAAACCTGACGGATAAAACCCTCTAAACTATTAATTGGAATATTATTTTTCTTTGCATATTCGACTGCAGCATCAATCACAAAATCAGGTGTGATCAATCCCATGTTTAATGAAGTACTCAATGCTGAATGAAAGATAAAATGCTCATTTGGCCTAACAGCATCCTCATAAGGTCCAAAATTTTCAAACCTGATCTCAAAAAATTCTTGCATCCAATCAAAAGCCTGTTGATGGGTATAAGGGAAAAAAAGGTTTTCTTCACCAGGGTGGTCAGGAAATTTTGAACTAACAAAATCTTTAATTTGATCATAATCCTTTGGTGGTACTATTTTAGGAATATTTGGTAATTCCATTTTTTTGGGAAGTTTTTTTCTATTATCTTCATCAAAACTCCATTTTCCACCGACTGGTTTTCCATCATCAACAAGAAGGTCTAATCTTTTTCGAGCACGTCTGTAATAGGTTGCTTGCAAGATAAAATCTTTATTTTCACAAAAATCCGCAAAGTCTGGCCGGTTATCTAGAAACATTGGTGAAGTTTTTATCTCGACAGCAATATTAAGTTGCGAAAGCAATGCTATGAGATCTTCTTCAAAAGGTTTATCTTCTATTTCAAAAAAAGTAACTTTTTTAATTTTTTGGTCGTAAATAGTATTTTTAAGTTTTTCAAAAAAAGAGGTTTCAAATTCATTTGAAAAATCGTAATAAATTACCGTTTTTCCAATTGATGAGATCTTATCTCTCATGGCACGCATGGCACAAAAAAATAAAAGTATTTTAGCTTTATGATGTTTGACATAAGTACAAAGTCCAAAATCCTCGGCCATGAAAACAATTTCATTCTCTGTAAAATCTTGATATTCAAGGGGGAATAATTGATTACCAAGAATCACCCTAAGGGTTTTGGAATGTTCAGACATTAGTAATAATTATGAATTTTTTAGGTTTTTTCAATAAAAACCACTCTGTAAAGAGTGGTTTTTAAAAAAGCCTTTTTTAGAAAGTAGGCATAAAGTCTTTATCATCGGCATTATAAAAAACATAGCCATGATAAATATCTGGAACTTCGTCACATTGTGCAAATTCACTAAACTGAGGGAATAAAATACTTCTCATCTTGGTTTCGAAAACTTCTTCACTTTTAGCCATTGATTCAGCACTGTTAGTAAAACTTGCCCAAAGAAAATCTATTCCATTTTCAGTATGTGAGCCTTGCTCATTCAATTGAGCATAATAGTTTCCATAGTGAAAAGAGGTTCCTGCAAAACCTTCAGCATTTGCCATTACTTCAGCTGTATACTTTGGAAGAAATGCAACTGCATCACTTTTAGATGAGCCTTCGTTGTAATAACATCTGTGAAATTCACTGAAAAAATAACCACTTTCAGGAAGTTCCCCAAATTCAGTAGCATCAATTGGAAAAATCGCATCTAAGGCATTTCTTCCCTCGACATCACAGGTCAATACATCTGCATATTTTTCACTCCACGCCACAGCATCCGGGTTGCTTGACCAACTTTGCCATGCAGCATCTGCTTCCTCTTGGGAAGACCACATTAGCTCCCACCATCCAGTATCACCAAAGGCATTAGTATCAGCTGCTGGAACATAACCCCATGCTCCTCGTAGAGAATCATCTGTCAGCAACTTTTGATAATCTGCAATCATAGAAGTCATATTCTCCGAATTAAATCCGGGACCACCCTCACAGGCCATGAACTCAATGAAATAAGGTTCTGGATTTGAAATATCTTCTGTTGGGCTTGTTTCCATTAGGGCATTTCTTCCCTCATTACTTCCACAACTTACTATTAAAAATGAACCTAATATGATCCCAAAAAAATAAAAACTCTTTTTTGTCATTTTTTTTCTCCGTTAAAATTGTTTAATTCATTATGCATCAATAAAAGTTGAGAGACAAAATGCATTAATGTTTGGCGGAGAGAGAGGGATTCGAACCCTCGATACAGTTACCCGTATAACACCTTAGCAGGGTGCCGCTTTCGACCACTCAGCCACCTCTCCTAAACCTTTCGTTATTATGATCAACTAGTTGATGAATATCTAGTAATTAAACTCTAATCTTTTTCCAAAAAGTGGGGATTTAGCAAATACTCCATCTTTAAAGGCAATATTACCATTCAAAATTGTGGCAAAAATTGATGATCTGAGAGTTCTATTTTCGAGTGGTGACCACCCACATTTAAATAGAATATTATCCTTTTTGACTGTGTAATGTTTGTCTAAATCTACGCAAGTTAAATCGGCAAAATAACCCTCTCTGATATAACCTCTATCTTTAATATTAAATCTCTTAGCAACATTATGACTAGATTTTTCAACGATCATCTCGAGAGAAAAAATTCCATCAAAATAAAACTCTAGAAGCATCTGAAGAGAATGTTGAACAAGAGGAATACCAGCAGGAATTTTTGGATACTTTCCACTCTTCTCCTCAAAAGTATGTGGAGCATGATCCGTAGCAAAAATATCAATCTTGTTTGCTGTGACTGCATCAATTAGTCCAAGTCTATCTTCTTCAGTCTTTATAGATGGATTACAAACAATAAAATTACCAAGTTCTTCATAATCTTTATCACTGAAAGTTAGATGATGTACACAGCCCTCTGCAGTAATTTTTTTATTATCTATTGGACCTGGCTCAAATAAGTCCATCTCTCTTTTTGTTGATAAATGCAGTACATGGAGATTGGCTCCAAATCTTTTTGCAAGACCAACTGCCAAAGAGCTAGATAAATAGCAACACTCCTCATCTCGAATAACAGCATGATGAGCTGCATGCAATTGATCTCCATATTTTTCTTGGAAAATATTTTCATTTTCAACCAGTCTTTTTGGATCTTCGCAATGAGTCACAATATTAGTGGGGCAATGTTCAAATATTTTTTCTAATGATTCATATTTATTCACTAATAAATCACCGGTCGAAGCGCCCATAAAAACTTTCAGACCACATGATGCATTAGGATCAGATTTTTTGATTTCTTCGATATTATCATTGGTTGCACCAAGGTAAAAAGAATAATTTGCATATGACTTATTTGCAGCAATATCAAATTTTTTTTCTAAATTCTCAATGGTTGAGGTATTAGGATTAACGTTAGGCATTTCAAAATAACTTGTCACCCCTCCTGCAATTGCAGCCTTGGATTCAGTAGCTATTTCTCCTTTATGAGTTAATCCCGGCTCTCTGAAATGCACTTGATCATCAATTAAACCTGGTATTAAAAGTTTGCCTTGCAAATCAATTTCATTTCTTGCTTCAGAACTAATATTGCCTGCAATTTTTTCAATTCTTTCATTGTTTATTCCAATATCTACTTCTGAAACAATATTTTCATTAACAACATTGCAATTTTTTAAGACTAGGTCATACATATTTACTTTTCCAATTCAAATTCATCATGCAAGACTCTCACAGCTTTTTCAAGGTCATTTTTTGCAATGACAATTGTCATTTTAATTTCCGATGTGCTGATCATACCAATATTGATATTATGCTCTGCTAATGCTCTGAAAGCTTTCGATGCAACACCCGCATGAGATCTTATTCCAACTCCAACAATCGATACCTTGGCAATCTTATTATCAATTAATATATCTTTATAATTTATAGATTCTTGTATTATTGGAACGACTCTATCGAGTAGGAACTTTTCATCAGAATCGATGGTAAAAGTGAAATCTGTTTTCCCTTCAATACCTACATTTTGTACGATTACATCTACTTGAATATCTGCATCACTGAGAGGTCCAAGAATTTTAGAGGCAATACCGGGAGTATCCTCGACGGCAGTAAAAGTTACTTTAGTTTGGTTTTTCTGAAAAGCAATTCCTGAAATTTCTGCATCTTCCATATTATTATCATCTAAATTTATCATAGTACCAGTACCCTCACTAAAACTCGACAACACTCGAACTGGGACTCGGTATTTATTGGCAAATTCGACAGCTCTTATTTGAATTACTTTTGCTCCTTGACCTGATAATTCCAACATCCCCTCCATTGAAATTTGTTCAAGTTTTTTGGCGCTTGGCACTACATTTGGGTCGGTTGTATAAATTCCATCCACATCAGTATAGATATCACATCTCTTAGCATCAACGGCTGCTGCAATTGCTACTGCTGTGGTATCAGAACCTCCTCTTCCTAGAGTTGTAACATCTCCCCCCTCAGTAATCCCCTGAAATCCTGTAATAATTGGAACATTATCCTCTTCCAAAATTTTTTGCATTCTTTGTTTATCAATATCTAAAATTTTTGCCTTAGAGAATTGAGATGTAGTTCTCAGTGATACTTGAGATGCGGAATATGATTTTGCAGAGATGCCTTCTGACTCTAATGCCATTGCAAGAAGTGATGCACTTACTTTTTCTCCGGTAGAAATTAATGCATCAAATTCTCTTTTATTTGGAGTGGAACTAAAAGATTTTGAAAGCTCAATCAAACGATCAGTTTCCCCACTCATAGCAGACACTACTACGATTACTTTTGAGTTTTTTGTAGCTGCTTCTATTATTTTAGCCACATGTGCGATTCTCTCTGTTGAGCCAACAGAAGTCCCACCGAATTTTTGAACGATTATATTTTTCAAGGTTTTGCCTCTCAGGCCAGTGATTCTATGATATTTGGGATAGAAGATACAAATTTAGATTTAGAAACTGGTTTGCCTGCTCCTTGAGCAAATTCAGTTCTGCCACCTCCTTTTCCATCAATCTTTGCAGTCAAGGAAGTTACAATATCTTTTGCAGAGATTGACCCTTGTAAATCTTTGGAGATTCCACATAGGATACTCATAGTGTCTTTTTTTACACTCAAGCAAATAAAAATAGTCTTTGTAGTTTCTTGAATGACATTATCAACAACTGCTCGAAGCACTTTGGGTTCACTTGTTGTATATTGATGTATTTTTAACAGTATGTTTTCATTAGAGACAACAATTTCATGCTCCTCTTCAGATTCAACCGATAAACTCACAGATTCTTTATTAGTTTTTTTTAGTTCTTTATTCTGTTTGAGCACCCCTTCAATTTTTGCTTCCACTTCATCTAATGGAGCATTCAGCATAGTTTGAGCTGAGGTAACGATCGACCTTAAATTAGCAAAGTACTCAAATGCTCTTGGCCCTGACAAAGCTTCTATTCTTCTTACTCCAGAAGAAACACTCGATTGACTCACGATGATAAATGCTCCTAAATCTCCAGTTCTTTTGACATGAGTACCCCCGCACAGCTCCAGTGAGAAATCATCTTCACCTATAGATAGAACTCGCACTTGTTCATCATATTTTTCTCCAAAAAGTGATTCTGCTCCTGTTTTCTTAGCATCATCCAAGTCCATGATTTTAGTTGTGACTTCAACGTTCTTGAGTATTTCTGCATTAACCATTTCTTCAATTCTTCTTATCTCTTCTTCAGTAAGTGCAGTTTTATGAGAAAAATCAAAACGTAATTTATATTCGTCAACTAGAGAGCCCTTTTGTTGAACATGATCTCCAAGAACATGCTTGAGTGCCGCATGCACAAGATGCGTTGCAGAGTGATGAGATTCAGTTTTTTTTCTTTTATTTGTGTCCACTTCAATAGATATTTTATCATCAACCTCAAGGGATCCAGTTTCTAAATTAATCTGATGTAAAAAGACTTTTCCTTGTTTTTGACAATCTTTGATGCTGCCTGAACAGTTTTTACCTTTAAAAACTCCTCTATCTCCAACCTGACCCCCTGATTCAGCATAAATAGGTGTTTGATCAACCGCAAAAAAATATTCACCTTGTTTATCAACTTTAGATTTTTTATCTTGTCCTGCCCATATAGCAATCACTTTAGTATCGAGAGTCATCTCAGAATAGCCTAAGAATTCTGTATCTTCAACATTGATGATGTCTGGCATCTCTGATTTAAAATAACTTGATGCTTTTGAGGTAGTCTTTTGCACCCCCATAGCTCTATCAAATCCAGCTTTATCTATCTCTAAGTTTTTTTCCCTTGCAATGTCAGCAGTTAAATCATATGGAAATCCATAAGTATCATGGAGCTTAAAAACTAAATTTCCATTTATAATCTGATTTGGATGATTAGCAATTGCCTCATCAAGAATTTTTATGCCCTTTTCTAAAGTAGTTAGAAACTGTTTTTCTTCAAATTTTATTATCTCTTCTAAATCACTCTCAAGTTTCTTTATTTCTGGATAGGCTCCTTCCATTTCCTCTACCAATACCGAAGCTAATTTATATAAAAATGGTTTTCTTGCTCCAATCTTATAACCGTGACGGATAGCTCTTCGCATAATCCTTCGCAACACATAACCTCTTCCCTCATTACTTGGAGAAATTCCATCGGCAATTAAGAAACAAGTAGATCTAATATGATCGGCAATTACTTTATGAGATGTATTTCCGGAAGATTCCAAAAGACTCTCTGAAGCTGCTATTAAATTTTTAAAAGAATCTATTTCGTAATTGGAATTAACCCCTTGAAGCACAGCTGCTATTCTTTCCAAACCCATTCCAGTATCAACAGATGGTTCGGGTAATTTGTGAAGCTTGCCTTCCGAATCTCTGTTAAATTGCATAAAGACTAGATTCCATATTTCTACGAAGCGATCTCCCTCATCACCATCATGACCCGGAGGAGTCCCCTCAATGTGGTCACCGTGATCATAAAAGATTTCTGAGCAAGGTCCGCATGGACCTGTTTCAGCCATAGACCAAAAATTATCTTTTTCCCCAAGTTTAGCAATTCTCTCGGGTTCAATCCCTATTTCATGAATCCAAATATCACGTGCTTCATCATCATCCTCATAAACCGTAATCCACAATCGATCCGGTTCAAGATTAAGTTTTTCAGTTAAAAACTGCCAAGCTAATTTTATTGCATCCTTTTTGAAATAATCTCCAAAACTAAAATTTCCAAGCATTTCAAAGAAAGTATGATGCCTTAATGTGTAACCAACATTTTCAAGATCATTATGTTTGCCACCTGCTCGAATACATTTTTGTGAGCTTGTTGCCCTATCAAACTTCTTTGGTTCTTGTCCAAGAAAAATGTCCTTAAATTGAACCATACCGGCATTGGTAAAAAGTAAGGTCTTATCATTAACTGGAACCAGTGAACTAGATGGAACAATTTGATGATCATTTCCCTCAAAAAAATCTAGAAAAGCTTGTCTTATTTCATTAGTTTTCATCGGAGGTCTTACGCTTTCTATATCTACCACCAGTCAATCTATTACTTAATAAGGACACAAGTTTGGGGGCATATTTTATTAAAAAAACAATGATTTTGTATCTTTTGCTTGGAATTGACATTCTTTTTCTTTTGAACATTGCATCTAAGCCCTCTTCAGCAACACTTTCTACATCTAACTTCATAAAAGCAGGAACTTTGTCCATTTCTTTTTGAGTACCTGATGCTGAGTGGAACTCTGTAATCACAAAACCTGGACAAACAGATGTGGACGAAATCCCTCTGTATTTGTAACTGATATTCATAGCATCACTAAAACGATTCATGAATGTTTTGATGGGTCCATAAAGAACTTGAATGGTAGATGGGGGAGCAAAGGAGGCAACTGATGAAACTATCATGATGTAACCATTATTTGCTTTGAGCATGTCAGGGATAAATAATTTAGTCAAAGCAATAACAGAAATTCCGAGCACCCTGATAAATTTCTCTTCCTGCTCCATTGGAGTTTTATGGAAAGGGGCTGGTAAACCATATCCAGCATTATTGATCAAAACCTCGACATCATAGTTTTTGCTTTTACAAAAATCATAAAGTGCTTGCGGAGCATCTGGCTCTGCAAGGTCTGCTGCAAAGTAATCAACTTTTACATTAAATTCTGTTTGCAATTCTTGGCAAAATTCTTTGAGTCTATCTTTTCTTCTTGCAGTTAAAATAATGTTGTACCCTCTCGCAGCAAGTTGTTTGGCAATCTCTGCTCCTATTCCTGCTGAAGCTCCTGTAATTAAAGCATATTTCATTAAAAACCTTCCTTACGAAATCGTTTTGCATTTTCAACATAAAAATGAGAATTCAATCTTGGGAGTTCTTGCTCTTCAGTTGATAGCTGGCGTGTGATTCTTGCAGGTATACCCATCACCATTGAACCATCTGGTATGTCCATCTTTTCAGTGATTAGTGCTTTGGCGCCGATAATACAATTTTTCCCAATTCGTGCACCATTTAAAATAACTGAATTTATTCCAATCAAAGTATCATTGCCAATGTTACACCCGTGAATCATTGCCATATGTCCAATTGTGACATTTCTTCCAATTTCACATTTGAATCCAGGATCGGTATGGAGAATGGCACCATCTTGAATATTAGATCCATCTCCAACAATGATTGGCTCATTATCACCTCTCAAAATTGCATTAAACCAAACGCTTGAATTTTTCCCTAAATAGACATCACCAATGACTGTTGCGTTTTCAGCAACCCAAAAACTATTGTCAGCAGAAGTAAATTTCTTTTTACCTAGTTCTTTTATCATAAAAAATTTAACTCTATTTCTGCATTGAAGCATCTATTTAAAAAAATTGTTGTAAACATTGCGGTCAATCCCCAAATTTTATAATTATTATAACTCCAACTGGGAACATTAAGCTCCTTTCCATCTCTAGATAAATCCTCCCAAACAATATTCTGCGATTTCATCAGATAATCAATTGGAACGAGAAATATAGATTCTATCTCTTCGTTTGGTGTCAACTGATATTCAAACTTTCCTGTAGCAACAAATGGATGTACAAGCACTCCATGTCTTGAAATCAAAGGGTCAAATGTTCCTAACATGTCAATTTCTTGTGGTTGCAAATTTGTTTCTTCATGGGTTTCACGAATTGCAGTTTCAGCAAGATTTAAATCTCTTTCATCCTGCATACCACCAGGAAATGAAACCTCTCCAGCATGAGTTGTCATATTTGAAGATCTCAGTGTATAAATCAGATCAACGGGGATGCCTTGATCATTTTGTTTAATATAAATTAAAATTCCAGCCTGTTTTTTATCAAAGTCTTTTACATCGATAGTTGTTAACGGGTCTAGTTTATCTTTTATGTCTGAAATCATATAAGATAGTTTAACTTTTTAATTTTTACAGGGGCAAATTAGTGAAGTATTGTTCAAACTGTGGCAGTGATCAATTGAAATTTATCATTCCCGAAGATGATAATCGCAAGCGCTTTTGTTGTCCTGACTGTGGAGAAATATTTTACTCAAATCCCAATGTTGTTGTGGGTGCCTTGAGTGTTCATGACAATAAAATTCTAATGGCAAAAAGAAATATTTTTCCTCGCAAAGATAAGTGGACACTGCCAGCAGGTTTCCTTGAAAATGGGGAGACATTACAAGAAGGTGCAATTCGTGAAACTCAAGAAGAAACACTTGCTGATATAAAGATCATCCAACCCTACACCATGATTAGTTTGCCGCATATAAATCAAGTACACATGTTTTATTTAGCCAATCTACCAAATGCAATTTTTGGAACCACAATAGAAAGTTCTGAAGTTAAATTATTGGCATTAGAAGAAATCCCTTGGGAAGAAGTAGCCTTCCCAACTGTGAAATTAACACTTAAATTTTATCAAGACGATCTTTCGAAAAACACTTTTACCTTTAGAGAAGATCAAATTCTTCTCAGCTAAAATCTAGCAGAATTTTTTGGCATTGATAAAGATTTGCATCCATGGAGAATATTCTTTCCAATGACTGGGTTTCCATGAAAACTGTATGCTTCTGAACACTCTTTCTGGGTGCGGCATCAAAATAGAAACTCTTCCATCTTGATTTGCTACACCGGTTATTCCCATGACAGAACCATTAGGATTCAGAGGGTACTGCTCAGTTGAATTCCCATTTGAATTTACAAAATTCATAAAGACTTGGTTTTGCTCATCCAGTATTTTGAAATCATTAGATTCATTAAAAGCTACTTGTCCCTCTCCGTGAGCGCATGCTATTGGTAAGGACCAATCTTCCATGCCAGCAAATAATATTGAACTTGATTTCTGTATTTTGACTTGTGTCAAGCGTGCTTCAAATTGATCTGAATGATTTTTTACAAAAGTTGGCCAATATTGGGTCCCAGGAATAATACTTTTTAGGTTTGATAGCATTTGGCAGCCATTACATACTCCCAAAGTAAATTTCTTATCATTATGAAAAAATGATGCAAATTCATCATTCAATCTGTCATTGAATAAAATTGAGTTTGCCCAACCTTTACCCGCACCTAAAACATCCCCGTACGAAAAGCCACCGCATGCTGCAAGCCCCTGAAAATCTTCAAGAGTCATCCTATTTTTAATAAGATCATCCATATGAACATCAACTGCTTCGAAACCTGCTGCCATAAAAGCAGCTGCCATTTCGAATTGACCATTAATACCTTGCTCCCTCAGAATCGCAACCTTTGGTTTTTGCTTTAAAAAATTAAAAATGGAATTTTTGGGTTGTGACATCTGAAATGTATCACTTGTAAATAATCCTTTATGATCGGTGTCTGAAATTAAATCATACTCTGCTAATGCATCATCTTTATTATCTCGCATTGCCTTAATATGATAACTGGTTTGACTCCAAGCTCTTTCCAAGTCAGTGATACATTTGTCTAAAATTACATTATTATTTTTAGTTTTGATAGAGATTCTTTTACCTACTGGTTTGCCTACTTGGCACATACTTATGTTCATCTGCTTTGCAGAAGACCTTAGCAAATTATAATTTTTCGCATCAATCTGAATAACAGCACCTATGGTTTCAGCAAATGGAAAAAGTTTCAGTTGCTCTTCTAGTGTAAAGATTTCATCCGTGCTGCTGTTGTTTGCAACTTCCCAAGTTATGCCGATTTTATTGGTAAAACAAAGTTCAGATAAGCAACACAAAAGACCTCCATCCGAAACATCATGCAACGCAAGAATACTCTTATTTCTGATATTTTCTTGGAGAAAATCAAACATACTCTTAATGGAATCTGGAGAAATATCTGGGATAGCATTTTTTTCTAGGGCTAAATTTTCGTCAGGAAAAACATATGCTAATAGTGGATGAGCTGTATTTTGATATTCTGTAGTGATTGCCTGTCGTACATCATTCACATTAGCTACTGCAGTAATGATGCCACTGAGGGGACTATTTACCTCAAAAGGATGTTCCTCACTGTCCCAAGTAGTAGACATAGATAGAGAATCTTTGCCGACGGGGATAGCAATATTTAAGTCAACGCAAAAATCAGAAAGAGCTTGAACCCCTAACCTTAAATTTAAATCATCGACATTATTACCAGTTGCTGACATCCAATTAGCTGAAACTTTGATATTGCTCAATGATGAAATGGGTACCGAAACCAAATTCATAATTGCTTCTGACATGGCCATGCGCATTGATGCTGCAGCATCTACCATTGCGAAATGAGGTTTTTCTCCTATTGCAATAGCCTCCCCTTCGAAGCTATCAAATGATCGCAAAGCCATAGCATAATTTGAGGTTGGTACTTGCCACTTCCCGATAAATTGATCCCTTGCAGTCATGCCACCAACGGTTCGGTCTCCAATGGTAATCAAAAAAGATTTCGAAGCTATAGTTGGGTCTGATAAAGCTTCCTCTAGAGTTTTGTGTTGTAAGAAAGGTTGTTGAATTGGATTGATGGTTGTGACATTTTTTGGATCAAGAGGTAAATCACCAAACAACATCTCTAAAGGAACATCAACTGGGTATTCATTTTTAATTTGATCAAACAACTTTATTGATTTTTCTTCGATAGTTGTTCCAACTACTGCAAAAGGACAACGTTCTCGCTGACAAATTGCTTCAAAAACTTTTTCATTATCTTTATTGATAGCAATTACATATCTTTCTTGAGATTCATTTGACCAGATTTCCATGGGAGACATGGATTCATCTGCGCAAGGTATTTTTTCTAAGTGAATAAATACACCATGATTTGAATCTTTGGCTAGTTCAGGAATGGCATTGGATAACCCTCCTGCTCCGACATCGTGAATAAATTCGATAATGCTTGGATCTTCTGAATTACAAAAATTTATAACTTCCTGACATCGTCTTTCCATTTCGGCATTATCCCGTTGCACGGAGGCAAAATCTAAATCTTCATCACTTTCTCCAGATGACATGGAAGAAGCAGCTCCCCCACCTAAACCAATTAACATTGAGGGGCCGCCCAAAACAATAATGAGATAATCTTCAGCAATATCTTTTTTAAAATTATTTCTGTCTAAAATTTCGCCAATGCCACCGGCTAACATTATAGGTTTGTGATAACCAAAAAATTTTCCGTTTTCAGGTGCTGTCTCTAAAGAACGAAAATAACCCAATATATTTGGTCGACCAAACTCGTTATTAAATGCTGCAGCACCGATTGGAGCTTCTATCATTATCTCTAAAGGAGAAGCAATTCTCTCAGGTTTAAATTCTTTTCCCTCCCAACTCTTAGGTAATGAGGGAATTCTCAGGTTTGAAACGTTAAAGCCAACTAGACCAACTTTTGGTTTAGCACCCATGCCAGTAGCTCCCTCATCCCTAATTTCTCCTCCCGAACCTGTAGAGGCCCCGGGATAGGGAGAAATTGCTGTTGGATGATTGTGGGTTTCCACTTTTATAGTTGTGTTAACTTTCTCTGGATTTGCTTCAAATTTATTATTACGAATTGATAATTTTTCTACACAAGTACCAGAAATTACGGCTGCATTGTCTTTATATGCAGAAATTAATCCCTTTGGTGATGAACTACTTGTTTTTTTAATTAAATCAAATAATGAATTTTCTTGCTCGATACCATCAACAAACCATTTAGTATTAAAAATTTTGTGCCGACAATGTTCAGAGTTTGCTTGGGAAAACATCATGAGCTCAGCATCCGTTGGATTCCTATCCTGTTTCTTATAAAAATCTAAGAGGTATTTTATTTCTGCTGAGGATAGAGCAAAACCAAATTCCTCATTTGCTGCCATCAATGCAGATTGACCATTTTCAATAACATTAATGATGTTTAATTGCCTTTGTGGTTGTTTTTGAAAAAAACTTTTAATTTCTTCCTCACTAAATAAAGACTGAGTCATTCGATCAAACAATGTGTCAAAATTTAAATCATTTTTCTCATTTATATTCTCCAAAGCAAAACCAATAAATTTCTCAATTCTAAATATGTTTTTAATGCCAACATTTTGGACTATGTCTTGAGTTTTTGATGACCATGGACTTATGGTTGACTTTCTGGGTCCAATGAAAAAATTAAAGTCTGATGAAAATTCTTTCGCATCGAGGATTGCTTTGAGATTATCAAATTTCTCACAGTTATTTTTTGACTGTATCAAAAAAACTTCTTTGGCATGAAATATTGCTGAGGTTTTGTTATGAGAATTAAATGCAGTAATAAGTTTCTTGAGAGCAGATGGAGAAAAAGCATTTGCCCCGGTGAGAATTTTTATTTTTGTATTGGTCACAAAATACAGTCTAAAATGGTATGAAGATAATTATAAAGGGGATTGTAATCAAAGGGGAAATGAGGAAAAGTTATTTCAAAAATATCTATATTGTTATTTTGTTATGTCTAGCTGGTTGTTCTCAGCAAACTCCTGAGCAACTTTGTGAAACTGAGCTCAATGCTTCCACTAATCTATTTCAGGTAAATGATTTTGAAGAGAATAAATTCTTCTCTATGATTGAAAGTGATCTACCCAAATTTCAGGAATATTTCAAAGAGGCAGCTCAATTATCAGATGTTGATTGGAGAATGATAGCTGCTATTGGTTTCCAAGAATCACAATGGAATCCTGAGGCAGTGTCAGCAATGGGTGTCCAAGGAATTATGATGTTAACCGAAGATACTGCTAAAGATTTCAATGTTACTGATCGTCAAGATCCAAAACAAAATATTCTTGCTGGCAGTCTTCATTTTTCAAATATAAATGAGCAGATCAGTAATTTAGGCATAATAGATGAAAGATTTTATTTTACACTTACTGCCTACAATATTGGTTTTTCAAACTTTCGAAGAGCTTGGAAAAAATATGAGAGTCAACAATCTCCTGAATGGAAATCTTTTAAAAAACCTCTCAGTGAGCTATCTGGAAAAGAAGTGTATTTTGTTGATCTCAATAATTATCCAAGAGGGAAGCAAGCAATTGATTTCACAGAAAAAGTCTCTGATTATTACTTGCTTCTTAGGGCTTACACTTGTTTACAAAACTAAATTGCCAATAGCTTATATTTAAGCTCTTTAATTTTATCGCGACAAAAAGCAGCTTTCTCAAACTCGGTTTTATTTGCATAACTGAACATTTGTTTTTCTAATTTTTCTATCGATTTTGAAATTCCCTCGGGTGAAAGTTCATCAATTTTAAATTTAAGATCTTTTGTGAAGTCTTGCTTCTTATTTTTTGCTGCCCTAGTATTTGGACGAGCACCTTCCATAATATCTTTGACCTCTTTTCGAATACTTTTTGGTGTGATTTTATTGTCCTGATTAAATTGCACTTGGATATCTCTTCTACGGGAGGTTTCATCTAATGCACTTTGCATTGAATTTGTAATGTGATCTGCATACAAGATTGCTTTACCACGAATGTTTCGGGCAGCTCTACCAATGGTTTGAATTAGGGTAGTTTCTGATCTTAAGAAGCCTTCTTTATCAGCATCTAAAATTGCAACTAAGCTGACTTCAGGAATATCTAAACCTTCTCGGAGTAAATTAATACCAACTAGTACATCAAACTTACCCAGACGCAGATCTCTGATAATCTCTACTCTTTCAACAGTATCAATGTCAGAATGCATGTAGCGTGTTTTTATATCATTTTCATTAAGATAATCAGTTAAATCCTCTGCCATACGTTTTGTAAGGGTAGTTATCAATACTCTTTCTTTTAATTTTGCCCTTTCATTGCACTCTCCTATAACATCATCGATTTGCGTGCCAGCCGGGCGAATCTCTGTCTCTGGATCAATCAATCCTGTTGGGCGAACAAGAAGTTCAACCAAATTATCATTTTTTTCATCTTCATATCTGCTGGGAGTGGCTGAAACATAAACTCTCTGAGGTGCAATTGATTCCCACTCCTCAAACATTAGTGGGCGATTATCAACAGCTGAAGGTAAACGAAAACCATATTCTACAAGGGTTTCCTTCCTCGAACGGTCTCCTTTATACATTGCACCGATTTGTGGAATTGTTACATGCGATTCATCGATAAATACAATGGCATTTTTAGGAACAAAATCGAAGAGACATGGGGGTGGTTCTCCTGATTGTCTTCCCGATAAATATCTTGAATAATTCTCGATGCCTTGACAATAACCCAGTTCACGCATCATTTCTAAATCATACTGGGTTCTTTCTTTGAGTCGCTGCGCTTCAACCAGTTTTTGATTGGCATGTAAAAATTCAATTCTCTCTTTTAATTCCTCCTCAATTAATGGTAAACATGCATTAATTTTTTCTCGTGGGGTTACATAATGGGTTTTAGGGAATATCGTTGCACGGGGTGTTTTATTTAACATTTCTCCTGTTAATGAATCAATCCAAATAAGATCTTCAATTTCATCTCCAAACATTTGAATTCGTAAACCCTCTCTTTCAGAATCAGCTGGGAATATATCAATAGTGTCCCCCCTCACCCTAAAAGTACCTCTTCGAAAATCTAAATCATTGCGGGTATATTGCATAGTTGAGAGTTTCTTGAGTAAAGTAGGTTGACTCACTTCATCTCCTCGATCCAAATGCATCACCATTTCCAAATAGCTTTCAGGCGCACCCAATCCATATATAGAAGAAACGGTTGCAATGACAATTGAATCCTTTCTTTCAATAAGTGCTTTGGTAGCAGATAAGCGCATTTGCTCAATATGCTCATTAATAGATGCATCTTTTGCTATATAGGTATCGGATGCCGGAACATAGGCTTCTGGTTGGTAATAATCATAATACGAAACAAAATACTCGACCGAATTTTTAGGAAAAAAATCTCTAAACTCACCATATAATTGAGCTGCAAGAGTTTTATTATGAGCCATGACAATTGCTGGACGTTGCGTTTCTTCGATAACTTTTGCCATAGTGTAAGTTTTACCAGAGCCGGTAACTCCTAATAGTGTTTGATGCAGTAACCCATCATTAAGGCCAGAAACTAGCTTATTGATAGCCTCTGGTTGTGACCCTGCTGGTTCAAAACTGCTTATAACTTTTAAATCTTTCACTAATAAATTTACTTAATTAAAAAAAATTAATTATAATGCTTTTCACGCTCCCCTGTAGCTCAGCGGTAGAGCAGTTGACTGTTAATCAATTGGTCGTGTGTTCGATCCACACCGGGGGAGCCATAATATATAATTATTTTATGAAAAGAATATTATTTGCATTTACTTTTATTATATCAATGAGTGCTTTCTCAGAAATTTCAAACACCAGTTCTAATTGGTATGTTGTAACCGACCAAGTCATGGGAGGTAAATCAGAACTTCAAGCAGATTTTGATAATGGTGTTTTTAGTTTGAATGGATATGTCACTACAGTTAATAATGGAGGTTTTGTAAGACTTTCTCATCGACCTCAAAATTTAACAAATAAAATTCAAGGTATTCGTTTTGTTGCAAAAGGTAATAATGAAAAATATGAGGTTCATGTCACAATGCAAGGTTTAAGAATGCCTCCTTGGGCATACCATAGTTCTATATTTGAAGTCACAAAGGATTGGCAAACATTTGAAATTAATTTTTCTGATTTCGAAAAAAAATCAGGTATGTCACCAAAACTCAACCCAAGTAGCATCAGAGACATCAGTTTTGCTGGCTATGGAAGAAACTTTGATGTCGATCTAATGATTACAGAGGTTAGTTTTTTTTGACCAAAAAATTACTCACTCACCTAAAGACCAAGATTTTTTTAATATTGAAATAATCTTTTCTTCTTCGGGTCTCTTGATGCCATCTGCCCATAAGACTTTTTTGCAAAATTCTAAAATTTTTACTTGTAACTCCTTACTTTCTATAAAATTTGCATACTTTTTAGCTGTCTCACTTAAACCCCTGTTCTCATACACATTCCTATTAACTTCATCAACCAATTCATGAAAATCTTCTTCACCCAAACTTAAGTCAATATTTTGTGAAATGGCATCATAAATTAAATTATATTCAGTCTCATGAGGTTCCAAATCAGCTACCATAACTAAAATTGCCAGTTTGAAAAAATATTTATCATTTGGAGAAAAATTTAGATTCATTTTTTGATATTTTTTTTCTTTGGAAAACTCATTGTGGCATTACTGAGGTGTCTGGCATGAATTGAAATAGATTTTAAATCATGACCCAAATTTTCATATGTCCTAATTGACTTTCTTATTTTTTTAATTGTATTTTTATGCATCAACCAATCCGCAAACTCTTTAACTCTCTTGTATTCAGCATCTCCAACACCGCCCTCAAGAGCTCTTCTTACTGCCTCAGCAAGGTCAATCTTTTCTTCCATTAAATCTAATACAAGCTCGATGTCATTGTGTGTCTCAAATGCTCTTCCGATCAAACGTAGATTATCTGTATATGATACCAACTTTGCTGATGAACCGTCTGCTGCTGCTGCTTCGATTTGCTTCTCCTCTTTAACCTGTTTTATCATCATATGATCAAATGCATTTGGAGCAGCATTTTCGATTTTTCCTTTGAGAAATGAATATGAATTGAATACTTTTCGAAGCATGTTTATTTCTTTGTTACCAGCTACAATTCTTTGCCAGTATGCATAATATTTCTTTTGGACAAGGGAACTCATTTTATACTGTTGCATGAAATCAACAGTTTTGACTGCCCTACTAACTCTTAATTGGGGTAGATTGAAAAAATTAGCAACCATCTTAGTTGCTTCCGTTTTTGAAGCATTTTTGTTTTTCATAATATCCATTGTTTCTCTGAATAAATAATTTACTTCCTCAAATGCTGCCCATTTATTTTTACCTTTCAATTGGGTCTGTCCAATAAAATTCTTCATTACTCTCTCGTCAGTACCGTCAGGGAGAACATTCACTTCAATCTCAGACCATTTTTTTGAATCCTTACCCTTTCTATGAAGGGCCATCGCTACTGCTAGTCGCGTATTACCTTCGTACACAACATAATTTTGAGTATTTATATCCAAAGCTACCCAAACTGCTTCATTTATTTGTCCATCTGATTCAATATCTTTCCTCAATTTTTGAAGATCTTTAGTTAAAGAAAGTTTTTCAAAAATTTCTGCACGGGATATAGTTCCGGTATCCCTTTCATCTTCCAACAATGAATAAATTCTTGGGTTATCTTCCCAAAAATGAAGATCTGCTATCTTTGCGTAACCATTAATAACAGTATATTGTTTTCCTTGAATAGTTTTTGGTCTTGCTTGGCTACCTCTTATTTTTAGTTTCATTTTAAAATCCTCTCATGTACTCAAAACCTCTGCAAGTAACTCAGCAAAATCAAAACTCATTTCTTTTTCATATTCATCTTTTGTTATATCTCCTTGAGCATATCTAGCAGCAATTTCTTTTGCAGCAAGTAATGCATCGACCCATTCATCAATGGAATTCTTAGCAATTATCTTATAAATGTAACATTCTTTCTTTTGAGAAATTCTATAAATCCTGTCTTGAGCTTGAAGATAGTTTTCTAGACTGAAATTTCTATCAAAAAAAATTGAATAGTTTGCCTCCACAAGAGTTAAGCCCTCTCTTGCTACTCCTGGAGTTGTAATCAAAATATCAATGCTGTTGTTCGTTCTAAAATTTGAGATAAGTTTGTCCCTATGCTTAACATCTATACCGCCGTGAATCCCAACACATCCTTTTAAATCAAATTGTTTGCAAAGCCATTCAACGTTATCGATAAAATTAGTCCATATAATAATTTTCGATTCCTCAGAGCGAGCTTTATCAACAATTTTTTTTAATGGTTCTAACTTACAGGCTTTACCAGCATAACTCTCATCTACAAGGTAAGGGTTTGAAGCAATTTGAACTAAACGCAATAATCTTTTCAAAATTACTTCAACATCTTCCTCAACTAACTTACCTTCTTTGATCACTGATGCATACAATTCTTTTTGTAATTTTGAATACAAAACCTGTTGTTTTTTCTCTAAGTCTACATATTCAACAACAAATTTTTTTCCGGGTAATTCGATTCCAGCAGTTTTTTTTGTCTCCCTAACAGAACAATCTGAAATAATTTCTCTTAAAGCATTTAGTGCATTTTTAAAAATAATTTGACCGCTGTAACTTTTACTTAAATTATTATCGAGATCATATTCATCTTTAAAATCACCAAAATTTTTTCCAAGTCTTTGGCCAAAATCTAAAAAATAAATTTGTGACCAAACATCATATGGTCTATTAGAAATAGGTGTACCAGTCATAATAATTCTTTTTTTTGCATCCGGTGCGATAGCATGGAATGCTTTTGCAGTTTGAGATTTAGGATTTTTTATTTGAGTTGATTCATCAAGAATGATTCCTGCATTTCTAAAATTAAAAAAACTTTTAAAAGCTTCCAAATTGTTTCTGACGGACTCGAAATTTGTTAAATAAATAAAGCCAGGTGCAAACATTTTTTCTAGTGATTCAGCTTTGTCAGATCCTAAAACTATTGGTTGTAAATTACCATGAATAATAAATTCATCTTGCCAATTTTTAATTAAACTTTTTTTAGTAACTATTAAAACAGAATCAACCTGCTCATCTCCCAACCAAAAATAAGTTAAATCAATTGCAATTTTAGTTTTACCTAAACCCTGCTCATGAAATATTGCAAAGTACTCATTATTTTTTATCTGATCAAAAGCTTCCTGCTGAAATGGGTATGCATTTTTTTTTAAATTAAGAATTGGTGATTTCCGTAAAAATTTCATAGATTCTGATTACTCGGTTAAACCTAACTCACTGATAACTTCAAAATTCACCAAATTTGCTTGAGTCCTCTTTTTTGATTTTGTTAACAGCATTCGTGCTTCATTAAGGAGAAATTCTGGTAAGGCATACAAAATTAATGTCTCATAATCATCTCTTTCAGCTTTTTTTTGTAAGTGAAAAAAATAAACATCCATTTGCTCAAACTTTCTTTTTTTATCTGTATTCCAATCACTTGCTGTTTTGCCTTCTCCAATTAAATAAAAATTTTTTTTGTTCCCATAAAATTTTGCTGAAGTATCTCTTGCAATCAAATCAGGTATTACAGGATGATCACAGATATCAGACTCTTTTATTTTAAGGGTAGAACTAAATTTGCTTTGATCCTGAATGCTTTTATCTTTTCTAATGCTTAGTGAAGGTCTATCTGGCAAGATAAATTTTTCTACCCATTCATTAAGACAATCAACATAGGCAAGGTGAGTACCTTCAAGATTATGAGATGACATATTAAAATAACTAATCCTCTTTCGAGTCTAAGAAAATTCCTAATTCAATACTCAAATAATCTAATGCAGAAAGATCTTTTTCTGAAAGATTTTTTTTATGTTTGTTTATTGTTGAAAGTCTATCTCCTAATTCCTCGGCAAGATCTGCCAATGTTGAATTGTTCAATGGAGTTTTATTACTTGTTGATAAATATTGTGCAGCAACTTCTGCAACACTTTCTTTTCCTTTTAAAAATGCTTCCTTTGCATCTTTATTACTCAGAATATCTGGTATCTTTCTTACATCACGGATCTGACCAATCTTTTCATCTCTAACCCACTTTGAAAAAATATCTCTTGCTTTCTTTTCAGATCCAGCATGATCCTCTAGTGCAGCTCTAATTGATGATCTGGAACAGTACTCAGCAAATTGTGTAAATCTTTTTTTTGGAGGATTAATACCATCTTTTTCAGGAGAGAAAAGTGGAACAAAATGCTCTTGAAACATATGAAATGCCTCTAAATTAGCTGTAATCTTAGAATCACTCCCACCAACAATTTTTTTTATGTCTTCAACTTGCCTTCCTGCATGTAACAATTTATGAATAAATAAGCCTTTTGAGTAGGGAGTCCATTCCTTTTTGCCTACAAAGTGTGCTTGCAGTCTTAAGTTATCTATCAAGCTTTTATCCATATTTTCATAAACTAGTGCTGGTATTGAATCCCAGTTATTCTCTTGAGAAATATTTGCATCATCAGAAAACTTTCGATAAATTGCCAATCTAGTATTCCCTTCTATACAGACATATCTATCAATGTTTTTTATTAAGATTATTGGTTCAATTATCGTTCCAGCAGCTCGTATAGATTTTTGAAGCTCTTCAGCATCAGGACCATACTCTTCAGAGCCATGAGGTTGAAGAAGAATACTTTCCAACCATGCTTGTTGTTCAGAATCTGAATCATAAGCTTTGTTAGCACCATCAAAATGGCCAATTCGGGGGTTATCCTTATCCAAGTCAATTTTAGTAATTGGAATATGCTCAAATTTCATATAATTTCTCCAAGAAATATTTTTTTTCTTTTAGATTATCTATTTTTATCTTCATCTCCTCAAGAAGTTTATCCATGAGTTACAAAAAAAGAAAAGTCTACATATTTTTGATAACATAATTTTATGAAAATTTCTAAAGACAACCTTTTAAAAAAGGTCTCGTCTAAAGACAATCAGTTAATTAAAAGTTTGGACATCCTAATAGAAGATATCAATGCTAATACAAGCATTAATTTTTTTGGAAGACTTGCCTTTTGGCATCAATTAATCAACCGTATGAAGGTAAGAGATCGAATAGAAACAATCTACAAAAAAAATAATTTCTCGAACGTTGCTGATCCTATTTTTATCACTGGATTGCCAAGATCTGGAACAACGTTTTTATTTGACTTATTAAATATAAACGTTGATCTGAGAGGTCCTTTATATTGGGAAATCACAAGACCAACACCATTAATAAATTCCAGTAGTAAAAAAGCTTATATAAGATCATTTTTTACTGATGTGGAACTAAACTTAGCCAGATTGATTGTTCCAAATCTTGATGCAATGCATAAAATAAGGGCAAACTCTCCAGAAGAGTGTGAACAACTTAATACAATTACGGCAAAAAGTGTTGTGTACCTTTACATGGCAAAGCTTCCTAATTATTTTCAATATCTAATGCAAACAGATTTTACAAATGTCTTTGAATGGCATAAGAAGTTTTTTCAGATTCTCGAATTGTCAAATCGTCCCAAAAAATGGTTGTTAAAAGATCCATCGCACATTGAGCACATTCCAGAAATTCTCAAGGTGTATCCTAATGCAAAATTTATACATCTGTTTCGTGATCCCTTGAAATCAATTGCATCCACATGCAGCTTAACCTCGAAAATTCAAAAGGGTCTCTCAAAATCTATAAATAATGAAGGTATTGGGAAAGACATAATAACATTTTGGGGAAATGCAATTGCCAAAAATAAAATTGGGAGGACCCTGCTAAGGGCTGATCAAAATCTAGACATTGAATACTCAGAGTTCATCGCAGATCCAATCGAAACCATTAAAAACATTTATGATTTTCTTAAATTACCACTAAATTCAGATGAACTCGAAAAGAAACAAAACTTCCTCAAAGTTCATGTAAAAAATAAATATGGAAAACATTCTTATCAATTAGAAGACTATGGACTTACTGATAATCTTGTCAATGAAAAAATTTCTTTAAATTGGCAAATTCAATAGTGTAAAATACTTTCTATGGAAACACTTATTGCCGTTGTCATCACAACCTCTCTTGGGGACATACACTTAGAATTAGATAGTCAAAATGCTCCTATTACTGTTCAAAACTTTGTTGATCTTGCTGAAAAGAATTATTACGACAATACAATTTTTCATCGTGTCATCAACAATTTTATGGTTCAAGGTGGTGGTTTAACAGCCGACATGAAAACTAAACCTTCATTCACAGCACCCATTCAGAATGAGGCAAATAATGGTCTTGCAAATAATCGCGGAACCATTGCTATGGCTCGAACTAATGATCCGCATTCTGCTACATCACAATTTTTTATCAATCATAAGGATAATAGTTTTTTAAATTTTACTTCTGAATCAACCCGAGGTTGGGGGTATACTGTTTTTGGTAAAGTTACTGAAGGGATGGACATCGTTGATACAATTGCTGAGGTTCAAACAGGCAATGTTATGCAATATCAAGATGTTCCACTCGAGCCCATAATTATTGAGTCTGTCAAAATTATTCAGTGAATAATATCCTTTGTATTTCTGATCTACATTTAGATTCTGTAGATTCACCCTTGACAGAAGCATTATTTAATTTGTTACTAGAGCACAAAAATGTTCCGACAGACCTCTACCTACTCGGTGATCTTTTTGAAATTTGGATTGGTGATGATCATGAAACTGATCTTGCAAATGCAGTTGCAGAGCATCTATCTGACTTTGCTAAAGATCATAATAATATTTTTTTTATTCATGGTAATAGAGATTTCTTGGTTGGAGATGCTTTTGCTCAAAGGGGTAATTTCAAATTATGTTGTGACCCAACTTATATCACTTTTGGAGATATGAAGATTGCCTTGAGTCATGGTGATTTTTTATGCACCTCTGATGTTGACTATATTAATTTTAGAAATTCGGTAAGAACTTCCAAATGGCAGGTTAATTTTTTACAAAAATCTCTCGGTGAAAGAAAGACTATTGCCTCTGAAATGCGGCAACAAAGTAAAGTCTCAAGCTTCCAAAAAGATTCTGTGATTACTGATGTAAATGTTGATGCAGTTCTTGATTTTCTCAGTATGGAACAGCCTGATATTTTTGTTCACGGTCATACGCACCGTCCAAAAATTCATCAGCATAAATTAAATGATCAGACTTGTGATCGTTACGTATTGGGAGATTGGGGCGATACGGGTTGGTATTTTAAGATTGATAAAAACGGTCCTGAGCTGATCCAGTTTAATATTTCGTCGTAGTTGTAAGCACTCAAAATATACTGTATATTTATACAGTAAATTAAACTGAAAAATCAATGAAACTAAAGTATTTAGGCACCATGCTGACGGATGATTATCCGCCTTTTGAAATACCTTATTTTCAAGACATGGTGGCAGCAGGATTCCCAAGTCCTGCTAGTGATTTCATGGAAAATCCTATTGATCTAAACCAATACCTTGTCAAAAATGGAGTGGCAACTTTTTTATTCAGAGTCAGTGGTACTTCGATGATTGAAGCACTTATTGATGATGGCTCACTATTGCTAGTTGATTGTAGTATGCAAGCAATACATAACAGCATTGTAGTGGCAAAGATACATGGTGATTTAGTCTGTCGGCGCCTATGTTTAAGACCCAAATATTGCTTAATTGCTGAAAATAAAGAGTATCAGCCCATCTATTTAGATCCAGATATGGAATTTGAAATTATGGGAGTGGTAACTGCTGTAATCCATCAATTTGCATGATTGCTTTAGTCGACTGTGACAGCTTTTACGCATCTTGTGAAAGAATCTTTCGCCCAGATTTAGCACATAAACCAGTAGTTGTACTCTCAAACAATGATGGTTGCGTTATTGCCAGGAGCAAGGAAGCCAAAGCCCTTGATATCAACATGGGAGTACCTTGGTTTAAAGTAAAAAAGAGGTATCTTGCTAAAGGAGGTGTAGTATTTTCTTCAAACTTTGCACTCTATGGAGACATATCTCGAAGAGTAATGGCCGTCTTGAAGATGATGTCACCTCGTACTGAAATTTATAGCATCGATGAAGCATTTTTAGAGTTATCAGGAATCTCTAAACATATAGGCTGTGAAAAGATGGGGATAACAATAAAATCAACGATTAACAAATGGACAAAAATACCGGTTCGAATTGGAATAGGTCCTACCAAAACTCTTGCAAAAGTAGCCAGCTATCAAATTAAAAAATATGATTTACCATCAAGAGTGTTGGTGTTAAATGATAAACACTCTATTGAAAAAGCTTTAAAAGAAACTCCTATCATAAAAGTTTGGGGAGTAGGTTCTCGGTTGGCCAAGAAACTAGTAGTAGAAAATGTTGAAACTGCTTGGGATTTATCAAGGCTACCTCCTGAGTATATTAAGCAAAAGTTTAGTGTTGTATTAGAGCGTACACTGCGAGAACTAAACGGCGAACAGTGTTTGGAGATAGAAGATATTCAACCAACTAAGAAACAAATTATGGTTAGTCGTAGCTTCGCGCATAAGGTTAATGACCTCTCTATGTTACATGCAATAATAAATGACTTTGTTGCTCGTGCTGCAGAAAAATTACGTAGTGAGCAACAGAAATGCTCATCTGTTTCAGTCTTTATCCGTAATAGTTATTTTAGAAAAGAAGAATATGAGTGTGGGTTCAATAATTTTATTCTGCCCTATCCCTCAGACGATACCCGAGATTTCTTGAAAGTTGTAAACAAAATGTTGCCTCTAATGTATAAATCTAATGTGCAGTATTCAAAAGCAGGAGTCATGCTCAGTAGTTTTTCCAACTCCAGCACTGTGCAAGATGTTGTTTTTCCAGAACTACATCAAAAATGTAATTCGGCTTTAATGAAGACCATGGATAAATTAAATTATTATGGATATCCGGTCTATTTAGCCTCTCAAAATGCTGGTAGATTTAATCCCATACAAAGAAAAATGGTCTCGCCAAAATATACGACCAATTGGAATGATCTACCTCTCGTTAGATAGAGAGATTATGAAAGCGATTGAAGTAAGCTTCTGATAACTCAGAGAACTCTGTATTCATAAGCTGATTGAGATCAGGCAATGGATAATGGGCATATTGGGGGAGGACCTGCACTCCAAAATCTTCTAAGTTTAGTTCTTGTTTCCCAGATGCTCGTAATAAATCAAACAACCAGGTAATAGGTTCCATAGAGTCATTAAATTTAATTGAGTGTTCAGATAATTTCGAATGGAAAACATCTGGATCAATAATGGAAAATTTTTCTTGTAATACTTTTATTTTAAATTGCTCAATACGAGAATTTACAATGGCACGTTCATCATCTGAGTATTTTGGCCAACTGATAATCTCATGTGAAAACCGACGGCATCCTTTACAGACGTCGTCACCAAAAGTTGTGGAACATATTCCAATGCATGGAGTTGCAGATCGTGTTCTTCGCATTTAAAAATCATACCTCATCTAAAGTAATTTGTAATATGATTGGCAATAAGAGATTAGAGCAGTAAAATACTCATCAAATGATTAAAGAATACCAAAAAAATGCAAATGAAAGGCTTGCGCAAGGTATTCCACCTCTTCCTTTATCTGCAGAACAAACTGCCGAACTAATAGAACTATTAAAAAAAGATAATAATGATAATTCTGAACTGTTAATGCATTTATTTCAGGAGAGGATTCCAGCTGGTGTAGATGATGCTGCTTACATCAAGGCAAGTTTTCTCTCAGATCTTGCACGCGGCAATACCTCCAGCCCAAGCATCAATAGAAATCAAGCTGTGTTCTTTTTAGGCACTATGCTGGGAGGATATAATATTCAACCACTTATTGATTGTCTTGAAATAGAAGATTTGGCACAGGATGCTGCATTAGCGCTTTCAAATACCTTGTTAATTTTTGACGCTTTTAACGACATTTTTGAAATGTCAAAAGATAATGAGTATGCAAAAAAAGTCATTAACTCTTGGGCAAATGGTGAATGGTTCTTAAATAAGAAAGATATTGAAAATCAAATCCCTCTTACCATTTTTAAGGTTCCTGGAGAAATAAATACTGATGACCTATCTCCTGCACCAGATGCTTGGTCTAGACCCGATATACCCTTACACGCCCTAGCAATGTTAAAAATGCCAAGAGATGGTATCGATTCACCTCTTGAGACTATCGAAAAATTAAAAAAATTAGGAAATCCAATTGCATTTGTTGGAGATGTTGTGGGAACCGGATCTTCTAGAAAATCAGCTACGAACTCTTTGCTTTGGCATATTGGAGATGACATTCCCTATATCCCTAATAAAAAAGAAGGAGGATATTGCTTTGGAGGAAAGATTGCTCCAATTTTTTACAATACCTTAGAGGATTCAGGTGCATTTCCTGTTGAATGCGATGTTTCAAAACTGGAGATGGGTCAAGAAATTATTTTCCATCCCTTTGCTGGAAAGATTACTTCAGCAAAAGATCAAAAAACTCTGTGTGAATTTTCTCTGAAAAATGAAGTTTTACTTGATGAGGTTAGAGCAAATGGAAGAATTCCTCTTATAATTGGCAGACAACTAACAGATAAAACAAGAGATATTCTTGGGTTAGAACCTTCCAAGATTTTTAGAAGGCCAAATCAAAAAGATTCGAATGAATCTGGTTATACTCTTGCGCAAAAAATGGTTGGAAAAGCTTGTGGTGTGGAAGGTATTAGACCTGGAAGTTATTGTGAACCAAGGATGACTTCAGTGGGCTCACAAGATACAACAGGACCCATGACCAGAGATGAATTAAAAGAATTAGCTTGTCTTGGTTTTTCTGCAGATTTAGTAATGCAATCCTTTTGTCATACTGCTGCTTATCCAAAACCAGTTGATATAGAAACTCAGCATTCACTTCCTGAATTTATAAAGACTCGGGGTGGAGTCTCTTTAAAACCTGGAGATGGAATCATCCATTCCTGGCTTAATAGAATGCTTATACCTGATACCGTCGGTACTGGAGGAGATAGCCATACTCGCTTTCCAATTGGCATCAGCTTTCCAGCAGGTTCTGGTCTTGTTGCTTTTGCTGCAACATTAGGGGTAATGCCACTTGATATGCCTGAATCTGTTTTAGTTCGTTTTAAGGGTGAAATGCAACCAGGTATTACCTTGCGTGATTTGGTAAATGCAATTCCTTATGCTGCGATCCAACAAGGCTATCTGACTGTTGCCAAAAAAGGTAAAAAAAATATTTTTTCAGGCAGATGCTTAGAAGTTGAAGGACTTCCCTTTTTGAAAGTAGAACAAGCATTTGAAATCTCAGATGCTTCTGCCGAAAGGTCTGCATCGGGATGCACTATTAAGTTAGACAAAGAACCAGTGATTGAATATTTAAATTCAAACATTGTCATGCTTCGCTGGATGATTGCTAATGGTTATGGAGACGAAAAAACTTTGGAAAGAAGAGCTCAGGCTATGGAAGAATGGTTAAAAAATCCAACATTACTAGAAGCTGATAAAAATGCAGAATATGCTGCAACTATTGAAATTGATTTAAATGAAATCACAGAACCTTTATTGGCATGTCCAAACGATCCAGATGATATTAAACCTTTGTCAGCAGTTGCAAATACTGAAATTGATGAAGTATTTTTGGGTTCTTGTATGACTAATATTGGTCATTTTAGAGCAGCAGGACATCTTTTGAGTAAGCATAAAAAAACGTCAGCTCGTTTTTGGGTTGTGCCACCTACTAAAATGGATGAACAGCAACTAAAAGATGAGGGAATATATCAAGTATTTGGTGAATCTGGTTCAAGGACTGAGATGCCTGGCTGTTCTTTATGTATGGGTAACCAGGCAAGAGTTCTGGCAAACTCAACAGTCGTTTCAACTTCAACAAGAAATTTCCCAAATAGACTTGGGGACGGAGCTGACGTTTTTTTAGCATCTGCCGAGTTAGCAGCAGTGTCTGCAATTCTTGGAAAAATTCCTACTATGGAAGAGTATTTAGAATTTATGAATGAGATTGATCCATTATCAAAGGATATTTACAGATATCTGAATTTTAACGAGTTACCAAGTTATATTGAGCAAGCTAATTCTGCGAAAATTCCTACGATTAATGTGGTAACTTAGTTGCTTTTCGTTCAGCCATTTTCACAACATCACTTCTAGAACTTTCAAGCTTTTCAAGATAGCCATCATCTAAAGGTGTTGGATATTGACCTGTAAATATAGAAGTTTCAAAATTATCGATTTCAGGATTTCCTTCTTGAACTGAATTTATTAAATCTTCAAGAGTTTGATAGATTAGTTTGTCTGCACCTATTATCTTTGCAACTTCATCTTCACTTTTATTATTTGCTACAAGCTCTTTAGTGGCTGCCATATCTATTCCATAAAGATTTTGATATCTAACCGGTGGTGATGCTGAAGCAAAAATAACTTTTTTAGCACCAGCTTCTCTGGCCATGTCAATGATTTGCTTACTCGTTGTTCCTCTAACAATCGAATCATCCACTAAAAGAACATTTTTATCTTTAAATTCTAAATCAAGAATGTTTAATTTTCTGCGAACAGATTTTTTTCTTTCTTCTTGAAAAGGCATGATAAAAGTTCTTCCAATATATCTATTTTTGACAAAACCTTGCCTATAAGGTTTTTTTAAGTCTGCAGCAAGTTGTAGAGCTGCTGTTGTTGAGCTGTCTGGAATGGGTATTACCACATCAATATCTTTATCAATTTTTAGCTTCCTAATTTTAGATGCTAACTTTAATCCCATTCGCATTCTGGATTTATACACTGAAACTTCATCAATTGTGGAGTCGGGTCTTGCAAGGTAAACATATTCAAAAATACAGGGTGAATTTTGCACTTTTTCAAAACATTGCTGCGAATGAAGATTGCCGTCATTATCAATAAAGATTGCTTCACCTGGTAAAACATTCCGAACAGTTTTAAAACCAAGTGAAGTAAATAAAGCGTTTTCAGAAGCAATTACATATTCTTTGCGTCGTTTTCCCTGCCTTTCTCCAATTATCAATGGTCTTATTCCCAGAGGGTCACGAAATGCAAGCAAGCCGTGTCCTGCAATGACTGTAATAACAGCATAAGCACCATTTATCCTCATATGTGTCTTTTTTACGGCAGCAAAGAAATCTTGTGCTTGCGGGAAAACTGCATCTTGTTTAGAAAGTTCCAATGCAAATATATTAAGTAGAACTTCGGAATCAGAATTAGTATTGATGTGTCTTTTCTCTGCATGAAATAATTCTGATGCAAGATTTGTTGAGTTGGTTAAGTTACCATTGTGAGCAAGGCTAATCCCATATGGGGTATTTACATACATTGGTTGAGCAAATTCTTTTCCAGCACCTCCAGCAGTAGGATAGCGAACATGCCCAATTCCGTATTTACCAGAGAGAGCAGACATATGTCTTTGTCTGAATACATCCCTGACATAGCCCATGGATTTCCTACTATTAAGTTTCCCTGAAGGTTCACATACAACCATACCGGCAGCATCCTGACCGCGATGTTGCAGCATTAGCAGGGCTTCATAAATATCTTCAGCAACATTTTTTTCAGCAGAAATACCAACTATGCCACACATGATTAATTGCAACCTCTAATAAACATTTATTCTATGCTCCGTACAAAATTATCTAAAATAAATTCTGCAATTGCTGGGGCAACCTGGATAAAAAAAGGAGATATTTTAGATGCAGTCATTACTTCACTAGTAAGCAGTTGAGAGGGTAAAAGATAGAAAATTGCCACAATAATTACAAAACCCCTTAATAGTCCAAATAATACACCCAAAAATTTATCTGCACTAGACCATCCAGACCAATTAATGAGTTTTTTTAGCAACCTAATTGTTAATGTTCCCAAAACCATGACCCCTAAAAAAATCAAGAAATAAGCTAAAGCACTAGCTAAATCATTATTTTTAAGATATTGAACAATTTGTGAAGTAAAACTTGGTTCTAAAGAAATAGATATAAAAAAAGCAAAAGCCCAAAGAAACAGAGATAAGATTTCAATAATTATGCCTCTAAAAAGAGCAAAAATACCTGAAGAAACAATAGTAAAAATTATTATAAAATCAATAATATTTAACCCTAAGGTTTCCATTGGATTATTTCTCCAGATTCTGTTTCTCCAACCTCATACATATGATCAAGATTTCTATCTATGATCTCTTTTGGTAATGGACCGATGTAAACTGCCCACAAATTTGAATTGGAATCTAGTTCTTCAATGTAGCTTAAATAAGAGTATTTTTGAATTTTTTGATTCAAGTTTATTGCGTTTTGTTTATTTTCAAACACATTTACCCTTAACACATGCATTTCATAATCTTGCTCATTGAAGAGTTGTCTAGACATTTGTAAATCAATAGCATCTTGATATTTTGGTTGTGGGGATAAAACAAAAACAAAAATAATTATGCCCACAGTAAGGACAAACATTAAACCAGCAATTTTTTCAAGATTCATTATAAAATTTTCTCAAGAAGTCCTGAGATTTTGGATTTAATCTCTGTTCTATGAAGAATCATATCTACTGCTCCATGGGCAAGTAAAAACTCAGATTTTTGAAAATCCTCAGGAAGTTCAACTCTCACAGTTTGTTCGATAACCCTTCTCCCGGCAAAACCAACAAAAGCTTTCGGCTCTGCAATATTAATATCTCCAAGCATTGCCAAACTTGCAGAAACTCCTCCAAAAATTGGATCAACCATCACAGAGATATAAGGAAGATTCATTTTTTTGAATTTTTGAATTACCGCAGAAGTCTTTGCCATTTGCATTAGAGAAATCATCGATTCCTGCATTCTTGCTCCACCACTGGTTGCAAAACATATAAAAGGTGTTTTTTCTTTCATCGCAACTTTTACACCTTGCACAAATTTCTCTCCAACTGCACTGCCCATTGAGCCACCCATAAAGTTAAATTCAAAGGCTGCAGCAGTTACTTTTCTTCCATTTAGTTTTCCAGAACCTACTAAAAGCGCTTCTGTTTCACCAGATTTTTTTTGAGCATCTACAATCCGATCAGTATATTTCTTAGTATCCTTAAAATTGAGAAAATCAGTTGCTGAAACTTCAGCTGCTATCTCAGTAAACTTCGCATCATCAAAAAAAATCTCCAATCTTAGTCTTGAACCAATCCTCAGGTGATGATCACACTTTGGGCATACATATAAAGTTTTTTCTAACTCGGGCTGATACAGAGCTGATTCACAAGATGGACAAGAGCTCCAAATACCATCAGGAATCTTACTCTTCTTTTTTTTATTTGACTTCCTGAATGTTGGAATTAATTTTGTCAACCAATTCACTGCGATATTGCCTCTTTAATATCAGTTACATATTCTTTGACTGATTCAAAATCTTTCTTATCGGAGTTTTTATCTATTAGATCTACAATCGATGAACCGATAACAACTCCATCCGAATATGAAGCTAAAACTGCTGCATCTTCAGTTGTTTTTATTCCAAATCCAGCCATAACTGGCATGTTTGAAAGATTCTTAATTTTTTTTATGTTAAATTCAATTTCTGATTTATCAAAATGGGATGATCCAGTTACTCCTCTTAAGGTAACGTAATAAATAAATCCTGAACTCTGATCAACAATTGTTTTAATGCGATCATCCGAAGTTGTTGGAGAAATAAGGGAAATAGAATCTATTTTTTTGTTGTTGATTTCATAGTCTGCAAGATTGAATTCACCAGGAATATCTACAACAAGGACACCATCGATTCCATTATCTTTCATATTAATAAGTTTTTTGTTAGTTACAAAAGTATTGATATATCCCATGAGAATAATTGGAGTTTGAGGATTACTAATTCTAAACTTGTTGACAAGATTCATTATTGATTTGAAATCAGTATTTTTTTTAAGAGCACGATCATGTGCTTTTTGAATAACTGGCCCCTCTGCAATTGGATCTGTAAAAGGTACACCCAACTCAATAATGTCAACTCCTGCTTCAACAAGAAGGTGCATTAAATCTAATGAACTTTCTAAATCTGGATCACCAGCAACAAGATATGCGACAAGAACTTTCTCATCATTTAATTTTTTATGATTAAGGACTTTGCCAAGATTATTCAAAGGTCAATACCCTCAACTTCTGCCATAGTATTTATATCTTTATCACCTCGCCCAGAAACATTGATAACAATGTGCTCATCTTGTGAAGTGGTTGGCATAAATTCTTCAAGATATGCAAAGGCATGCGCAGTCTCAAGGGCAGGCAAGATGCCCTCTAATTTATTAACAAGATGAAATGCTTCGACTACTTGAGAGTCATTTACAGCAGCATACTGAGCTCGGTTTTGGTCCTTCAACCATGAATGTTCTGGTCCAACACCTGGATAATCAAGTCCAGCAGAGATTGATGCTGTGCCCTTAACCTGTCCAGATTCGTCTTGCATTAGATAACTTTTTGCACCGTGAAGAATTCCTGGAGTGCCATCATTAAGTGGTGCTGCATGATTTCCAGTTTTAAGTCCCTCACCTGCAGCTTCTACTCCAATCAATCTAACTTCGTCATATTCAATAAATGGATAAAATATTCCCATAGCATTCGATCCTCCTCCAACACAAGCTAGAATCGCATCTGGCATTTTACCAAAAAGTTCCTTTGATTGATCAATGAGTTCTTTTCCAACCACTGCATTAAAGTCTCTCACAATCATTGGATATGGATGAGGTCCAGTTACACTTCCTATTATGTAATAAGTTGATTCAATATTTGTTACCCAGTCTCTTAATGCCTCATTTAATGCATCCTTTAGTGTAGCTGATCCTGAATCAACAGCGTGTACCTCTGCCCCTAGTAATTTCATTCTGTAAACATTTAAAGATTGTCTTCGAACATCTTCAGTTCCCATGTATATATGACATTCAAGTCCTAACCTTGCTGCCACCGTTGCAGTAGCGACACCATGTTGGCCAGCACCTGTTTCAGCAATGATCCTTTTTTTACCCATATGTTTGGCAAGTAAGATTTGACCAACAGTATTATTTATCTTGTGAGCACCGGTATGATTTAAATCTTCTCTTTTCAACCATATAGAGGCTTTTCCGTAATGATCAGTGAGTCTTTTTGCAAAATATAATGGTGAGGGTCTTCCAACAAATTGTGATAAATCTCTGTAGAATTCAGTCTGAAACTCATTATTATCTCTTAAACTCTTATATGTTTCTTCTAATTCAGCAAGGGCAAACATGAGGGTTTCAGGCACAAACTTCCCACCATATTCTCCATAAAATCCAAATTTATCAGGTAAGTCTTTGCTCTTCATAATTATGTTTAATTTTAATAATTTTATTTATTTTTACTAGGTCTTTTTTTCCAGGTGCTGATTCTACTCCTGAATTAATATCTATACACCATGGTGACAATTTGCAAGCCTCTTGCATATTTTGATCGTTAATGCCTCCAGATAAAATTAAATTCTGAGTAAAACTATTAGTTTTTAGAAAGGACCAATCAAAAGATCTTCCAGTACCTCCATAGTTTTTATCTTCAAAAGTATCCAACAAAATACCCTTGGCATTTGGATAAGAGGTTATTTGTTTAAAGGATTCTTGATTAGATATTCGAACAGCTTTCCAATAATGAGTATCAAATGAATCGCAAAAAATTTGTGTCTCATCTCCATGAAACTGAATTATGGGTTTTTCAAAAAAAGAAATAACCTCTCTGATAAATGAATTATTTGAGTTGACAAAAACGCACACTGGGATTGTGTTTCTAAAATCAAAAACAGAGATTTCCCTTATAAAATCTAAATTTACACATCTAGGACTTTTTTCAAAAAAAATAAAACCAACGTAATCTACGTCCAACTTAATTATTGACTGGAGAATGTTTTTATCATTTATGCCACAGACTTTTAATTTCATAATTACTAAATAATATATTGGATTTGCTTCGGAGTATTTATTTTAGGAGTTTTTGGATACTTTGGTCCTAGGTAAAAAAGCCCACTTGGTGTCATTGTTTTGCCAGCAAACTTTCTGTCTTTACTAATCATTATCTCCTTTAAAGATATTGAAATCTCATTTTTTGCAATATCTATTAAGGTTCCAACTATTATTCTCATCATATTTTGTAAAAATGCATTTGCGGTGATAGTTATAAAAACCATTTTTTTATGTTGCTTTATTTCAATTGACTTTATTTCCCTAATAGGATTGTTGCTATTACATCTGGAACTTCTAAATGCTGAAAAATCATGCTTACCTAAAAGAAATTTTGTTTGAAACTTTAGTTTTTCGATATCTATATCTCTTTTAATCCATGATACAAAATTTTTCTGAATAATGGGTTTTTCATTTCCTAAAAACAAAACATGACAGTATTGTCTTTCGGTAGCATCAAATCTAGCATGAAAATCATTCGGTACTTCTATGACATCTACAATCGAAATGTCATTAGGAAGTGATGCATTGAGGCCATTGATCCATTGTTCCTGTTTTCTATGGATATCTGTATTAATATCAAACACCTGACCAAGAGCATGGACGCCCTTGTCAGTTCTTCCTGATATATTCATGTCGATTGGATGATCAATGATCTCATTGAATGCATTTAGAAGGCAGTCTTGAACTGTTATAGCATTAGACTGTTTTTGAAATCCTGAATAGTTTGTTCCTTCATATTGAACAGTAAAAGCAAGTTTCAAATTACTTCTCTAAAAATTTATTTTTTAATAATTGCACTTGATCAATTAAATCAGTGTCCTTAGATTTAGAAATAATTTCATTCAAAAGCTTACTTCCTTGATTTAGCTCACCCATCTCCAACAATGACCTGGCTAAATCAAATTTCTGAATAAGAATATCATTCGAAACACTTAGCCCCTCAGGCATAGTCTTTGAATAATCTTGAGGCATATCATCAACGTCAAATTTAATGGTTTTTCTATTGATTAAAAAAAGTGCTCCGATGAAACCAACCACTAAAGCTAGACCAATAGCAATGATCAATTCGACAAATGAAAATTGTATGCTCTGATCCTCAGAAGGTTTTTGCATTGGAAAATTAGGAGACTCATCAACACTAATATCAATTACCTTTGTTTGTTTTTCGATGATGCTTGATGGTGAGTTATCCATTAAATCAATTGCATCATTCTGAACTGAGAGTTGATCCTCTCTATTGCCTTTGATCATATCTGTTGGTGATACCAGTTTGAGAAGTTGTGAATCTGTATTTTTATTATCTTTACCCATGCTTAAAATTGATGATTTAGCAAAACTTGCATCAATATTTTTGATAAAATTTTCAGCAGGTATTCTCAAATCGAGGTCTCCTCTAACCTGATGGATATTTTTGTCGATAAATGCATTTTCATTGGATAAATAAAGTGCCCACATAACTTGGTGAATTGAGACATCATCAATTGACAGAGACTTTGCAACTGACCATACAGTTGTAATTTTTTCGGCAGGAAAAAGTACTTCACCAGCTAAAGAATCATTAATACTAAAAACTAGTGTATTTCCTGAAAGATCAACTAAAAATTTTTTTTGGAAATCATCAATGAATAAAGAAAAGTCTAAAAAATTTTGTTGTGTGCTAGGCAGATAAATGAGAATCTCATGATTATGCATTATTAAATCATTTCTCAGATCGTCGTTAACTAGATTAAATTCATAAATCAAATTATCATTGGAGACAATAGATATATCATTCTTTTGTAAAGATTCATCAGAAGAAATTTTTATCAATAAAAAAGATTTTTCTAAATCTTTTTCAAGTGATGCACTCTTAAATAAGACTGTTCCTTGCAGACCATTGATAAAGAAAAATAAAAGCAAGAATAATAGTCTCATAGGTTTCTTTTAATCATCTCTTCGAGGATTTGAACAGCATTTAAAGCTGCTCCTTTACCAAAAACATTATCAGCAACAATCCAACATGAAATCCAAAAATTTTGGTTTGAAGTGGAAGTTCTGATTCTACCAACACAAACCTCATCAGAAAATTGTGCATGCTCAAGAGGTGTTGGATATGCTTCATTTTGAGTATCATCAATAACCTTTACACCCTCTTGCTCTTCCAATATGGAAAGCACTTTTTCAAGATTAGGTTTTTTCTTTACTTGCATAAAAATAGCCTCGGAGTGACCATTTTCAACAGGAACTCTTGCACAAGTTGCAATCACATCTATATTCTCATCTAAAATCTTTTTTGTCTCCCAATCAAGTTTCATTTCTTCTTTGGTAAATCCATTGTCTAAAAAGACATCGCATTGTGGTATGACATTATTTGCAATGGGTTTAGGAAATATTTTAGGAGTATTGTTAGTACCAGTGAGTTGAAAATTTAGCTCGTCTTTTGCTGCTTGACCCGTTCCTGATACTGCTTGATAAGTAGCAATATTTAATAAAGAAATATTGAACTCAGTATGAATATTTTTCAAAATTAGTAGCAGTTGAGCTGAGGAGCAATTTGGATTTGCAATTAAAACTGGTCGTTGATATTTCGCAAGTTCATCAATATTTATTTCCGGAATTATTAGGGGAACATCCGGTTGGTAACGAAATTGTGATGACATGTCAATAACGGACACATTTGCATCAAGAAATTTTTTTACATACTTCTTGGCAACTTCAGAACCCGCAGAAAAAATAATATATTCTATTTTTTTTGGATCAAATTCATCTAGGTTTTCGATAGTAAAACTTTTGTTATTAAAAGAAATCTTTTGACCAACCGACTTTTTACCAAGAACAAATAAATTTTTTATTGCAAGATTTCTTCTCTCTAACTGAGCTAGTATTTGACCACCTACTAATCCACTGCCACCGACAAGACCAAGATTAATCATTTTCAAACTCATCTAAAATGTCAAGAATTTTAGATGCAACTTTATTGGTATAAATAAAATTATCATCATCAGTAAGATCCTTGGTACGGTATCCTTTGGATATAAATTGTCTGACACAATTATCTAACTGTTCAGCTAATTGAGGAAGTTCAAGAGAATATTTAAAAGCCATTGATAAAGATAAAATCATAGCAATTGGATTTGCAACATTTAAATGGGCAATATCTGGAGCACTACCATGACAAGGTTCATACATTCCTTGAGAAGAACTATTTAGGGAGGCAGAAGGCAACATACCAATTGACCCAGATAAAGTTGCAGCTATATCTGAGAGAATGTCTCCAAAAAGATTACTTGAAACTATGACATCAAATTGCTTTGGATTTATTACTAATTGCATAGCTGCATTGTCTGCTAATTGATGTGTCAGCTTAACATCAGGATAATCATTGCTGACCTCTTCTACGATTTCTCTCCAAAACTTTGAGACTTCTAAAACATTTGCCTTATCGACTGAACATAATTTTTTATTTCTTTTTTGAGCTGCTTCAAAACCAATTTTTGCGATTCTTTTAATTTCATTTTCATAATAAATCATAGTGTTATATGCATACCCTTGATTGTTAACAACATCTTTTTCAATACCTCTTGGTTCTCCAAAATAAACTCCTCCTGTTAGCTCTCTTACTATCAATAGATCAAGATCAGCAATAACTTCGGTTTTGAGTGTTGATGCTGCTGCTAATTCTTTAAACAAAAAAGCAGGTCGCAGATTTGCAAATAATTCTAATTCTTTTCTTAATCCAAGTAATGCCTGCTCTGGTCTTTTATTCCAAGGTAAATTATCCCATTGTGGTCCTCCCACTGCTCCAAAAAGTATTGCGTCTGATTCTTTTGCTTTGTTGATTACCTCATCAGTAAGGGGAGATCCGTGTTGTTCATATGATGTTCCTCCTACATCCATAATAGAAACATCTAAATTTAAGTTATATCTTCTATCCAATTCATAAAGAATAGTTAAGGCTGATTCTGTAACTTCTTGGCCAATACCATCTCCTGGCAAGACTAAAATCGATTTATTCATTATAAAAAATCCATGGTCTTTTGGTGATCCTATCTTGTTCAAAACATGATATCTTGTCAGCAAATTTCAAAGAAATATCAATGTCATCAAACTGATTAATGATTCGGTCTGCTAAGTCATCTTCTAAATTAAATGAAAACTCTTCGCCTTGTAAATATATATTTCGAGATTGAAGACATACTTTTACCAATTGAGCATCTTGAGCAGACAGTTGAAATAACCTATCTATTACTGACCTCGAGAGATTAATTGGCAATAAGCCATTTTTAAAACAATTATTGTAAAAAATATCTCCAAAAGAAGATGCAATAATCACTTGAATTCCAAAATCTCTAAGAGCCCAAACGGCATGCTCTCTTGAAGATCCACATCCAAAATTATCTCTTGCAAGGAGGATTTTTGATGTCATAAAAATTGGTTGGTTCAAGATAAATTCATTATTGAGTTTACGAGATGTTTTTGATACTCCCAATTTTCCTTCATCCAAATACCTCCATCCATCAAACAAATAATCTTCATAACCAAATTTCTTTATTGACTTTAAATACTCAGTTGGAATAATTTGATCTGTATCAATATTATCCCTATCAATGAAAGCCATAATTCCTTCAATTTGAATATTATCTTCGGTTCTCATTGACCAATTACCTTGCCATGAATTGCAGTCAAAGCTGCCATTTTTGGACTCATGAGGTGAGTCCTCCCTAAATTGCCTTGTCTTCCCTCAAAATTTCGATTCGAAGTTGATGCACATCGTTCATAAGGACTTAATCTATCTGGATTCATGCCGAGACACATTGAGCAACCTGATTCCCTCCATTCGAACCCAGCATCAATAAAAATTGAATGTAGTCCTTCAGATTCAGCTTGTTTTTTCACTTGCCCTGAGCCGGGAACAACGATGGCTTGCAGAATTTTTTTAGAAATTTTTTTTCCCTCAAGAACTTTTGCTGCATCTCTAAGATCTTCAATTCTTGAATTGGTACAAGATCCAATAAAAACTCGATCAAATTTTAGGTCAGAAAGTTTTTTTTCATCTTTAATACCCATATATTTTCTCGCATTTTCAAAATTTTTTTGATTTTCTTTTCTAGTCGAAGTTGAAGGTATCGTTTCATCAAAGTCAATTACCATTTCTGGTGAGGTTCCCCAACTTATTTGAGGTTTTATTTTAGAAACATCAATAGTAATTTCTTTATCAAATTTGGCATCTGGATCTGTTTTAAGTGTTGACCAGAATTCTATTGCATCTGTTAATAATTCTCTGGGCAGATTGGATGATCTCTTAAGATAATTAAAAGTAGTTTGATCCGGTGCTATCAATCCAACTTTAGCTCCTGCCTCGATAGACATGTTGCAAATTGTCATCCTTGCTTCCATAGAAATATTTTCAATATATGAGCCCGCAAATTCGATGGCATGGCCATTCCCACCAGATACACCAATTGTTCTAATAAGAAAAAGAATAACGTCTTTTGAGGTAATGTCAGGAGATGGAATACCTTCAAAATTTACTCTCATATTTTTAAGTTTTGATATTTTTAAACATTGAGTTGCTAAAACATGCTCAACTTCTGAAGTGCCAATACCCATTGCTAGACATCCAAATGCTCCATGTGTTGAAGTGTGCGAATCCCCACAAACAATAGTCATTCCAGGAAGTGTATAACCCAATTCCGGACCTATAACATGAACAATTCCTTGATTTAAAGATTTAATATCAAATTGTTTAATGCCAAAGAGGTCACAATTTTTGTCTAGTTCTTTTACTTGAATTTTAGAAATTTCATCATCAATTGATTCTATTGCAAAACTTTTTGCTCTAATGGTGGGCACATTGTGATCAGGAGTAGCAATATTTGCATCAACTCTCCAAGGTTTGATATTTTTTTTTATCAAACCTTCAAATGCTTGTGGTGAGGTGACTTCATGCAAATAATGTCTATCAATATAAATTAATGACTCACCTGAATCAAAAGAAGTCACAAAATGCTCATTCCAGAGTTTGTCATAAAGCGTACTATGCATTTTATTCACCGAAAGGCAGATTTTGCTCGATATGTCCGCATTGAGCTTGATTCCTCAAAAAGTGATCAATTAAAACTAAATTTACCATTGCCTCAGCAATAGGTACTGCACGAATTCCAACACATGGATCATGTCTACCTTTAATCTCTAAATCAACCTCATTGCCTTGCTCATCAATTGATTTAGTTGGCTTGCTAATACTGGAGGTTGGTTTAATCATAAAATCAATATTGATATCATCTCCATTTGAGATTCCCCCGAGAATCCCACCAGAGTTATTGGATGAAAAACCTTTTGAGCTTATTTCATCTCGAAGTTCCGAACCCCTCAATTTAGCAATATTTTGACTGTTACCAATTGAAACAGATTTGACAGCATTTATGCTCATTATTGCTTTAGCTAAATCTGCATCCAACTTATCAAATACTGGTTCGCCTAAACCAGGCGGGCAATTTTTTACTAATACAGTTAATTTAGCCCCAATTGAATCACCTTGATTAATTAGATTCTCAAATAAATCATCTAGTAAATTTATTTTACTTGCATCAGGAAAAAAGAATTTGTTTTTGTTTATGTAATCTATATTTATTTCCTCAGCAATAATAGTTTCGATCTGAGATACGAAACAAGTGACATCAATGCCTCTAGATTTTAAAAATTTCTTTGCAATAGCTCCAGCAGCAACTCGCATTGCTGTTTCACGAGCGCTTGACCTCCCTCCACCTCTATAATCACGATGACCATATTTAGCAAAATATGTGAGATCAGCATGATTAGGCCTAAAAGTATTTTTTAAATTAGAGTAGTCACTGGAAATTTGATCTTCATTTTTAATAATTAGCCCAATCGGGGTTCCTAGAGTTTTCCCTTCGAAAACACCAGACAAAATTTCAACTTTATCCTTTTCGTTTCGTTGGGTGGTCACATTCGATTGACCTGGTCGTCTTTTATCCAGTTCAGATTGAATTTCACCTTCAGTTATTTCAACTTGTGGAGGACAACCATCAATAATACAACCCAAAGCACTTCCATGGCTTTCACCAAAGGTAGTGACGCAAAAATTTTTACCAAATGTGTTACCCGACATAGCGCAACATTATATGATATTTTTAATTAGATTTACTCAGATATTGGTGTCAAATTGAAAGCAGATCTTGGAATTCAATCACTGAAAGATGTTTCATAAGATTAAAATCTGATAATTTACCGAAAATTTCTTCAGATTTTGATTTGGAAAAAATTGTAAGTAGATTCTGTCTAAATTTTTCTTCCAGGATTGGAATTCCCTCCTCTCTTCTTCTTTTGTGACCAATTGGATACTCAACTTCAATGCAAGGGGTCGCAGTCCCGTCCTTAAAATAAATTTGTAACTGATTCGCAATTGATCTCTTTTTTGAATCAAGATAATCTTTTGAATACTGTACTTTCTCAATTACATGCATTTTTGATCTCAAAAAATCAATTCTTGTATCCTTTGCAACATCATCCTCATAGTCTTCAGCTTTAAGATTGCCTTTGAGAAGACCAATTGCAATCATGTATTGCAGACAGTGGTCTCTGTCAGCAGGATTATTCAATTCTCCAACCTTTGAAATAATTCGGATTGCTGATTCATGAGTTGCAATTTCTATTCTTTCAATGTGATCAATTTTATTTTTTACAAGTGGATGCAGTTTTACAGCTGCTTCAACTGCAGTTTGCGCATGAAATTCAGCAGGATAACTAATTTTAAATAGTATGTTTTCCATAACATATGATTCAAACTTTTGTGGAATTTTAAGAGGTTCTCCTTTCATGTGAACACTTTCAAATCCCCATGTTTTTGTAGAAAGCACGCTTGGATATCCCATCTCTCCAGTTAAACTAATCAATGCTAATCTAACTGCTCTGCTGGTTGCATCACCTGCTGCCCAACTTTTTCTGGACCCGGTATTAGGAGCGTGACGATAAGTCCTTAGACTTTGTCCATCAACCCAAGCTTGTGTAATTGCATTAATAACATCGTCTTTTGTTCCTCCAAGAATTTTTGTTGCAACAGCAGTCGATGCTACCTTAACAAGAACCACATGATCTAATCCAATCCTATTGAAACTGTTTTCAAGAGCTAAAATACCTTGAATCTCATGAGCTTTAATCATCATCTCTAGAACTTCATTCATAAAAATAGGAGGTTTATTAATAGCAACTCTTTTTTGAGATACAAAATCGCTGCAGGACAAGATTGCTCCAAGATTATCAGAGGGGTGCCCCCATTCAGCAGCTAACCAAGTATCATTAAAATCCAACCATCTTATGGCACAACCAATATCAAAAGCTGCTTTTACTGGATCTAACTTGAAACTGGTTCCCGGAACACTTACACCGTAAGGTACTTCAGTTCCTGAGACAATTGGTCCCATTAATTTTGTACATGCAGGAAATTTCAGGGCAAGCAGCCCACATCCAATTGTGTCGATCAAACAGTTCTTGGCAGTTTCAAATGCCTCTTGGGAACTAATTTGATAATCCATAACATAGTTAGCAATCTCCGTGATTAGGTTGTCCGGAATTGGTCGATTGTTTAAATCAAAATTGTCAGACATTATTTAACAATAATAATTAATTCTTCTGAGTAAATTGGATTTTCGTGGGGAATATGTGCAAAATCTCCAAGAATCAATCGTAAGGAATGCCTTCCTGGAGGAAGTTCAATGGTTGCAGAGGTTTGGCCTTTCCCATAATGAATATGGTTTTTATCTGATGGAATTGGTCGCTTTAAATCTGGAAGTGGAGTATTTATTAAAAGATGGTGGTGACCCGCATCGCAACCAATGGTTCCAGCAGGTAAAATATTAAAGTTTGTTAGACCAAATTCTAACTCCACTAAACCTGAATCTGACACAAAATTGTTAGAGGGTTTAATAAAAAAAACCTCGGGGTCACCAGACTTACACTTCGTATTTTTATCTAAATCTTCAGAAGTCAAAGGTAATGAGGACAGAAAAAACAAACTGAGTGCAAAGTACTTGAAAATTACTGGATAGTAATGATGCATCTAAACTCTATCTTTTATATCAATCCATTCAGCAGAATCAGGGCCAACATACTCCTCACTGGGCCTAATAATTCTATTATCAGCTCTTTGCTCCATCACATTTGCTGCCCATCCTGATGTCCTACCAATTACAAATAAAGGTGTAAAAATTGGAGTAGGTATTCCTAAAAAGTTGTATGCAGAAGCCATATAGAAATCAGTATTTGCAAAAAGATTTTTTTCCTCTTTCATGACTTTTTCAATCTCTTCTGAAATTTCATAAATAATTGGGTTCTTTGCAGTTTTGCTGAGCCTTTCTGACCATGCCTTTACAATCTTATTTCTAGGATCTTCATTTGAATAGACGGCATGCCCAAAGCCCATTATTTTTTCTTTATTTTCAAGCATTACCTTAATTCCAACGTTGGCATCATCTCTAGAAGAAAATTGTTCAATCATTTCCATTGCAGCTTCATTGGCGCCTCCATGTAAAGGTCCCCGCAGTGTTCCTATTGCAGCTGTTATACATGAATGCATGTCAGACAATGTTGAGGCACAAGTACGGGCAGTAAAAGTTGAGGCATTAAAACCATGCTCTGCATAACAAATCAAAGAGGTATCAAGAGCCTTTATCTGCTCATCACTTGGCTCAGAATTGGTTAATAACGATAAAAAATGTCCACCAATCGTGTCATGATCGGTAAGAGTTTCTATATCTTCTCCAAAGTGAGAAGATCTGTACCAGTAAGTCATGATAGAGGGTAATACTGATAATATTCTGTCAGCTGTATCATTTTGATTTTTGAAATCACCTTCAGGCTCCAGATTACCAAGCATGGAGCAACCTGTTCTTAAAACGTCCATCGGATGAGTACTTTTCGGAATCTTAGCAAGAACTAGTTTTAAATCATTAGGTAATTTTCTAAACTGCTTTAGTTTTTGTTTGTAATGTACAAATTCATCTTGATTGGGTAATTTTCCATATAAAAGCAGGTAAGCAACCTCTTCAAAAGAGGATTTTTCAGTAAGAGTTTCAATGGCATAACCTCTGTAAGTTAAACCTTTTCCCTCTTTTCCCACAGTTGAAAGTGCAGTTTGTCCTGCAACCTGACCTCTAAGACCAGCTCCTTCAAGTTTCTTTGTCATTACCATTCTCCTTATTTTTAAGGTAGGTATCTAAATTCTTCTCAAAATTCAAATAATCCAGACTTTCGTAAAGTTCATCTCGAGTTTGCATTATATCTAAAAGACTTTCTTGAGTCCCCTCTTTTGAAATGGTTTCATAAACTTTTTGTGAGGCTCTGGAAGCTGCTCTGAAAGCAGATAATGGGAATAACATCATATCAACACCGGCACTGTGAAGTTGCTCTTCTGTAAAAAGAGGTGTTTTCCCAAACTCTGTGATATTAGCTAAAATTGGGATATTGATGTGCTCCTTCAAAACAATATATTGATTAATTTCTGTAACGGCCTCAAGAAATAGAGCTTCTGCTCCAGCTCCCTCATAAGCTTTAGCCCTTTCAATACAACCATCTAAACCTTCACTAGCAAGTGCATCAGTTCTTGCAATTAAAAAAATTTCACTGGAGCCTTTTCCTAATAGTGCACTTTCAATTCTTTCATTCATCTCTTGAATTGAAACAAGCCTTTTATTGGGACGATGACCACATCTTTTAGAATCAATTTGGTCTTCAAAATGAACTGCCGCAACTCCAGCAGAAACCATTTCTTCAATCGCAAAAGATATATCATTGCTTTCAGCCCATCCAGTATCGATGTCCACTAATAATGGCAATGAGCATGAGTTTGTTATTCTTTGAGCATCAGTTTTAACATCAACAAGTGAAGTTAAGCCCAAATCAGGAATTCCATAAGATGCAGTTGCAACACCACTCCCTGAAAGATATAAGCACTTATGGCCTGCATTTTTTGCCAAAATTGCAGAATAAGCATTGATTGCTCCAACTATTTTGAGTGGTTTATTATTTCTAAGCAGGTCTCTAAAGTTAGTTGTCTCTGACATATTACGAGTAAAATTTAACTCCTCTTATAATTCTGTCCCTATTATTTTTTTTTCTCCAACGATTTGTATCTCTCAAGCTGTAGACACAACCGCAATACTCCTGCTGATAAAATTTTTCTCTCTTTGAAATCTCAATCATTCTTGAAGAACCGCCATCCTTCCTCCAATTAAAATCCCAAAATTGCAAATTTTTATATCTTTTTGCAGCTCGCATACCCGATGAATTAATTTGGTCCATGTCTTTCCATCTTGAGATGCCCAAAGTAGTTGCAAAATAATTAAAATTATTTTCATGCGCATAAAGGGCTGATCTCTCAAACCTCATGTCAAAACATTCGGTGCATCTTTTACCTCGCTCAGGTTCATCTTCTAGCCCCTCAACTCTTTTAAACCAATTATCTTTATCATAATCAGCATCAATAAAATCAAAACCGAGAATCTTACAAAATTTTTTATTCTCATCTTTTCTGATTAGATATTCTTCTAGAGGATGTATGTTGGGATTATAAAAATAAACTGTTGTGTTTATATTTGCTGCTTTCACTGCCTCCATTACTTCTCCAGCACATGGAGCACAGCAACTATGTAACAATAAATTATTATTACCTTTGCTAAGTGCCAGCTCAGTTGGCCTGATATATTCTGAAAGTGATAGTTTATTCATGTTGGAAAATAGAATTGGCAAGAAAACATTCTTCTAGTTCAAGATAATTTTTTGTGAGATAGATTTCAGGATGTTTTGAAGAAACTTTTTCCGGTGCATTAATAAAAAAACCTTTTTCACAAACATCAAACATTTGAATATCATTAAAAGAATCACCGGCTGCAAAGCATCTGTATCCAAGATTTTGAAAAGCAAGAATTGCTTTTTGTTTTGCTTTATCTTGTCTCAATTCATAATCAACTATCATTCCATTCTCTACTTTTAATGTATGACATAAAAGAAAGGGGAACCCGAGTTTTGCCATTAAAGGAGAAGCTATTTCATGAAAGGTATCAGATAGTATTACAACCTGAAATTTTTCTCTAATGCGATCTAAAAAATCTTTAGCACCCTCTAAAAGTTCAAGTTGAGATGCGGCAAACTGAATATCTTTGAGTGATATTTTGTGATCTCTCATAATTTTTATTCTTTCATCCATTAAGTCAGAATAACTTGGGATATCACGGGTTGTTTTTGCGAAATCTTTAATACCTGTATTGATAGAAACTTGCTGCCAAATTTCTGGAGTGAGTGTACCCTCCATATCTAAACAAACTATTTCCATTTAATTTCTCTTATTTTTTACTCCGTATGGAACATGTGCTGAGGTAATTGTATCCGAAGCCCGCTCAACATTCTTTAGTTGATCATCAAAAAAAATATCTGCTTGGAAAGATTTCAAAAATTCAGATTTTGATTTACCCCCAAGAAAGAAGGATTCATCAATTCTTACACCCCAATTTCTGAGAGTTTTAATCACTCTTTTATGTGTTGGTGCTGACCTTGCTGTAACTAGAGCAGTTCTGATTGGACATTCATTGATTTTAAATTCATTTTGAAGTTTATTTAACTCAATAAGGAATGGTTTAAAAGGTCCTGCTTCTAACAAACCATCCTCTTTTACCTCATTCTTTATAAAAGCCTTCATGCCTTTTTCATGAAAAATTTTTTCAGAATCATCAGAAAAAATTACTGCATCTCCATCAAATGCAATTTTTAATAGTGGCTCCTCAGATGGTAAATTTTGATTTGGGGAGATAATAGTAGCTGATGCAACATTGCTTTCAATTGCCATCTTTACATCTTCAGAACTGCTGGATAAGAATAAATTAATATTAAAGTCTTTAACATATTTGTGTGGGCTTTCACCACCACAAAAGACTGCCCTGGTAATGTCTAAACCATGAGCTTCGATTGAGTTGAATATTCTTAGACCTGTATCATGAGTATTTCTTGATAAAAGAATTACTTCAATTCTATTCTTTTCCTCATAAAGATCATTAATTTTAAGAATCTTCTGGACTAAAGAGAAAGCACTTCCAGGTTCAAGAACTTTATCTTCATTCTTGATTTGATACTTGCCATATGCCTCAAGTCCATCTTTTTCAAAAATTTTGTGACTTTCGTCTAAATTGAAAAGTGCCCTTGAAGAGATTCCAATAATTAACTTCGAGTTATTCATACTTGATTAAAATAAAAAAACTAAATATACTGTACAAATATATAGCATAAAATGAAAGAACTCACTTCTCAACAGAAAAAAGTCCTTCAATGTATTGAATTTTACATCAAGAAGACTGGTTTTCCTCCAACAAGAGCAAATATTTGCAATGAGTTAGGTTTTAAATCACCGAATGCTGCTGAAAGCCATCTCCGTGCTCTCGAAAAAAAGGGTTTCATTGAAATTACAAGTGGAGCCTCTAGAGGAATAAATTTAGTAAAAAAACAAAATTCCGAAAACAAAATTCCTGTTATTGGACTTATTGCGGCAGGATATGGAACTGAATCTATAGAAGAAGTTGAACGTTTTATTGACTGTAAGAATACCTTCTTTGAAAGCAAGTTTGATTACTTTCTCAAAGTTCAGGGTCTTAGCATGAAAGATGCTGGAATCTTAGAAGATGACCTTGTTGCAATAAAAAGGACCCAAGATATTAAAAATGGTGATATTGTAGTGGCTAAAATAGATGACGAAGTAACTCTCAAATATTTCTCAAGTAAAGATGGAGATATTAAGCTTCTCCCAGCTAATGAAGACTTTGATGAGATCATAATTGATCAAAACCGAAACGATTTTTCAATAATTGGAAAGAGTGTTGGTTTAATAAGAGAAAATTAGTGAAGAGTAATTTCTTTCTTATTTAACTGCTCAATTTGTGAATCAAAAAAATCATCAAAATCTTTTAAATCACCATTGATAGATTCAATACCAGCGCGAATCATTTCTTTCGCAATATGAAGTTGTTGACCTTGAAGCAAATCCATTGACTCTTTTGAAAAATGAATCTTTACTAGAGGATTATCTTTATCATCAGACCTTCTTAAAACAATTGATCCATCAGATAGTTGAGCAAGTTCCAAATAATTTGTCATAGTTAATATGTTTCTAAGGTTAGCATTGACTGATTAAAAATAAAAGAATAACCAAGTTATATTTAAGAACATTTTAAGAGAAATCAAGTTTTTTACTTTTCTTTTCTTTTCCATTTTCCACTTTGAAAGGAAAAAGTTATTCCTGTTTTTTTTCCATCCTTTTCAGCTGATAAGTAATGGGTATCAGCAGACTTGTTATATCTTATAATCAAAGGAACTTCATTGTCAGTGGTTGGAGCAGATAATAAGAAATGATGTTTTGTTGGAAGATGTTCTTGTATTTCAACAATACTGCATAATTCTGATGCAGTTACAGCTCTAGTCTCTCTATTTTTTGGAAACTTACTCGCAGCTAAAAATAAGCCTTTTAGGCTGTCTCTTAACAAATAGGTATCTTCAACTTTTTGACATGGGATACCGGTATCAATGGGATCCATGAATATTGGTTTTGGTTCTCCATTACGCATTAACTGTCTTGTAGTTCCGCAATTATCATTTTGACATGCAAAGTACTTACCAAATCTCCCTGTTTTGAGTTGCATTTCTGATCCACATTTATGACATTCCAATGTTGGACCATCATAACCACGAATTTTGAATACACCCTCCTCAATTTCAAATCCAGAACAGTCAGGATTACCAGAACAAACATGAATTTTTTTGTATTCATCTATCAAATAATTATCCATACTTAAATCACAGATTTTGCACCTTTTTTTAATAAATAAGTTTGAAGCTTCCTGTTGATCATCGATACTTACAGCTTCCTCGCCAGAAATCAGATTTAGAGTTTTTTTACATTGCTCTTCTTTCGCATTGTTATAACCCTGACAGCCTAAAAATACTCCATTGGAAGAGTTTCTTATCATTAAAGTATCTTTTTCACATTGAGGACAAACAAGTGAAATTGGTGTCGGTTTATTTGGTCTCATTCCATCATCCATATTTGCATTCTCTAAATCATCTTTAAAGGAATGATAGAACTTATTAAGAACAGATCTCCATTCAAGTTCACCATTTGCAATTTTATCTAGCTCAATTTCAAGATTTGCTGTGAAATCATAATTCATTATGTCTTCGAAGCTTTCAAGCAATCTCTCAGAAACAATTAATCCAATCTTGTTGACAAAAAATCTTTTATTCTCAAGAGTAACATAACCCTTATCTTCAATATTAGAAATAATATTTGCATATGTTGATGGTCTGCCAATACCTTTACTTTCAAGCTCTTTAACTAAAGCTGCCTCTGAAAATCGACTTGGTGGTTTTGTATATTTCTTTTCATTTATTACTTTAATTAATTTAAGTGTTTGATTCTCTTCTAAAATAGGTAAATTCTCTTCATCTTTAATGTTTATCTTCTGGACTCTTGTATATCCATCGAATACAACCTCTCTTCCCTTTGCAAACAATCTAAAATCTTCAACATCAATAAAAGCATTTATCGATAAATATTTTGCATCCGGCATCTGACAAGAGATAAATTGACGCCAAATTAAATCATATAACTTTTGTTCCTCTTCAGTATGTCCTTGCAATAATTCAGGAGAAAGTGAGGCACTTGTTGGTCTAATTGCTTCATGAGCTTCCTGAGCATTTTCTTTACTAGAATAAATTCTTGGCTTTTCAGTTAAATATTTTGAATCAAAGTTGCTAGTTATGAAGTTTCTTGCATCTTCGATTGAGTCATTACTCAGACTGGGGGCATCAGTCCTCATATATGTAATTTTTCCTGCCTCATATAATTTCTGAGCAACACGCATAGTTCTTGAAACTCCAAAACCTAATCTTGAACTTGCAGCTTGTTGCAGTGTTGAGGTTATAAATGGAGCTCTTGGTCTCACAGTGGTCGGTTTTTTGGTTATTTCTGTAATTTTTAATTCAGAAGCATTTATTAATGATTCAATATTTTTAGCATCAATTTCTGATAAAAGTGGATCACTTTTTTTTCTCTTCAACTTAAAATTGATAGGATTATTATTATGGTCATGCACTTCTGCACTGATTTCCCAATACTCCTCAGGCTTAAATTGAGAAATTAACTTTTCCCTCTCGGCAAGCAGTCTTAGAGCAACAGATTGAACCCTACCAGCTGACAAACCTCTTGCAATTTTTTTCCAAAGCAATGGTGAAAGTTCAAAACCAACAACTCGATCAAGAAACCTTCTTGCCTGCTGTGCATCAACAAGATTTTGGTCAATTTCTTTGGGATCTTCAAAAGATTTTAAAATAGATGATTTTGTAATTTCATTAAATCTGACTCTCTTGTATTCAAATTTATTTTTCCCCAATGCCTCTCTAAGATGCCATGCAATGGCCTCACCTTCCCTATCTAAGTCGGTTGCTAAAAAAATAGTTTCAACATCTTTTGATGCTTTTTTTAATTGCTTTATGACTTTTTCTTTTTCTGGAATAATTTCGAATCTAGCTGCCCAATTATTATCAGGATTAACACCCATTCTTCTAATAATCCTTTCCCTTTCAACCTGCTTTTTATATTTTTCTTTTTCTTCAATTGAAGTGAATTTGGGGGACGCTTTTCTAGGTTGCTTTTGAGAAGATCTTGGCAAGTCTCTTATGTGTCCTACACTTGACTCGACTCTAAAGTCGCTTCCCAAATACTTAGAAATGGTCTTAGCTTTTGCTGGAGATTCAACGATTACTAATGATTTTGACATAATTTCTTTTTTACAAATATCACAAAATGAATATTCAGCGCAAGATTTTAAACTAAAATTTTGGAAATAATATCTTTTATTTCATTTAATTCTTTATGAGTATTTTTTTCATCCCATAAAAAATGTATGTATTTTTTGTAAAAAATTATTTCTTGAACCGAGGGTGGTAGTTGATTAAGAATGGAGAGAATTTTGTCAAACTCCTGACTAAATTTTAACTTAACTGGGCCCTCACAAATCATTTCATCATTTGCTCTCACGAAATGAGCATCATGAAGATTTGTAATATTCTTTAATTGATAATGAATGAATTTAACATCTTTTGACAGAAAATCTTTCTTTGATGATTGGGTTAGGAAAATATTGAAACCATGTTTTTTTGCATCCAATCTAAGTTTAGATAGTCTTCGCATTTTTGCAGATGGGAATGCAAAACTGAAACTGCCTATTAAAAATAAAATGGCTATCAAAGCAATAAGATAGGACATTATCTAGGATAGGATATTCCTTGCAACTGCTGGACCTTCGTAGATGAATCCAGTATACAATTGAACAAGATCTGCACCATTCTCTGTCTTTTCATCAAAATCTTTTTTTGTGAAAACTCCCCCGACTCCAATGAGAACAAAATTATCCTGTTTTTGAGACTGTTTATTTAAAAATTTTGATATATATTTCAGTGTTTTGTTTGATTTTTTAAATAATGGTTTTCCTGAGATACCTCCATCAGGAAGGCCATTTAATTTCATCACAGATTTGTCAATAGTAGTATTCGAGACAATGAGTCCTGAGATATCAAAAGATTTGATATTGTCTAAAATTAGATCAAGAGTCTTCTCATCCTCATCCGGAGAAATCTTTAATAGTACTGGTATGTTAATTTGTTTATCTTTTTTAATTCTATTAATTTCATTAAAGACTTTTTCTAACTCACTAATTTCGTGAAGATCTCTTAATTCCGGTGTATTTGGTGACGAAATATTAATCGTAACATAATCGGTATGCTCAATAACTTTGCTGAAGCATTCAGAGTAATCATCAATTCTTTGCTGGCCTCTAGATCCTTTATTTGGTCCAATATTGACTCCAAGAATACAATCAAATTTCTTATCTCTAATTTGATTTACCATAAAATCAATTCCTTTATTATTAAAGCCTAGGCTGTTAATAACAGCATTTTGAGATTGAAACCTATGAACGCGAGGCTTTTTATTTCCAAATTGTGGTCTTGGAGTAACTGTACCAACTTCAACAAAACCAAAACCTAACTTTGATAATTCATCAACATATTCAGCATTTTTATCTAAACCAGCTGCTATCCCTAACCTATTTTTAAAATCTAAATTTAGCAAAGTTGCTTTATGTTGCTCCCGTGTCGAGTCAAAATCAAACATCTTTTCCAGTAACCCGATTTTATTGAGTCCTTTAAGACCATTCAGCCCAACTTTGTGAGAGGTTTCCGGAGGAAGCTTTCGAATTAAATTAAGTAAGTGTTTCATATCTATTTAAAAATCATAGTTTTTTGCATAAAATTTTATTGCATCTACATATCCTTTCTTGCTTCCACAATCGAATTTCATTCCATCAAATTGATGTATACGCAACATTCTTGTTTGTAATAATCTTTGAATAGCATCTGTCAGTTGAATTTCACCATTTTTACCAACTTGAGTTTCTTCAAGCAGCTCAAAAATTTCTTTTGAAAGAATATACCTTCCAAAAACTGCAAGGTTTGATGGGGCATCTTTTATATCAGGTTTTTCGATAATCTGTTTGACTATTTCATTATCATTACCATCCATTTCTATAATGCCGAATTGCGGTATTTGGAAATCCGATGCTTCAAAAACACCCAATACTGAGTCATTTGTAGAATTATTAATTGCAATCATTTCACCTAAGCAGCACTTTTCTGATAAAACTAAATCATCTGCAAGCAAGATGGCAAAAAAAGGTTCATCAATAAAGTCTTTTGCTTGCAGAACGGCATGGCCAAAGCCCAATGGCTCCTTTTGTTCAACAAAACTAAAGGTAATTGAGTCGAAGTTATTTGGATTCACTAATTTAAGATAATTTTCTTTGTTTGATTGAATCAACCTCTTATTCAGCTCTAGTTGCTCAGTTACATAATGTTTTATTGAATCTTTTGTATGATTCGTAACAAAAATAATTTCTTCAATACCAGCATTGAATGCTTCATCAATAGCAAATTGTATGAGTGGTCTGTCTATAATGGGCAACATCTCCTTTGGAATGGATTTTGTAATTGGGTAAAATCTAGTTCCCATACCAGCAACTGGTAATACTGCTTTTTTAACTTGACTCATAACTTTTAGAATCATTATATAACTTAAAGATAGAACTCATTGTAAATCCACCAATCAAACCTCCAAGATGGGCAAAATTAGCAATTTTTCCAAATCCCAGCAAATCCAAAAGACCAGTAAAACCTAGACATAACCAAATCAGCATGAATAAGTACAAAGCTGGTGGTAAAAGATATTTATTTCTACTTTCCATTAGTTCTTGAGAAAAACAAAATCCCAATAACCCATAAACGACTCCTGAAAGACCCCCAAATATAGATACTCCACTGAAGTAAAAATGCATCAAATTGCCAAATATGGCTGAAAAGAGACAAATTAAAATAAAAATAGATTTTCCATCAATCACTTCAATTTTTTGTCCCAAGATGTACATCCACAAGCAGTTAAATACTAAATGTGTGAGTGAAAAATGGATAAAAATTGGGGTGATTAATCTCCACCACTCCTCAATAAATAAATTTTTATCACTGACTTGAGAAAATATAATAGATGCATTTGAAATTTCAAATCCTGTAAAAAAAAGGGGCTCAATTATTGATATGTTTGATCCAAAATTTGATATTAGTGCCACGAGACATGCTAAACCAATAATGTATATGTAGACTTTATCAGACACTACTTATTATTTTTATCAGTCCCAATTGACCATCCCAATTTCTCTCTGCAAGCTTCAAAAAAGTTGTAACTTTTGGGATGTATAAGTTTTAACTTATCCTTCTTCTTATTAATTGTGATAGATTTTCCAAATGGAACGTTGATATCTTTTTGCCCATCAGCACTGATTGAGGCTTCATTTTTAGGCCCATTAATAAGATTTACAGTAAGAGTTTGCTCCGATGAAATCACAAATGGTCTTGAAGATAGATTATGAGATAGAATTGGGATTATGCTCCAAACATCAAGTTTTGGTGAAATAATTGATCCTCCAGCAGAAAGAGAGTATGCAGTTGAACCAGTAGATGTTGAAATTATTAACCCATCTGCTCTGAGTTCATAAACAGTTTTTTCATCAAGTTCTAAGCTATACTGCATCAATTGTGCATAAGATCCAGAATGAATAACTATCTCATTTAAACCAAAAATTTTAAAATCACCTATTGTTGCTTGCACCAAAGAGCGTTCCTCAATAACAAAATCACCAGAAAAAATTTCTTGTAACAACTTTGATAAGTTGTCCAAGGAAACATCAGTTAAAAATCCCACATTTCCCATGTTTATACCAAGTATTGGCTTATTACCGATAATGAAATCTTTGGCTGCTTTTAAAATAGTCCCATCACCCCCAAATACAAGAACCAAATCAACTTGTTGGATAAACGCATCAACATTATGCGAAAAATCCCATTTATTTTTTGGAATTTTTAGTTCTTCACCGAAAATTAATATTTCAGAGCAAAACTCATGGACTATTTCTAGATTAGGGGCAACCTGACTTTCAAAATCCAAGGTTTCTTTGAAAACAACTCCTATCTTTTGAAACATGGCCAAATTATAACCCTAAAAAAATTTGATTGATGATTTAAACAACATTTCTTGATATTAGCTTAAAAATATTTAAAATCATGTTTTTTAATAACTAATTTTAATTATGAGTGATTTAGATAATTTCAGACAAGAAACAAAAGAATGGTTGGATAAAAACTGTCCACCAACAATGCGATCAGGCGCCCCTTCAAATGCTCCAGTTGATGAAGTTTGGGGAGGAAAGAAAGCAAAATATAAAAATCCTGAGTCTAAGATATGGTTGGATCGAATGGGTGAAAAAGGTTGGACAATGCCTACAGTGCCTAAAGAATATGGAGGTGGTGGCCTTTCTAAAGAAGAAGTAAAAATTCTGAATGAAGAAATGTTTGCTATCGGTGCCAGACAACCTTTGCTTAGTTTCGGTATTTGGATGCTTGCTCCAGTGCTCCTTGAATATGGAACTGAGGAACAAAAACAAAAACATATACCTAAAATTATCAAAGGTGAAATTAGATGGTGTCAAGGTTATTCCGAGCCTGGATCTGGCTCTGATTTAGCTAGTCTAGCTACCAAAGCTGAAGATAAAGGAGATCACTTTTTAGTCAATGGTCAAAAAATTTGGACATCTTATGCTGATCATGCTGATTGGATATTTGCCCTTGTAAGAACTGGTCCTAAAGAACCCAAGCATGATGGTATTAGTTTTTTACTAATAGATATGGATAATAAAGGTGTTTCTACAAAACCAATTACGTTAATAAGTGGGAAATCACCTTTTTGCGAAACCTTTTTTGATGATGTTGAGGTACCCAAAGAAAATTTAATTGGAGATCTCAATAAGGGTTGGACCATTGCAAAAAAATTACTCCAACATGAAAGAAAATTTATTTCAAATTTTGGTTTAGCTGCAGCAATGGGCAGTAAAAAGGATGTAGTATCAATTGCAAAAAAACACTTTGGAGAACTTGATGGAGAGATTGCAAATCCAATTTTTCGTTCCAAAGTTATTGATCATAAAATGAAAGAGCATGCTTTTGGTCTAACGTTACAAAGAGCAGGTGATGAAGGTGGAAAAGCTTCAGCAGTTGCTTCAATGTTTAAATATTATGGTACAGAGCATAATAAAAGACGTCATGAACTAATGGTGGCTGCCTCAGGGATAAATGGTTTAGCTTGGGACGGTGATGAATTTGACCAAGATGAAAAAAACCTCACTCGTGCCTGGTTACGAACTAAAGGTAATTCAATAGAAGGTGGAACATCTGAGGTACAACTTAATGTAATCTCAAAAAGAGTATTAGAGCTTCCATCATCCTAATGAAACTAATTCTTACCGAGGAACAATCTTTTTTAAAAGAAACTGCAAAAAATTTTGTTTCTGAAAAAACACCTGTTGATCATTTTAGAAAACTGCGTGATAACGAAGACTTACTTGGTTGGGATAAAGAAATTTGGTCACAAATGGTTGCTTTAGGTTGGTCAGGAATTTTAGTACCTGAAGAATTCGGTGGATCAAACTTTGGTATCACTGGGATGAGTGTGATCATGCAAGAGTGTGGCAAAAATTTAACCCCCTCTCCATTATTTGCAACTGGTGTAATGGGTGTCTCAGTGCTCACAAGTTTTGGAAATCATGAACAACAAGAAGATCTTCTACCAAAGATTGTAAATGGAGAAATCACAACATGCCTTGCAATCGATGAAGAGTCTCATCATGATCCAATAAACTCTATGCCTTTTGCATCACAAAATGGAGACAGCTTCATATTAAATGGGAAAAAGGTTGGGGTTGTGGATGGGGCAAGTGCTGATATTATTTTTGTTATTGCGAGAACATCCGGAGATAAAGGTGATAAAGATGGATTTAGTATTTTCTCATTGGATGCTGCAACTACAAAAAATCTTAATATTCAGAAACTTCAAATGGCAGATCATAGAAACTATGCCAATATTTATTTTAATAATGTTGAAGTTGATTCTTCAAAAGTAATTGGAGATGTGAATTTAAGTCTTGATGAAATTGACAAAATTCTTGATATTGGTCGAACTGCTTTGTCTGCAGAAATGCTGGGAAGCATTGAACAAGCATATTCAATGACACTTGAATATTTAAAAGAAAGAAAACAATTTGGTGTTCGGATTGGATCTTTCCAGGCATTGCAACACAGAGCTGCGGAAATGTTTTGTGAAATTGAATTGACTAAATCTGCAGTGATGGGGGCAATGAAAGGTATAGAAGAGAATTCAAATGATAAAGAAAGGTTATCAAGTCTTGCAAAAACTATAGTTGGAGAAACAGCTCACTTAGTGACTAATGAGGCAATTCAAATGCATGGGGGTATTGGCGTAACAGATGAGTATGATATTGGTTTTTATCTAAAACGAGCTAGGGTGTCTGAAACAATTTTAGGTAGTTCAACATTCCATCAAGAGAGATATGCTAAGCTTGCAGGGTTTTAGATTTACTCAATGTGTATAAATTAATACTTTCAATCAGAGCACTTGTTATTTTACTTGGAATCGCAATTATTCTTTTTTTAGGTTTTGGCACTCTGACAGTTATTAACTTTCCTAGAATCATAATACGTTATAAACCTTTTAAAACCTCGTTAGCAAGTATCTCGAATTATATTGGTAATTTAGTTGTGAGTGCTTTGGCAATTTTCATTCAATTCATGCACAAAAAGAGATGGAAAGTAATAGATAATAACGAATTCAGCTCAAATCATTGGTATCTTGCTACATCTAACCATCAATCGTGGGGTGATGTTTTTATCGTTCTTGCAGCTGCAAATTATAAAGTACCTTTGTTTAAAATTTTTATGAAAAAAGATCTTTGGTGGTTGCCTCCAGTATTTCTTGCAAATGTAACGCTAAACATGCCTTTTGTGAATCGGCACTCAAAAGAAGAATTAGAGAAAAATCCAGATCTCAGATTCAAAGACTACAATAATACCATTGCTTCCTGCAAACGATTTTCAAGGCAACCAACAACAATATTTAGTTTTGCAGAAGGTACCAGAAATACAAAAAAGAAACATGAATTGCAAGATTCTCCTTACAGGAATTTGCTTAAACCAAAAATAGGAGGGATAGCTACTGCCCTTTGTGCATTTCCAGAAATTGAATATCTCATTGATTACACCCTCAAATATAAAAGTCACAAAAGATCTTTTTGGGACTTTTTGATGGGTGATCTTTCCGATGCGAAGGTTTCAGTAAAAAAATATAAAATCCCTCCGGAACTAAAAAACAAAAATTATATCCATGATGAGAACTATAGAAAAGATTTTAGAAAATGGATGGATGAAATTTGGATTATTAAAGATAAAACTATTGATGATTTAAAATTTTAACTTGTCATGACTTACAAGAAACCCGTTTTCATCAACATAGACCCAACTATCACTTGAAATTATTACACCTGCAAAAATTGCAAATTCTTTTTTATTTCCAAGTCCCTGTTTAGCAGTTTTTGAAGCTATAGTACCTCTAGCTAGTATCCCTATCTCTATGTTAACTAAATGTTCTCGATCTCTTACAAAACCATTTATTAAAAACCCAGACCAATTATTTACTAAAGCCGACGATGCAATTTCATCACCGAGCATAGCAGCATGATTTACAGAAGGAGAATCGACTACTAAAATCTTGTTTGATCCATCCTCTCTGACAATTTCTTTAACCAGAGAATTATCATCTGGACAGGAAATTATAACTGCTTGTCCATAAAATTTTTTTATACTCCCATATGAAAAGAAGTTTTCCAGGCTTTGGAAAGTACTTTTAGGAAACTGATCTTTTAAGTCACATGTTGAAAATTCTGCTTTTTTTACCATTTAAATATTATAATTTATTTTGGTTAGTTAATTTTTAGACGATTATGAATTCAAAAATTTGTGAACTGCTTGGTATAGAATTCCCCATGGTGGCTTTTAGTCATTGCAGGGATGTTGTGGCTGCGGTATCAAAAGCTGGTGGCATGGGGGTTTTAGGAGCTACTGCACATTCTCCTGAAAAAATGGAGATTGATCTTAATTGGATTGACAAACATGTTGATGGTAAACCATACGGAGTTGATGTTTTAGTACCGAATACTTACAAAGGTAAAGGAGAAAAAACCTCATTAGATGACTTAAGGTCTATGATTCCTCAAGAGTACCGTGATTTTCGATCTGATATTTTAAATGAGTATGAATTGGATGGAGAAAGTCTAAGATCAGATAGCAAATCAGAACATATTGAAAAAAATTCAAATGCTCTTCTCGGTAAAGGATTTGAAATTGCTCATGAAGTTTTAGAAGTTGCTTTTTCTCACCCTATCAAACTTGTCGCTAATGCATTAGGAGTTCCTCCCAAATGGATGTTGGAGATGGGAAAAAACCATGGAGTACCAGTTGCTGCGTTGGTTGGTGCAAAGCAACATGCAATTAAACAAGTTGAAGCCGGTGTTGATCTTTTGGTTGTGTCAGGAACTGAGGGAGGTGGTCATTGTGGAAGTGTCTCGACAATGGTTTTAGTACCAGAAGTTAAAAGAGCTATCCAACCCTATGGAAATGTTCCTATCTTGGCTGCTGGTGGTATTTGTACTGGAGAGCAAATGGCAGGAGTTATGGCTATGGGTGCAGATGGAGTTTGGTGTGCATCAGTTTTTTTACCCACTACTGAATCAGAGACTTCAGTAAATATTAAAGAAAAAATGCTTGCTGCTTCATCTAGTCATACAGTGAGATCTAAGAGTAGGACTGGAAAGCATTCCCGACAGTTAAGATCACCTTGGACAGATGCTTGGGAAAATAAAGATGCTCCTGAGCCCCTTCCAATGCCCCTTCAAACAATGGTAAGTGAGCCTGCATTGAAGATGGTTACCGATCAAGCAGCAATTGGTCACAAGGGTGCCAAACAACTTGAAACTTATTGGGTAGGTCAAGGTATTGGATTAGTTACTGAAACTTTAACTGCTGGACAAACCGTACAAAAATTTAAAGAAGAGTTCTTGGAAGCTTATGAAAGAATGAATGATCTTGTTGATCATTAATTCATTTCTTCAAACCTTTGTGATACCGCAGATTTGAAACTTTTTCGCTCAAACAATGCCTGTGTCCATCTGGTGATATTTGGTTGCATTGCTTCCTCAATCCCCAAGTTTTGAGCTAAATAAATTGCATAACTCACACAAATATCAGCAATTGTAAAACGATTACAGCAAAGAAACTCTTGCTTATTTAAACTCTTTTCAAGTAATTTTAATCGAGCAATAAACCATCTTCGATATCCTTCTGCAGCTTTATCTGCAACGCCGGTTTCTTGGAATGTATATCGTAGATAGACAGTTTGTGGAAAGGTTAGAGTTGCTTCGGAATGAAACAACCAGTTAAGATACGACGCATAATCTGCCTCATTTGGTTCAACTTTTAGTTTTGTGGGACCGTACTTTTCAACAAGATATTGACACATTGCAACGGATTCAGTCATTTGAACTTTGCTATCCTCCAAATAAGGCACTGTTCCTAGAATATTTGTATTTAAAAATTCTTTTTTAAAGTATCTTGGGGGGAACGGAAGCATTTCTAGATTATATTCAAGACCCATTTCTTCAGCGGTCCAGATAGGTCTGACTCCTCTAGAATCATTACAGCTGAAAATCTTTATCATTAAATTCCCTTATATTGATATAATATCACCCCCAAATAATAACTGTTATGAAATCTAAAAATATTGCTCCAATCATACAAACAAAAATTGAAATTTCAGAAAAGAACTATCAAAAAAATAAAAAAATGATGCTTGAAAAACTTGATTTTCTTGAATCTCTTTTAGATTTGGTTGAATTGGGTGGAGGAGAACACCATCACAAAAGATTGGCTAAAAAAGGTAAGTTACCGGTTAGAGAAAGAGTACTAAATTTAATTGATCAAGATAGTCCATTCTTAGAAATTAGTCCTTATGCGGCATACGGAACTGATTACACGGTTGGTGGTGGTTGTGTAAGTGGCATTGGCATTGTTTCTGGAGTTGAATGTGTAATTTTTGCTAATGATCCATCAGTAAAAGCCGGGGCTATGACAGTTTATGTTGCTGAAAAATGGCGGCGTGCAATTCAAATTTCAAGAGAAAATAAAATCCCATTTATCAGTTTTGTTGAATCAGCAGGTGGTGATTTGAGCATGGGAACTGGAAGTAAAAGTGGTCAACAACCTATTGCTCCAACTCTTCAAACAACTCATTTTGCGGCAACAGGAAGATTTTTTTATGAAATGACTGAACTTTCCAAACTAAGAATCCCTGTGATATCTGTTGTTTTTGGTTCTTCGACTGCTGGTGGTGCTTATCAACCTGGAATGTCTGATTACAATATTTTTGTAAAAGATCAGTCCAAAGTTTTTCTGGCAGGGCCACCTTTGGTAAAAATGGCAACCGGTGAAGTGTCTGACGATGAGACATTAGGAGGTGCAAAAATGCACTCTGAAGTTTCTGGCTTATCCGATTATCTTGCCGAAGATGAAATGGATGCCCTAAGAATTTGCAGAGAAGTTGTATCCCATCTTAATTGGCAAAAAAAAGGCCTTCCACCTCAAAAATTATCTGAAGAACCTGTTTATGAACAAGAAGAATTATTAGGATTGATTAGTGAAGATCTTAAGTCACCAGTGGACATTAGAGAAATCATTGCTCGCTTTGTTGATGGGTCTAAATTTGAAGAATTTAAATCTTTGTATGGGGCCACTATGGTCTGTGGATGGGCATGTATCAATGGTTATCAAATTGGAATTCTCGGGAACAATGGCCCAATTTATCCTGAGTCAGCTGAGAAAGCTGCGAGTTTTATTCAACTTTGTAATAAAAGAGATATTCCACTTATTTTTTTACAAAATGTTACCGGTTTTCTTGTTGGTAAGGACTTTGAAAGACAAGCCATCATAAAAAAAGGTTCGCAACTTATAAATGCAGTCTCAAATTCAAATGTCCCGCATATCACAATAATCATTGGAGCATCTTATGGGGCCGGTACTTATGCTATGTCTGGGCAGGCTTACAACAATAGATTTACATTTCTATGGCCGACCGCAAAGATTGCTGTTATGGGTCCAGAACAAATAGCTGGAGTTATGTCAATTGTAAGAAGAGCAAAAGCAGAACGATCTGGTGAAAAATTTGATGAAAAGCAAGATACTGAAATTGTAAAAATGGTTGAAGATGCTGCTGAAAAACTATCGCATGCTTTGGTTGCAAGTAGCATGCTTACCGATGATGGAATTATAGATCCGAGAGATACAAGATCAATTATCACCTTTTGTTTATCGATATGTTCAAATGAAGTTATCAAAGGAGCAAAAGAATTTGGGGTTTTCAGGTTATGAAATTTAACTCAATTCTTGTTGCAAACCGAGGAGAAATTGCATCTCGTATTATCAAGACTTCACAAAAACTTGGTCTTAAATCCATTGCCATATATGTTGATGCCGATAAAGATGCTCCTTTTGTTAAACAAGCAGATGAAGCTATAAAAATTTCTGATGGTGGTTATCTAGATATTGATGCAATTATTAATGCTGCAAAAATTTCAAAAGCTGAAGCAATTCATCCAGGATATGGTTTCTTGTCTGAAAATGCTCTTTTTGCAAAAAAAATACAAAAAGAAAAGCTAATCTGGATTGGTCCCGGCTCTGAAATTATTTCGAAGATGGGTGACAAATTAGAAGCTAAGGAACTGGCTATTCAGTCCGGTATTCCAACTTTGCCAAAAACCTCTGATCCTAAAAAAATTAACAAAATTGGTTTTCCCCTTCTCATTAAGGCTGCTGCAGGTGGGGGTGGTAAAGGTATGAGAGTAGTTTATTCAAAAAAAGACTTCAAGGATGCACTGGCAGCTGCTCAAAGAGAAGCACTATCAGGATTTAATGATGATAGAGTGTTTATTGAAAAATATATTGAAAAATCTCGTCACATTGAAATACAAATACTAGGAGATTCATTTGGCAATATAATTCATCTTGGCGAAAGAGAGTGTTCAATTCAAAGAAGATATCAGAAAATCATAGAAGAGACCCCCTCCTCACGAATTTCCGCTGAGGTTAGAAAAAATATGTGTGATGCAGCCGTAAATCTTGCAAAAAATTTACAATATACTTCTGCAGGAACCATAGAGTTTTTATACGATGATAAAACGGATGAATTTTGGTTCTTAGAAGTCAATACAAGATTGCAAGTTGAGCATCCTGTAACAGAAATGGTCACTGGTATTGATCTCGTTGCAGAGCAGATTTCAATTGCACAAGGAAACAAAATTTCAATTTCTCAAAAGGATCTTGTTTTCAAAGGTCATGCTATTGAAGCAAGACTCTATGCAGAAGATCCTGAAAATAATTTCTTACCGGATATTGGAAAAATGATTGCGTTTGAAAAGCATCCTAATGATGATGCTCGATGGGATAATGGAATCATGTCTGGCTCAATAATTGGAACTGATTTTGATCCGATGCTAGCAAAAATAATATCCTGGAAGAAGACAAGGGAGCAGGCTGCATTATCTCTTGCAAAATCCCTGGAAAGTGCTCATATCGGTGGGATTCGTAATAACAGGGACTTTTTAGTGTCAATTCTTCGATCAGAAGAATTTTTAGATGGTGATACAACATCAGATTTTTTAGAGGTAGCAGGCATTACTAGAGGAAAGCATCTTACTGATCAAGAATTAAATGAAGTTTTGGCCATTGCAACAGTTTGGATCCAAAAAAATAACAAGAAATATGTAAATGTTGCAAAATCTCTTCCAGCAAATTGGACGAATGGAAGATTACCAAAGCAAAGAAATACTTTTATATTTAAAGGAGATGAGATTTCTGTTCTCTATAAGAATATATCTGACAATGTTATAGAAGTGTTTGATTCAGTAGTTGAAATCATAGATGTTTGCAGTAACGTGGTTGAGATATTATTCAACTCTAAAAGATTAAGTGCAAAAGTAACGCAAGACGGTGAGTTACTTTTAATTCATCAGTCCTTTGGTGACATCTTACTATCTTTAAAACCAAGATTTATGCTCCCAGGAAAAAGTACTCAGACAGGAGGTTTAACTGCTCCTATGCCAGGAAAAATTATTGGAATAAATACCAAAGTAGGAACAAAAGTCAAAAAGGGAGATACTTTACTTATTTTAGAAGCAATGAAAATGGAACACTCCATAAAAGCAACAAGTGATGGTCTGGTGAAAGAGTTATTTTTCAAAAAAAATGATCAGGTTGAAAATGGTGCAACTTTATTAATTCTCGAGCCTAAAAAATAAATGAGTGAAGAAATATTAAGAATTGCTAATTGTAGTGGCTATTATGGTGACAGGTTATCTGCTGCTAGGGAAATGGTCGATGGTGGCCCCATAGATGTTCTAACGGGAGATTATCTCGCAGAATTAACGATGGCAATTCTGTTTAATCAGAAACTTAAAAGAGGAGAAGATAAAGGATATGTTGGGACATTTCTAAAGCAGTTGCAAGACGTTGCAAGCACTTGTAAAAATAAAAATATAAAGATTGTTACCAATGCAGGAGGTTTGAATCCTCAATCAATGACAAATGAGATCAAGCAAATCTTAAATGAATTAAATATTGATATGAAAGTGGCATATATCGAGGGAGATAATTTAATGTCACGGATAGAGGAACTGCAAAAAAATGGGGAAGAATTTACTAATATTGACAAAGAAATATCACTTAAAGATTCTGGGTTTCCTGTCCTGACTGCAAATGCCTATCTTGGCGCGTGGGGTATTAAAGAAGCTTTAGATAAAGGGGCTGACATCGTAGTGTGCCCAAGAGTAACTGATGCAGCAGTTGTTATGGGTCCAGCTGCTTGGCGATTTAACTGGGGGAGAGATGATTTTGATAAATTAGCTGGTGCTCTTGCTGCGGGCCACATCATTGAGTGTGGTTGTCAAGCAACAGGAGGGAACTACGCTTTTTTTGAAGAAGTTCCAAGTTTTGAAAATGTAGGTTTTCCAATTGCTGAAATTCAATCAGATGGCAGTTTTTTCATAACAAAACATCCTGGAACTGGAGGCCTTGTTTCTGTTGGAACGGTTACAGCTCAACTATTATATGAGATAAGTTCTCCTGCATATATCAATCCAGATGTAATTAGTCATTTTGATACTCTAAAAATTGAGCAAATCGACAAAGATAAAGTTTTTATCTCTGGATGCAGAGGAAGTTCTCCTCCTAATAAACATAAAGTATGTATCAATCTTGCTGGAGGATACAAAAATAGCATGGATCTCATTCTGACAGGTCTTGATATTGAAAAAAAAGCTGAAACATTTATTAACACTCTTTTTACTCTGGTTGGTGGTAAAGAACAGTTTGATGAGGTTAGAACAGATCTTCATAGAACTGATAAAAAAAATCCAAGTTCCAATGAAGAGGCAATGGCCACATTATCACTCTCGGTAAAATCATCAGATCCAGATTTAGTTGGGCGCTTGTTCAGTGCAAAAATTGTTGAGCTTTCACTAGCAAATTATCCTGGTTTTTTTGCTCAGGGTAATATTAAAGGCAGTGGCCCTGTCATTGTTTATTGGCCAGCATTAGTTCATAGCAAACATATTAAAGAGTTGGTCCATTTGGAAAACGAAGTCTTTGAAGTTTCTCCAACTAGTGAACTACCACTTGATGAAATCTATTATCAAAAAGAAACCGTTGATATTGCATCATGCCCAGTAGATACCTTAAAGGAAATACCTTTAGGTAAAATCTTTGGAACTCGATCCGGTGACAAAGGAGGTTGTGCAAATCTAGGAATATGGGCTAAGACCGATGATGCATTTTCATTTCTCAATTCTTTTTTGACTGTAAAAAAATTAAAAGAGTTACTTCCTGATTTATCTACTTTCAAAATAGATCGATATGATCTTCCAAATATAAAATCATTGAACTTTTATATTCACGGCATCCTTCAAGATGGGATTTCATCAAATAATAGAAAAGATGGGCAAGCAAAATCACTAGGGGAATACTTAAGAGCAAAATATATTGAAGTCCCACAATTACTTTTGAGAGAAATCAAAGATGGATAGTAAGAATTTATCGCTGGAAGGGCTTATCTTTGAGACAGTTAAGTTATCAGTTGAAAACCATATTATGCATATTGTCTTAAATAGACCTGAAAAAAAGAATGCTATCAATCCGATCATGGCTAATGAAATTAATTTTTCTCTTGCATTTGCTGCTCAAGAACATGACATAAGAGTAGTAATCATAAGTGCTACTGGTGATGTTTTTTGTGCAGGAGGCGACCTTAGCAGCATGTCAGGGCATTCATCAAGTAGTCGTTCAAATGTGCCCTCGCTGGGTGGCGGAACTGAGGAAATAAGTATTAGGATAAAAAACCTTAACAAGCCGGTAGTATGCAAAATTCAGGGTCCTGTTTTAGCAGGTGCACTTCTCTTAATTACCAATGCAACTCATGCCATTGCTGCAGAGGAGGCAACTTTCTCTGCACCTGAAATCAAAAGAGGAATTTGGCCCTTCATGGTTATGGCAGGTCTATTTAGGGTTATGCCAAAAAGACAAGGTCTAGATTTTATTATGAGAGGCAACAAAATTGATTGTTATGAAGCTGAAAAATTTGGTCTTGTGAATAAAGTTGTAAAAAAAGAAGAATTAGATAGTGAAGTAGATAATATTGCTTCTGAACTATCCAAACTTGCACCCAACACCATGAAATTAGGTCTTGAAGCATTCAATTATCAAGATAAAATGGATTTTGATGAGGCTATCCCTTATTTAAAAGATCAATTAGAAAAATGTCTTAAAAGTGACGATGCTCAAGAAGGTATCAAAGCATTTTTGGAGAAAAGAGATCCAGAATGGAAATAACAAAATGTTGAAATTAGCAGAGAATTTATAATGGATTTGAACTTCAGCTCAGAATATGATGATTTCAGAGAAGAAGTTCAGGCTTTTTGTAAGGACTATAAAGGTCTCAAATTTGTTAATAGTGATAAAAATCCCCTAGCAATTGAAGGAGAAGACTGTAATGGACCGGAGTTGACTAGAACGGAATGGCAAAAAGTATTAATCGATCATGGTTATTTTGCTAGATCGGTACCAAAAGAATATGGAGGTTTTGGTGGAGAGCCAGATATTATTAAATCTAGAATAATTGCTGCAGAATTTTCAAAAGCAAAAGTTCCTTTTGGGATGGGTGGACAAGGAATTGACATGCTTGTACCTACTCTGCTCGAACTTGGAACAGAGGAACAAAAACAAAAATATATTAAACCAACTCTTCAGGGAGAAATGATTTGGTGCCAAGGTTACTCTGAGCCTAATGCTGGAAGTGATCTTGCCAGCCTCCAAACAAAGGGAGAATTGATTGAAGACACATGGGTTATTAACGGTCAGAAGATTTGGACCAGTACTGCTCAATATGCAGACATGATGTTTTGTCTAGTTAGAACTGAGGCAAATGCTCCAAAGCATGCCGGTATAAGCTATTTATTAATTCCAATGGACACACCGGGAATTGAAATTAGACCCCTAGTTGATATGACTTTAAAAGCAGGATTTAATGAAGTATTTTTTACAGATGTAAAAATACCTGCGTCAAATATAGTTGGTAAAAGAGGTGAAGGTTGGGCAGTTGCTAATGCAACATTAGGACATGAGCGGGGCTCATTAGCAAATCCAGATGCAACAGTTAATCGTTTAAATAGTCTCATAGAATTGATGAAAACTGAAAGTATCGATGGAGTAAAAATCATTGATTTACCAGTCTACAAAGATAGGTTAATGGCTTTGCAAGGCAAGGTATTAGCATTTCAGTCACATAGTTTACGAGTACTCTCTTCAAAAATTAATCCCAAACAAGATGTGAAACTTGGCAAAATGATACAGAAGCTTTATGGAACGGAATTACGGCATGAACTTGAAGGTTTTGCGATAGATATTATGGGAGAAATTGGTACCTTGTATGAAAATAGTCCTTTAATTAGAGACGGTGGTAGCTGGCAATTTATCTATATGTATTATCTGGGATTAATAATCGGAGGTGGGACAAACCAAATCCAAAAAAATATTATTGCCGAAAGAGGTCTTGGAATGCCTCGAGCTCCAAAATTTAAAGAGAATTAAATATGTATTTTGGCTTATCTGAAGATCAAATGTTCTTTCAAGACAGTATTAAAAAATATCTTGAAGAGCAAGCCTCGATAGAAATTGTCAAAAAAATCTCTCAGGGTGACAATAATTTACAACAAGAGATTCATAATGGTCTTGTAAATCTTGGTATTAGCGGGATATTAATTCCTGAGAAATATGGAGGATTAGATCTCAATATTTTATTTGCAACAGCTACGTCACAAGCGTTGGGGTTTGGCATAAATCCTAGCTCATTTCTTGCACCCTATGTACTTGCACCCCTGGCAATACTTGAAGCAGGGTCACCAAACCAGCAACAAGAACTCCTCCCCAAAATAGTCAATGATGAAATAAGGTTTGGGGTTGGATTAACAGAATTTGTTGGAGCTCGAGAAGATGCTAAAGTTCTAGTTAAAAATTCCAAGATCAATGGGAGATCATTATTTGTAATTGATACCAAAAATGCCACACATTTTATAATTGCAAATTCTGAGGGCAATTTATTTATTGTGAATTCTCAATCCGGAAACTTACAAATTAATGATTTAATAACTATAGATAGAACAAGAAACTTTTCTGAGATTATTTTTGAGAATGTGGATGTTGAAGTATTGCCATTGAGTGAGCAAACTAACAAATATTGCTCAAAGATTGCAAATATTGGAAGGGTCATACTTGCTGCGGATACTCTAGGGGCTGCGCAATGCATGATCGATAAATCTATAGCTTATGCCATGGAACGAAAACAATTTGATAGACTGATAGGATCATTTCAAGCTGTAAAACACATGTGTGCGGAAATGACAGCAGATATTGAACCTTGTTTTGCCATGGTATGGCATGCAGGACATAATTTTGATGAACAGTCTAACGAAGCATTAATGATGGCATGTCATGCAAAAGCTCATATTTCAGAAATTGGTAAAAATATTGCCAAAAAAGCAACAGAAGTTCATGGTGGCATGGGTTTTACAGATCTATTAGGGCTTCATTTTTGGTTCAAAAGAATTGGAATGAATCGACAATTGCTTGGTGCTCCAGAGGTATTACGTAGAGAAGCTGCACACCATCAAGGATTATAATTAAACAAGTATGCTAAATCTCAACAAAATCCTCTCTTTACTTATAGTTTTCTCCACTTTTGAAGTATTTTCATCGGGTGAATTTAATTTTAAGGTCAATGATGAGAATATCATTTTAGGTAAAGAAATTTTTGAAAACATTGCCGATCATCACTACTCCAATAAGATAGAAAAGCAAACTTTTCATGTCCAATATATTGATGCGCTAATTGAAGAACTTGATCCTAATAAAAACCTTTTTTTTGGTTATGAGGTCAGGAAATTCCAACGCATGGCAGAAGTTTTTAAGCCCTCAAGGCAAAATTTCTTCAGTTTAGAGGACGCCTTTAAGATTATTAACATTTATTTTAATAGGCTTTTGGAAGTTACAGATTATCAATCACAATTTATCATGACTGAAAGTTTTGATTTTACCCTTGATGAAAACCTTGATATTTATCCCGATGATAATGTTTACCCTAAAACAAGACACGAACTGAAGCAACGTTGGAGAAAAACAACTAAGAATGATTTTCTTATTTCTCTTCTTGCTGATACTGAGGAAGATAATATAAAGGATAGTCTTCTTTCAAGATATTCCAATAGATCAAAAAGAATACTTCAAAGGAATGTTGAAGATGTCTTTTCACTGGCAATGAATACACTAACTAATCAGTTTGATCCTCATTCCTCTTATATGTCTCCATATAATGCTGAAGATTTTGAAATAGATATGAGTCTCAAATTAGGAGGCATTGGTGCCCTACTTTCTACAAAAGATGATTATGCAATTATTGTTAGTCTTGTTCCAGGAGGACCTGCTGAGCTTTCAGGTGAACTTAATGAAGAGGATAGAATTGTAAAAATTAGACAAGAAAATGAGGAAGTTTTTACTGATGTTACTGGATGGAGAATTGACGAAATTGTCAGAAATATTCGAGGGGAACCCCAATCTAAAGTTGAATTAGAAATCATCCCTGCTGATTCTGAAGACGATACCGAAAGAAAGAATGTACTCATTACTCGAGAAATCGTAGAGTTAAAAGAACGTGAGGCTAAGTCGAAAATTGTAAATATTTCAAGAGAGAGTAAGGATTATAAAATAGGAATAATTGATCTACCCTCTTTTTATATTGATTTTCAAGCATGGCAGGAAAAAGATCCTAACTATAAAAGTAGCAGTAAAGATGTTAAAAAGATTTTAAGTCAATTTAATGCAGACGATGTTGATGCAGTTATCTTAGATCTCAGAAACAATTCAGGAGGAGCACTATCAGAAGCAAATAAACTTACAGCACTTTTTAATGCTCCAGGAGTTGCTTTACAAATCAAGGAGGCAACTGGAAATGTTTTCCCCTGGGGCGATGGGAGAGTTCAACAAATATGGAAAAAACCAATGGCAGTTTTAGTGAACCGATATTCTGCTTCAGCCTCTGAAATTTTTGCAGGGGCAATCCAAGATTACCAAAGGGGCTTAGTAATAGGACAAAGAACTTTTGGAAAAGGCACTGTTCAAAGAATTGAAAATCTCTCAGTTGGTCAAATGAAGATAACCGAGTCAAAATTCTATAGAATCACAGGAGACAGCACACAAAGTAAAGGAATTGAACCTGATATTCTTTTGCCAACTACAAGAAATCTGGATGATGTTGGAGAAAGTGCTTTGCCTACGCATCTTCCCTGGGATAAAGTAAAACCAACTAGGTATCGCATGTTTCCTCTTGATAAGAATCTGTTAGAAGTTACTAAGAGAAATAATCTAGTTCGAATGCAGTCTGATCCTAATCTGATCTATCTCCAAGATGTAAGAAAAAGATTTGATTCTCAAAATGAAAAGAAAAATTTGAGTCTAATCTTAAATGTTCGCAAACAAGAACAACTGGAACGAAAAGAGTGGTATCTGACAACAGAAAATAAACGAAGGTCCGCTCTTGGGCTAGCATCCTTTGAGACTTATGAAGACCTTGAAGCATTCAATGATACTTTAGAGTTAGATGATATAAATACTCAGTCTGACTATTTACTTTTGGAATCCATTGAAATTATTTCAGATTTTGTTTCATATGGAGAAATGCAACTATTTGGTCAAGCAAAATGATCTTTGTATCATTTAACATCAATAGTATTAGAGCAAGACCGCATCAATTAATTCACTTAAGAGATACTCTTGATCCAGATATTATCGGTCTCCAAGAAACAAAGGTAGATGATCCTGAGTTTCCTATAGAAATGGTAAAAGAAATTGGTTATCACCCTGAATTTTGGGGTGGTAAGGGTCACTATGGAGTTGCTTTGTTAAGTAAAGTGAAACCAACTTTTGTTCAAAAGGGTTTTGAAACTGACACTATAGATGACCAAAAAAGATTTATTCATGCCAGTTATCCCTATCAAGATGACGAAATTCATATAATGAATGGATATTTTCCTCAAGGTGAGAACAGATCTCATGAAATCAAGTTTCCAAAAAAAGTAAAATTTTATAGTGATTTAAACTTGTATATACAAAAAGTTAAAAAGTCTTTTAAAAATACTATTGTTATGGGAGATTTTAATGTTGCACCATCACCTAACGATATTGGATTAGGTGAAGTAAATGCCAAAAGATGGCTTAGAGATGGAAAATGTGCTTTCCTTCCTGAGGAAATTGAAATGTGGGAATCTATTCTTCAACTTGGATATATTGATTCATGGAGGTATCTCCATCCTGAAACAGATAATATCTTTAGTTGGTTTGACTATCGATCAAGAATGTTTGATATGACACCAAAACGGGGATTAAGGATTGATCAAATCTTAGTTTCGGATAATCTTAAGGAAAATATTCACTCAGCAGGCATGGATTATATTGCTAGAGCTTTAGAAAAACCATCGGATCATTGTCCAGTTTGGCTAAAACTAAAATAACTATCTTCTTTCTTTGAAAAAATTTTGTATCAAGTGCCTTGCTTCCTTTTCTAAAATACCGTGCTCTGCAAACACTTGATGATTTAAAAAAGTTTTATCAAAAAAATTATCTTGGGAGAAAATAGCTCCCTCTTTAGGTTCTAAACAACCGATAAATAACTTTCTGAGTCTTGCATGAACAATTGCTTTTGCACACATGTGACAAGGCTCAACAGTAACATACATATCACAATCAATTAATCGATGATTACCTAACAATGTTCCGGCAGCATCAATAGCTTCAAGCTCGGCATGAGCTGTAACTGAATTTTTAGTAATTGTAGAATTATGGCCAGCACCAATGACTTGGTTATTTCTCACAATGATAGCGCCAATAGGTACTTCATTCATATCACTAGCTTTTTGAGCATATGATAAAGCTACTTGCATAAATGCAAATTTATCAGACAAAACTAATCATTAAAGAGTGGTTTAAGTTTTTCAAGAATCTCTTTTTGCAATTTGTCTAGATCGTCTCGTTCCATTTCTTTGAAAAACTCAATTTTAGCTTTTTCAGGACTTGGCCATGCTTTATCCTCTTCAACAGTCCATCTAGTTTTGATCAAGTCTTCAATGCTTTTTCTATCTTCTTGACTTATTTGATCAGGATAATGCACATAAAGTATTCTTTTTGCTAATTCGCGATAACGAAAGTCTTCAAAGTTTAAGAGAATTTTTTGTTTTTCTTCGAAAGTATCTGTTTGATGAAACTGCTCACATAACAAAGCATCACCTGCTGAAGGAAAGCCTCCATACACCATCTCATCAACATATTTCTTTTCTGGATACGATCTTGGGATAATGTCACCACATGCTGCCATAACCTTTTCTTTAAAATCAATATTTGAAGACACAATATCTGCCCTTTTTGCTAACTCTGTTTGAGATATTTCAAATCTAAAGTCAAACTTTGAAGCATCAAGCAATGCTCTAGATTTGTTAATAGGAATAACTTTAAACGGAGATTCTTTATTAGGTTTAGCAATACAAGAAATCAATTCTGCGTAGTCCATATCCAATACATCTTCAAAGGGCCAAGATAAATCCAGGAAAATTGCTTTGTTAGTATCTTCAGGATTTAAAGTTAAAAATGTTAAAGGATAGGTATAAATTTGCCCAAACATCTTATCAACAAATCCAAAATATTTTCTCGTGTTTAAATAGTTTAGATAACTCTCTTTTGTTGATAGTTCTAAGAAATCAGTAATAAGATCTTTGTTTATTTTTGCAACAAACTTCATCAACTCTATCGTAAATTCTGTATCTTTTAAGGCATCATGAGCATCAGCAACATCAACACCAATTCGGCTTAAGATTTTGCCGAGGCTCAACATTGGCACATCATATTTATTTTTTTCGTAATCTATAGCATCTGGGTATAGATAGGAGAACAACAACATTAAAAACATAATGTCACTTCTTCCATTACCATTTGTATTGGTAGTAAAAGAAGGCAACAAATTCCAGTAAAATTGGCGACGATAAAGTTCCTCATCAAAGCGATGACCATTATAGGTGAAAAAAATAGTTTTCTTATTAAAGCTCCAGTTTTGCCAAGTATCATAAATTTCTTTCATCATTTGATAGTGTGATCTATTCGAATCCAGAGAACCAATTTGTTTATGCGTCACAAAGGCTCCCGGAGTAGGAATAACCCAAGGCAATGGTTTTGAGAGAATATTTTGTGTATCTAAAATATTAAATTCGGTATCAGTTAGGATAGATGCTGATTGAATTATTTGTATAAAGTCTGTTTCATGCAATCCAGTGGTTTCAGTATCACTAAAAACATAATTCGTTTCCATCAATTAACCTCCTTTGAAAATGAGTGAAAATCTTGTCTTTTATCTTGCACGTAAAATGGAAGATAAACAAAGTAAATAAAACAAATAGCAACAGGATAAAGGACTAACATATGAATCGGGGGATCAGGCATCAACGAAATAATGTTTGTACCATGCGGACGATCATTTAAGTACCAATAATTTGTATCCAGTAATTCATTGATACCATATATAGCTGCTAACAAAATTGATGAATAAAAAATAAGTTTAGGAATATCGTTTAAATAAGGTCTTTCTTTATGCAAAGTAAGTGCAACGGATACTCCAAGTAAAATTAATGAATGTCCATACATGGTATTCAAGTAATCATATGCAGGAAATGCATATTCAGCATCAGGAGTCAAAATCGACATTCCGGCTCCAGTGACCCCCCAGAAAAATGCAAATACAAATAAATATCTTTGTTTAGTAATTAGATAACTTGCAATAATTAGGGCAGAAAAGTCACATAAATGCAGAGGAAGAGCATCTGCTAACCTAAAATCATTAACAACAATATCAACAAAAGTGACTCTTATTTGATGAAAGAAAATCAAAAAAGCTACAAGATAAGAAAAAAAATCAATCACCTTTTGATCAGAGTTTCTAAATAATCTTGGAAGAAAAATAATAGTACATAAACAAATGCTAAAAACTAGAAAGTGAGAGATTGATAGTAGCTCAAATTTATTCATGTTATTATTTTATAATATTTATACGACAAATAGTGTCGTTTCAGATTAAATAATGGTTTCATCTTAAGAAAAATCCTCAAAAAGTTGAATATTTTTTATTAATTTATAATTAAAGAGAACAAGCTCCATTCTTTTCGATTGATCTGCACTATAACTACCTGAACTCCTCATTGTATAAGTATGAGCAAACTCTGCAGCATTCCATTTAGAAAACCTTTGTTTTATAGAGTCCGAATTATTGTATGAGATTAGATGATGGCATTTTGATTTGTTACAACGCTCTGCAAACTGATCATGGTCAAAAAATTTATGCATGCTGCCCTTCCTGCCATAAAGATTATCTTTAATTTCATAGGGAGGATCTGAGTAAATGAATGCAGATGCAGAGTCTCTCAGTAATCTTTGATAGGGTAAGTTAGTAATTTTCCAATATTTTATTACTTGCTGATAATCTTTCAATTTTGATATGCCTAGTAAACTGAAATTTGATTCACTTGCAGACTGGGAAAAAGAAGAAGATTCACCTAGTCCTGAAAAACCACATTTATTAACAACATAAAAACGTGTTGCAACTTCAAAATGCTCATTGTCACCATATTCACCAGCTAAAAACTCTTTAGACTCTTCAAAAAGAGTTCTTGCCAACTCTGGTTTAGGATATTGATTCTTTAAATCTGTAAGATGATCAGATAATTCAATCCCATTTTCTTGCAATTGTGTCCAAAAAATAAATAAAGGTTTATAAAGATCATTCACCCATATTTTTATGTGTGGAAATAATTTGGTAACGTGAAGTGATACTGAACCTCCTCCTAAAAAAGGCTCTCTGAAACTTTTATAACTACTTAAATCTGGGAAAAAGTTGTTAAATAAACTTTTTAGCGCCCTTGATTTCCCTCCTGGGTATCGCAATGGTGTTTTTAAAGATTTTGGATATTTAGATTTTAATGAAGACATATCTTGTATAGATTGTAACTCAGTTTGCTAGAGACAGAATAATTACTAGTGATCGTAAATTTCCTATACAAAGTGGTAAATGAATTTATGGATTTATACGAAATCTAAAGAATAATAGAACACCGCTTACAGAGCTAATCAAAGCAAGAATAGAAAAAACTTTTAAAAGGAAATTATTAATATTGTCTCGGGTTTGCCAGTCCATTATATGAAAACCCCACATTAGATCCCAAATTTTCCATTGCATAGAGCGAATGGCAACAATTTTTCCAGAATAAGGGTTAACGTATACGTTGATTGATTTTTGATCTTTGTTTAAGGAAAGTACTTGATACAAGGGTAATTCACGTCCTCGATATTCTGAACCATTTCTATCCTGATCAATTAAGAAAACATCAATAGGATTTAAGATTGAATTTTCTTTAACAGTCAATTTTGCTTGTTCAACAGTAAGCATACTCACTGGACTCCCATTACTGTCAAGATACTTGCGTCCTGATGGGTCAGAGATGATTAATATTTGCTGATCTACCCTATTGACAACATCAAAATTCGAGATATTTTCAAAATTACCTTTAAGTTGATCAAGATTAAGTGAAAACGATGATGGCAATCGATATTGCTCACCTCTTACAAGTTCTATTTTATTGAAAGAGAAATAGATTCCTGAAACCGTCCATAATAGTAGTTGAAGAGAGATAAAAAAACTTAAATACTTATGGATATTGCGAATCGATAATTTCATCTCAATGAAAGAATTCAAATAAACTATTATGAGTTCCCAAAAATGGTGTTATGAGTATTATTCACTCTTACAAAAGTTGTGCATTTTGATAATGTTTTAAGCCTATTTGCACCAACATAGGTACAAGCTGAACGAATGCCACTTAAAATATCTTTTATTGTATCGTCTGCTTTTCCTCGATAATTAACTTCAACCAGCTTACCTTCTGTTCCTCTATAGTCATTATGATTACCATGGCGACTCATAGCAGATTCTGATGCCATCCCATAAAATTTCATAACTCCATCCTCAACTGTTCCATCACATTCATCATGTCCTGCAAGCATTCCTCCGATCATCACAAAATCTGCACCGCCTGCAAATGCTTTAACAATATCTCCAGAACTTGTACAACCTCCATCTGCTATGATATGAGCGCCCAAACCATGAGCAGCATCAGCACATTCAATTACAGCACTTAATTGTGGATAACCAATTCCCGTTTTGATTCTTGTAGTACAAACTGATCCTGGCCCAATGCCAACTTTGACAATATCCGCTCCAGCTAGAATTAATTCTTGAGTCATATCAGCTGTAACGACATTACCTGCAGCAATAGTTGCTTTTGGGCATTTTTCTCTCAATTGTTTCACCGCATCCACAAATTTAATTGTGTAACCATTTGCAACATCTAGCCCAATAAATGCTGAGGAAGCTTTTGATAGTTTAGATATATCATCAATGCCACCAAACCAACAAATGTTTTCTGGGCCATCTTTAAAATCTTCAGAATCTTTTTTGAGGTAATGTCTTGCTGGACAAGTAATTAAATTATACTTAGACAGTGCTTTATGCATAGCTGGAGTGCCAACTGTGTCCATATTTGCTGACATTATAGGGATACCTTTCCATTTCTTTTTACTCCAAAGAAATCTATGTGTTCGCTCAAGATTAACCTCTCCCCTCGAACTCATAGTAGATCTTTTTGGTCTTATTAAGACATCAGAATAATCAAGTTTTACCTCTTCATTTATTAACAATATTATTCTCCTCTTTCATCATTACTTTATATTAAATAGATACCTATTAACATATCTCATTGAGATTTAATAAGATTAAAAATTAGTTTTATTTTTTTAAAAATTAACAATTTTCTGTAAGGAAGTTCCTAAAATATTATCTTTAATTTTAGTAATCATCATTAATACTTTGACGGGAAAGGGATTTTTTGTATTACTCGAGAACTCTTCTTGAGTGGTAAGATCCTGATACCACAAATTAATTTTTGGATAGTGAGACGCAAAGGGGTATCCCACTTGTGATAAGCGATGAACATAAATAAACCAAGATATGTCTAGCAAAGTAACTGAATCTCCAAGCAAGTAGCTTTGCTTTGATAAACGATGCTCAAACTGATCAAACTTTTTTCTAAATTTATCAATTGATGACACAATTGCATCATTTGTCACCCCCTCTTTACTCACACCTTTGTAAAAATTGAGAACCTTAGATTTATGACTATAGTTAAGCACTTCCCCAATTTTGGCATCATCTTCATACTTTTTAATAATAGTATTCTTTTTTTTCATTAATTTATTACCGAACATAAACCGGTAGCTAATATTGCGGATATCCATATGTAAATCGTCTTCGGTTTGCAATTCTTCTTGCATGGTTTCCTGAAGTTCATTGGGAAGCAGACATGGTGAAGGAAATTTACTCTCAAGATATTGCATGATGTCATTACTCTCTATGTGGACCTCACCATTATCGATCAAGACTGGGACTTGTGCCCTAGGATTGATCCCCATAAACCAATCAGAATAATTCGCATCCGCAGCTAAATTAATTTGATGATCTTGCCAGGTAATACCTTTAAGTTGCATGAAAATTCGTACTTTTTGTGAACAAGCTGATGCAGCAAAATTTAATAAGTGAAGTCCTTTCCAATTAAGAACTTCTTTAGTTTTTATATAACTCGATTCTAATTTCATACTGATAAGTTACTTATCCATAACTAATAATCTAGTATGCAATCAAGGTTTTAATGTTATAACCTTGATTCTTAATCAGCTCACTGCCTCCTAAGTCAGGTAAATCAATCACACATAAAATTAAAATATCGGATTTATTGATATTAAAATTTTCTGTTAAAAGTTCCCCGCAAGCAATGGCAGTACCTCCTGTTGCAACAAGATCATCAATGATTACAATTTTTTGACCAGACCTTATGCTTGTATTTTTTTGAATCTCGATAGAAGTACTTCCGTATTCTAAATCAAAACTTTTAATATATGTTTCATTGGGTAATTTGCCCGGTTTACGCGCTAAAACAAAAGGTAGCAGTAAGTCATTAGCTACCGAGCCAGCAAAAATAAATCCCCTACTTTCAATACTCACGACAATTTCTGCAGAAAAATTTTCAGTAAGTTCAGTCAGTCTTTTACAAGTCTTTTTAAAAGTCTTCGGAGTTTCGATAAGACTGGTAATATCTCTAAATTGTATCCCTGGAATAGGAAAATCATTCACTTCACGGATATGTTTTTTTAGATCTAATGGGTCACTCATTCTTTATTTATTTTTAAAAATATCAAATAAATGATTCCCATCACTATCAAAGACACTGTAATTTGGAGCAATATCACCAACATCATTATTAAAAATACTCATAAGAAGAGCACAAATAAATATAATTGCCAATCCTAAAATAATATTTCCAGTGAATATGCCCATTAAACCCACAAGAAAACCAACATGAAGCAATAACTTAAACAAAAAAATTATTACTGGTATAGCTAAAATCAATGCCATTACATATAAAACTGTAGTTACTAAATCACCCATACTCACTCAATATTAGCACACCTCAGGTCCCTTTTTTTTAGTGTTCCAAAATGGTGTGTTATTAAAAAGTTGTTGATTTATCCTAATCTTTTAAATTTCTTTGAATCTCCCATCAAAGAATTCATTTTGTTCTCTAATCCAAACATAACTATCCTCTTTGCTTGCATAGACAACAAAAAGATCTCCTGTTAAACCCTCAGATTCTAAATGAGCATTAACAGCTAGAACTTTATAGTTCCCACCAGATTTTTTATGTTGAAAAATTTTTCCTATTTTTGTCTCAATATTCATTTGTTTACTTTTTGCCTCTTTAAAAAAATTGAATTATATTGTAAAAAAAAAATTATAGAGGAATTATGAATATAAAAGAAAAAGTCCTAGAGGTTGCTTTAGCATATGCTACTGAAAAGATGCTTGATGATACAGAAATAGCGTAATCAAGTTTTGGTGAATTTAATTTTTCTGTAAATTTATATACAAAAGATGGTGATCATCTTTTTGATACTTATATCTATGTTGACTGTAAGAATGAAAACTGTTGTGCGATAGATAATTATAATAGTGGAGATATTTCAGTAATAGAACAGTATGTTGAATATGAGTTTAACAATCTAGCAAGCTGGGCTTCTGAAATATCAGCAGCAACTATTGAAGAATCAGATGGCATACTTAATCAATCAGCTGAAGTTTTAGATATGAGTAAATCTTCAATCGTTTCTAATTTTGGCAATGAAATTACCTATAGTTTTGATGAGGTAGTTGAATAAACTACTCCCACTCAATAGTAGCAGGTGGCTTGCCAGAAATATCATAAACTACCCTACTCACTTCTTCTATTTCGTTCACAATCCTTCGAGAAACTAGATCAAGAAATTCATGAGGTAATTGAGCCCAGTTGGCAGTCATAAAATCAACTGTTTCCACTGCCCTAAGAGCAATTACCTCGGAGTAACGTCTTTCGTCACCTACAACACCAACAGACTTTATGGGAAGAAATACTGCAAATGCCTGGCTGACTGAATTATAGAGATCTGCCTTATGCAGTTCTTCTATGAAAATAGCATCTGCTTCTTGTAGAATCATGATTTTTTGTTTGCAAATGGATCCTAGAATTCTTACACCCAGTCCAGGTCCTGGAAATGGATGGCGATTAAGTATTGTTTCAGGAAGATCGAGTTTTGCTCCAAGCTTTCGGACCTCATCTTTGAAAAGATCGCGTAGAGGTTCAACTAACTGAAGTTTCATTTCCTCAGGCAACCCTCCGACATTATGGTGGGATTTAATGACTCTAGCCTCTTTTGATTCCGATATTGAAGATTCAATAACATCAGGATAAATCGTTCCTTGAGCTAAGAAGGATATATTCTCTAGTTTGGTAGCCTCTGCATCAAAAACATCAATAAATGTTCTTCCAATAACTTTTCTTTTTTGTTCCGGGTCCTCAACACCCTTTAAGTGCCGTAAAAAGGTTTCCTGCGCATCAGCTTTGATCACATTGAGTTGCATTTGACTCTCAAAAGTATCCATGACTTCATCAGCCTCACCCTTACGAAGCAAACCATTATCAACAAAAACACAAACCAATTGTTCTCCAATTGCTTTGGAAAGTAATGCTGCTGTCACTGATGAATCTACTCCTCCAGACAAGCCAAGTAATACTTTTGAATTACCAGTTTGTTCTCTTATTTCTGCGATGCGATTCTCAATCAGATGCTGCATTTGCCAATCTTTATTGCAATGGCACACTTCGACAATAAAATTCTCAAGAATATTTTGTCCCTCTTCTGTATGCGTTACTTCAGGATGAAATTGCAGAGCATAAATAGGCTTGCTTGCATGTTCCATCATTACAATATTAGAAGTTTCAGTGGAGCCAATCAATTTAAAATCTTTAGGTAGAGAAGACACGCAATCACCATGGCTCATCCATACTTTCAAAATGCTCTCATTAATATTTTTTAATAATATTGATTGCTCTTGAATAGTCACTTCAGCAAAGCCAAATTCTTTTTTATCTGAGGAAATGACTTGACCTCCGAATTGCTCTGCTAAAGTCTGCATCCCATAACAAATACCTAAAATTGGTATGTCCAACTCAAAAATAACTTCTGGAATCCTGGGGGTATGTTGTTGAGTAACAGACTCTGGACCTCCAGAAAGAATGACTCCTTTGGGTTGAAGGTTTCTGATCATATTTGGATCAATATCCCAAGGCAAAATTTCAGAATAAATTTCTAACTCTCTAATACGACGCGCAATTAGCTGTGTATATTGAGATCCAAAATCTAAAACTAAAACGGTATCAATGTTTTTGTTATCTAACTTAAGTTGAAAATCAGACACCATAATGGCTAGCTGCGTTGATAATTAGGAGCTTCTTTGGTGATTTGAACATCATGCACATGGCTTTCTGCCATGCCAGCATTAGTAATTTCCACGAATTTACTATCCTCTTGCATTGCGGTGATTGTCTTGCAACCTACGTACCCCATACTTTGACGCAAACCACCAACTAGTTGATTAATTACACTGATCACCCAACCTTTATAGGGGACTCTCCCTTCGACACCCTCAGGGACTAATTTATCTGGTGCTATGCCCTCTTGCATGTATCGGTTAGAGTCGTCTTGTTTTGCCATAGCCGCAATTGAACCCATGCCTCGATAAGTTTTAAAACTTCGCCCTTGATATAATTCAATTTCTCCTGGAGCCTCCTCAGTACCAGCAAAAATACTTCCCAACATTACCGCATCTGCTCCAGCTGCAATAGCTTTAGCAATATCTCCTGAATACCTCATGCCCCCATCAGCAATTAAGGGCACTTGACCCTTAATAGCCTCTTTGATTTCCAAAATTGCTGAAATTTGGGGGACTCCAATTCCAGCAACAATCCTAGTTGTACAAATAGATCCTGGGCCCATCCCAATTTTAATGCTATCTGCTCCAGCCTCTAATAAAGCTTTTGCCCCATCAGCTGAAGCAACATTACCAGCAATCACATCCTGATTCGGAAAATTTTTCTTAATTATCTTGACGGTATCTATTACATTTTGTGAATGCCCATGAGCACTATCAATCACAAACACATCTACTCCAGCATCTGCTAAAGCTTGAGCTCTCTCAAGGGTATCTGCTCCTGTCCCAATAGCAGCACCCACCATTAACTGTCCTTGATCATCCCGTGTTGCATCTGGATACTGTGCAGATTTTTCGATGTCCTTCATCGTAACTAAACCGCATAACTGATCATCTTTATCAATGACTAATATCTTCTCAATTCTATTTTCATACATTAATTTTTTAACATCCTCTTGGGGAGTATTCTCAAAAACTGTAATTAACTTGTCTCTTGGAGTCATAATCGATTGAACGTCTGCCCCCATGTCATCGGCATATCGAAAATCTCTACTAGTAACGATTCCTTTAAGTTGACCATCATCCACAACAGGCATACCGGAAATATTTAACTCTTCTGTCAAGTCTTTAAGTTCTTTAATCGTTCTTGTTGATCTTATGGTGCTGGGGTCACGAACGACTCCACTTTCATATTTTTTTACTTGCTTAACAGCATTTGCCTGCTCTGCAATAGAGCAATTCTTATGTAAAACCCCAAAACCTCCTGCTTCAGCCTGAGCAATTGCCATTCTAGCCTCTGTCACAGTATCCATTGCTGCTGAGACTAAGGGTAACTTTAATTCAATATTGGTAGAAAGTTTCGTGGTTAATGAGACTTCACTGGGAAGGAAATTACTGTAGGCAGGGATGAGTAAAACATCATCGAAGGTAAGTGCCTTATACTTTACTTTGTCTTGGTCCATGCGAAAGTATAACAAAAGAAGTTTGAGAAAAAAACAGACTGACCGTTAAGTTGAATACAGTTGATCGGTCTTGGCCGCACAAATAAAATCATTTTTATGCAGTCCCTGAATCTTATGAGACCACCACAAAACTGTTACCTTGCCCCACTCTAAAATAATTTGAGGGTGATGATCTTCTCTATCAGCCATTTGAGCAATCTTGTTTGTAAATTCAATTGCTGCTGCATAATCTTTAAAATCGAAAACTTTTTGGAGTTGCTCGCATTCATGATTGATAATAGACCAATCCGTTATTTGATCAAGAAAATCAATTTTTTCAGCATCTGTAACTTTTGGGGCATCTATCGTACAAGCTTCACAAGTTTTCTTTTCTAATGACTCCATAATTACTTCGACAATCCTCCTTTGGTGAGTTTTACAGGATCTAAAAGTTTCTTTAGTTTTGCTTCTGATAAATCAGTTTGTTCAAGTGCGACATCAATAATTGCTCGACCTTGAGCATATGCTTGCTTTGCAATAGCAGCCGCTTTCTTGTAACCGATAACTGGATTCAGTGCAGTCACTAAAATAGGATTGCGTGCAAGGGATGCTTCAATATTTTTCTTATTTATTTTTAATGTTCTAATTCCTTTCCTTGCAAGTACATTCATACTGCCTGCTAAAATGTTTACACTTTTGAGATTACAATATGCAATAACAGGCATCATTACATTTAATTGAAAGCTACCTGACTGGGCTGCGACGGTAACAGTTACATCATTACCAATCACATCGGCGCCTGCCATAGCTACTGCTTCGGGGATTACCGGATTGACTTTTCCAGGCATGATGCTGCTGCCTGGTTGAAGAGCTTGCAATTCAACCTCCGCAATACCTGCAAGGGGCCCACTATTCATCCAACGTAAATCATTGGATATTTTCATCAAAATTACGGCAAGATTTTTGAGTTCTCCCGAAAGTTGAACAGATAAATCTTGTGAACTTAGGTTCCTAAAGTAATCATTGCTTGTTTCAGCTTTGAAACCCACTAAAGGAGAAATAGCTTTGCAAAATTCACGAGCAAATCTTGGGTGTGCATTAATGCCAGTGCCAACTGCCGTGCCACCCTGTGGCAAAAAACGCAGTGCATCAAGTACTGTTATGAGAGATGCCCTAGCATTAAGCAATTGCGAATTCCATGCACCTAACTCTTGGTCAATGGTTAAAGGCATAGCATCCATGAGGTGCGTTCTGCCTGTTTTCACAACCCCATGGTATTGTACAATTTTTTTTGCAATAGTATCGATAAGCAAATCCATGGCAGGCATAAGTTTTTCTGCAGTATCAACGTAATAAGCACAATGCATTGCCGTGGGAATGACATCGTTAGAGCTTTGGCTCATATTGACATCATCATTGGGATTAATGTCCAATTTAGAGTATTTTGATGCAAGATTTGCAATAACCTCATTAGCATTCATATTAGTGCTGGTTCCCGAGCCAGTTTGAAAGACATCAATAGGAAATTGTTTCCCATGCTTATTTTGCCAGACTTCTTTTGCCGCTTTTGAAATTGCTCTTTGCTTGTTGGTCGGTAGTAACTTTAATTTATTATTTGCGCGAGCTGCAGCATCTTTAATCTTCCCCAACACTTGAATGAAAGTTGGAGTAAAGGGAAAATTCATACTTATTCCACTAATTGGGAAATTATCTACAGCCCTTTGAGTTTGTGCTCCCCAGAGTGCCCCTCTCGGGACCTTCACTTTTCCCAGGGTATCTTCTTCAATACGATATTTCATAAATAGTATTTTTTATGTAAACTATTTTACACCTTTAAAAAAGTATTTGGAGAAGAAATGGGAAAAGTCACACCACTTAGAATTGATACCAACAAGGGCAAACTTCCAGTTAAACAAAAAGGATTAGAAATGAAAGAATTTGCCAGTGTTGATGAGCTTCGACGTGATCAATTAGAAAAATTAGCAGCAGGTTTTCGCCTGTTTGCTCATTTTGGTTTTAATGAAGGAGTTGCTGGGCATATTACCTATAGAGATCCCGAATTCCCTGATCACTTTTGGGTGAATCCTTTAGGAGTCCATTTTTCGCAAATTTCCGTATCTGATTTAATACTTGTAAATCATGATGGAGAAGTCATTCAAGGAGATAAAGCTGTGAATGTGGCTGCATTTGCAATCCATTCAAGACTTCACAAAGCAAGACCTGATGTCAATGCTGCAGCGCACTCACACAGTATTTATGGCAGAACTTTTTCTACATTGGGAAAACTTCTCGATCCTATCTCCCAAGATGCTTGTGCTTTTTATGAAAGGCAGGGAATTTATAAAGATTTTTCAGGTGTTGTAGAGGAAGTTGATGAAGGTGATCTAATCGCAGAAGCTCTTGGAGATAATTCAGTTATTATTTTACAAAATCATGGAATACTAACTACAGGCTCATCCGTCGATATAGCTTTATGGTTTTACATGTCAATGGAGAGATGTTGTCAGGCACAACTGATGGCTGATGCTGCTGGAAAACCAGAGTTGATACCGCATGATGTTGCAGTTAAAACTAGATCTTTTATTGCTAACGATGTTGCAGCATGGGCAAGTTACCAACCTGCCTATGACATGATTATCAAACAATCTCCAGACTTACTCGACTAAAGCACCGATAACTGCTTTGGTTTCTAGGCATTCTTCAAGCCCGTGAGCACCATGCTCTCTCCCATTTCCTGAGGTTTTATATCCTCCAAATGGCGCCGAGCGCACTCGTGCTCCTTTATTAATAGTAATTTGTCCTGCTCTTATTTTAGATGCAACTTCTAATGCATGATCATGTTCTCCTTGCACATATCCTGCAAGCCCGTAGGGAGTGTCATTTGCTATTTGAATAGCTTCATCTTCATTTTCATATTTGATGAGGCATAAAACAGGGCCAAAGATCTCTTCCTGAGCAATGGTCATATCATTTGTTACATCAGCAAAGATAGTAGGTTTAACAAAATACCCATCTGTACAACCCTCAGGCAACCCAAGACCACCAGCAGCTACTGTAGCTCCTTCATCAATACCAACCTGAATTAAACGTTGAACTTTTTCAAATTGAGCTTTGTTGGAAATTGGACCCATCTTAGTATCGGCATCAAATGGATCACCAACTTTCATTGCATTTGCAGTTGCCGATGCAATTTCTACTGCCTTATCATAGTTTTTAGAGGATACCAGCATTCTTGTCGGTGCATTACATGATTGACCAGTATTTAAAAAACAACTGGAGACACCAGCAGCAACAGCTTTTTCAATGTCAGCATCGTCTAAAATAATGTTGGCAGACTTTCCACCCAACTCTTGAGTCACTCTTTTGACGGTAGCTGCAGATGCTTGAGCTACTGCAACCCCTGCTCTCGTTGAACCGGTAAAATGCATCATATCTGTGTCTTTGTGAGCAGAAAGAGCAGCTCCGACAACTGGACCCATACCATTAACTAAATTAAACATGCCTTTTGGGGCACCTGATGCATCAATAATTTCGGCTAAGATGATGGCACAAAATGGTGTTATTTCACTAGGTTTAAGGACCATAGTACAGCCTGCAGCAATTGCTGATGCAACTTTGGTACTCATCTGGTTCATTGGCCAGTTCCACGGTGTGATCATTCCAATAACTCCAATGGGTTCTTTACGAACTAAGTAACCATCTTTTTCGAATTCAAAATCAAACTCTTTTAACACTCTCAAAGTATCTTTGAAATGAGTTAAACCAGAAGCAACTTGAGCTACCTGAGACAACCATAAGGGTGCTCCCATTTCTGAAGAGATAGTGGATGCCAGTTCATCTGCACGAGCTTCATACTCATTAATAATATTTTCTAAGATGGTGATTCTTTCTTCTTTGGTTGAAAATTGAAAAGATTGAAAGCAATCTTTGGCTGCTGCTACAGCTAAATCTACGTCATCTGCAGTGCTAGCAGCAACAACTCCCATGACCGAGTCATCTGACGGGTTCATTACTTCTATAATCTCTGAAGATTGAGCGTCTATCCAAGCTCCATTAATATAATTTTGCGTTTTTTCTATCATAAATTAGTCCTATTTTGTATGGATTATAACCCATTATTTTTTTGAGTCGAAATCACAACTGTATTTTTTCTATTATACTTTTCACCAGCTGTTTCTGCACTCCTTCTATTAATGCTGAAGAATTTTTTCTATTGAAATCTAGACTAATTATTGCTTCCATTGACGATCGTGACATAAATCCCCTATTAAGATAATGTTGAATTTGATTGTCATATCTTGAAGGACTATTAATTACTTTGGGGTAAATCGTAGTGACTAGGTTTCCACTGGAAATTGCTTCGGATATCATCATGGCACTATCTTCAGTCACCATAATATGCTGAGCAGATCCAAAAAGTTTTGCTAAATCAGCATTAGCTCCACCCCGATGGAACCAAATACTGTGTTCTGAAATTTGTTTAATATTCTGAAAAAAAAGGTTTTCAACTTTTGGATCGGTTCTTCTCGATGTGACACATAGTATTTCATTTTTTGAATGTTTGGAAAATTCATTAATGTTATCTATGAATCTTTCATACTCTGTGAAAGAATAAGTATACCCAATACCATCACCTCCAATGAGCAATAAAATAAAATCTTGTGGATGAAAATTGATACTAGCTCTGGAACAACTACTTGGAGAATATTTATTTGGAGTGATGTCAAACACAATATTACTGGGATGATCATCAAATTTTTCAGAAGTTAAATGTACCGAAAATAATCTTGATGGAATACCCCGCGGTGAACCTAATTGAATATTAGGAATCTTATGGATCAAACCAACAGCAGCATTTAATGCCATAGTATTTCCACCTGCTGCGACTATTAGATCAAAGTCTTGCACCATAATGGGTTTAAACAATCCTTGAATCAAGTTTGCGGTAAAAGTATTTAAAAATCTGCAGAGAAAACGAATAAAAATTTTTAAAGGTGATCTTAAAAAATGTATCCTCCAGGCTAATTCATGAACTTCAAATGTGCAATTAGTTTCGTCCTGTAGCATGTGACAAATGCCAATCGATTGATTGACATGCCCTGGGATACCATCACTTAAAATTAAGATTCTCATAGTATTTTCGATATTCAGGAAATAAGGGGTCATGCATTAGTCGAGCTTCAACCAAAGATATATCTTTTAGTTGATCCACACCAATAATTGATTTGGTAACCTCCATTGCAAGAATATCAATATCATTATCAAGCAGTCTCATCATGTCTATTGATTCAATAATTTCATGCTTTGAAGGTTCCAATATAATAAATTTTTTTAAGATTTCACTAGCAAACCCTATCATGCCCAACTGACGAAAGCTGACTGCTGTGTTAGTCGGAATAGAGGCTCTCGAAAAAAAATTGACGGTATTATTTTGTGTCAAAATAGCTTTGACTACATTTACATCTTGGATACCTTCATCAGTAATTGCATGAACCAAATTTATTACTGATGCTTTTGAGGTATTCATTGATGCTATGAGGTTATCAACTACTTGGGGGTCCAACTCAGGTTCATCGCCTTGCAATAGAATTATATTTTCAAAATGTTTCTTCTGAGTTTCTAAATTTTCTAAAACCTCAGCTGCTCTTTCCGTTGCTCTTTCATGCTTTGCTGATGTCATCATGCACTCAAAGCCTAACCTCTCCCCTAATTCAAAAATTTCCGTATCAGGTGTTGCAAGAATCAGTTTGTCGATCATTTTAGCTTTTTGCGCACGATACAGACAATGCGCAATCATAGGAATACCCATTATTGGATGAAGGGGTTTGTTAGGAAATCTGGAAGAAGCTAATCTGGCAGGAATTACTCCTAAAGTCCTAGGCATCTTTGAAAGGTTGTCTTGCCATGACATCAAGCATTCTAAAATCAACAGAATATGCAATTGTGTCGTAGCCAATTCTAACTTTATCAGCAATTAACTTGGGATCAGGTTCAACTATGTGAATACCTCTTTGAATATCAAATTTTTTTGCTGTCTCTAAGACTTTTTGCTCAAGCTGCAAAAATTCTTCTGCATTAAATTCAGCAGGCTTACCTATGGAGGCAGATAAATCATAAGGCCCGAGAAAATATCCGGTAATCGGATTATCAAAAATTTCTTCAATTTTTTCTACTGCTAGTTTTGATTCGATTTGAACAAATACTTCAATTTCAGATGCTATTTGTGAGATATATGCTTGCTTGGATTTTGCTTCTCCATAGCCTTGAGCACGATATAATCCCATCCCGCGCTTACCAACTGGTGGATAAAACGCAGCATCAAGAACTTTTGAAACTTCTTGAGCTGAATTAACCATAGGAACAATTATGCCTTTTGCACCAAAATCTAAAACTTTTTTTATCTCCGCAGCATTATTAGAAGAAACTCGAACATAAGGTTTAGCTCCGGCAAGATCTATCACTCGAATAAGTTTCTCAGCTTGCGATAAAGAAATTGGTGTATGCTCCAAATCTACAGTGATCCAATCATAACCAGCTGTAGCAAGAATTTCTGCAACAGCTTCACTGTAAATTGTTAACCAAGTACCAAAAGATTGTTTCTTCATATCAAGTATTTTGATCTAACCCCTCGATAGCTGCAAGTCCCATAGCAATTACTCCTTCTTCAGTCATGCTCCCAAGGTGAGAAGTGGCATAAAAATTCTTAAGATCAAGTAAAGGTGAGGTGTGGTTTGGTTCATTTTCAAAAACATCAAATGCTCCAAAAGCTTTAGGGTTATCTTGTAAAAATAATAGCAAATCAACTTCATTTACAATCCCTCCTCTCGCTGTATTAATTATCTTTACATCATCTTTGCATTGTCTTAGGTTGTCTTTGTTGATTAAATTCTTAGTTGCTTCTGTTAAAGGAAGATGAATACTAATAATATCTGACTGCTGAAGAATATCCTCAAGTGGCACTTGATAAATGTCAGGATCTTGATCGTATGCCAAGATTTTACAAGAGAAAGGAGTTAAAAATTCAGCAACTAATTTTCCAACATGACCAAATCCAATAATGCCTATGGTCTTGAAAGATAATTCATTACCTCTCTCCTGACTCCATATTCCCTCTTTTATATTGGCAAGACTCACATGGGTTTTTCGCAAAGCAGTAAGCATGAGCATAATTGTTAACTCAGCCACTGGTCTTTTGTTAACTCCTGGAGTGAAACCAAGTCGAATATTGTGAGCTTGTATTGCTTCTAAATCTAAATTGTTAAGGCCAACTCCGTATTTACTAATCACTTGTAACTTTGGAAGTTGATCAAGAATCTCAGTATTGAAAGTTTCAAGTCCGACAATGACTTTATTGGTACCTTGTAAAAATTCAATGAGTGTTTTGCCTTTTAGGGAAATACCATCGTCATTGAGAATCACATGTTTGTATCTGGACTTTAACTCTTTGATTAAGACTTTGTTTTTAGAAAATGATCTTGAAGTAACGGCAACAACGTCAGAAGTATTCATCGTAATTTATTGTTATGAGCAACTACATTAACCTTAAATTTTTCGTCATCTAAGTTATGATAAATATAAGCACCACCAGCAGCCTCAATAATTGCAAGACCGGCAGCAATATCCCAGAGAAAAATTCCACTTTCTTGATACTGATCAAACTGTCCAGCAGCAACATACGCACATGACATTGCTGCAGAACCAATCATTCTAACCTTTTTCCAACTGGTAAACTCATTTGCAAGCTTGCTCATCGAATCTTCATCAAAAGCACCTTTTGCTGGCAATCCAGTTGCTAAAGTTGCTTTCTTTTTATCATCAATCCCAGAAACACTAATACTGAGACCATCTTTTTTTGCTGTTAACTCACCACTGTTGCTAAAGGATGGGGTAATGCCCTCATAAAGGTGCTGAGCATTAAAATCATAAATAACTCCAAGAGCAGGCCTATCTTCACAAATTAAACCTATGGAAACACAACAAATAGGCATATCTCTGGAATAATTCGAAGTCCCGTCGAGAGGATCTATCACCCAAAAATTTTTGTCTAGATCTCCATCTGCACCAGATTCCTCAGCTAAAATGGGAATATCTGACTCCGCTTGGATGATATCTTTAATAATTTTTTCCGAAGCTTGGTCTGCTTCTAATTTAATATCACGTTCTTGATCAGAGAGAACATTATTTATCTCTACTTTTTTTTCTTGAAGAATTTTACCCGCAGTTAAAGCTGCTTTTTTGGCAAGAACTAATTCGCAATTAAGATTGAGCATCTTTGAAATAGGCTCTAAAAAATGAACCTACCAATCCGCAAATAACCATATGCAGGTCTTCAGCAGGACCATACTCTCCAATTTGAGTGGGAACATGAATATTAAGATTAGATTTTTTTGCTAATTGCCCACCATCAAAAGCAGACAAACCAACGGTACTTAAACCATTATCATTTGCCCAGTCGATAGCCTTGATAACATTGGGTGAGTTTCCAGAAGCTGAAATAGCAACGAGGATATCATTCTCTTTAGCTTGGGTTTGGAGTTGCTGTAAAAAAATATTTTCATAGCCATCATCATTGCCTATTGCTGTTATTACCGCTTGGTTATCACACAAAGAAATGGCTCTGAAGGGTTTTTCAAATTGTCTACTTCCCAGTGAGATATCATTCACGAAATGACTAGCTGTTGAGGCACTGCCACCGTTACCAATGAAAAAAATAGTTTTATTATTCTCTCGTGCCTCGAGAATCATTTCAATGAACTTTCCTACAGCTTCGATCGCTAATTGATCTATTAAAACCTTTAAATAGTTAAAATAATTCTTGGAAAAGTCTTCTGGATTATTTGCTTCACTTATCATAGTTCTAATAATATTTTGCTTGCCACTCAGGGTCAGATTGATAAATCTTTTCAATCAACTCCATAATTTTCAATGCTTCCTCAATAGATCCGTTTTCTATGTTATCAGAATTTTCAATTGCACTGGTAAAACATGCCATTTCTTCATCCCATGAAATATCCTTTTCAAAAGTATCAGTCGTTTCCTTTGGATTACCTTGATCGGTATCTGGATCAGAGTAAATGATTTTTAATGTTTCTGAACCATAACTTTTCGAACTAGTTAACAGTCCACCCAGAATAATTGAGCCTTTTTGCAGTGTAATTTCCAGGTTAAATACATGTCTCCACTGCGTTGCGGACGAATGCAATTGTGCCACTACCTGATCAGCAGTCTCCATTAGAACATAAGCATTATCTTCAACATCAAAATTCCAAAAGTTATTTTTAATGACTGAAAATACTTTTGTAAAGTCACCTGCAAAATATCTCATCAAGTCCAGCATGTGTATACCTTGATCAAGAAGAATTCCACCTCCTGATTGGTCTCTGTCAGTCCTCCAATCAGTTTGATTAAACGAAATCATTTTTGATTTACCATAAGTGCCCTTTAAATTAACTATACTGCCAAGTTTCTTAGAATCTATAAGTAGCTTAGCTTCCATTACAGAGGCATGAAAACGATGATTAAAACCATACATCAATTTATGATTTGATGTTTTCATAAATTCATGAATAGGCATAAGTTCAGCAACTGAGCGGGCAGGAGGCTTTTCACAAAATACATGCATGCCATTTTTTAGTCCTAATAAAGTTGCTTCAACTGCAAATTTATTGGGTAGGCTTACCAATAACACATCAATTTTTTCGTTAAGAATTAAATCTTTAAAATCTGAATACCATTTAAGATTCTTTGGAGCTGTATCCTCAGTGAATGTTTTATCAGAGACAGCAACAACTTTAAAATTTTCAAACTGCTGCAGTGTACTATGCCTTCTTTGACCTACAACACCATATCCCACAATCCCAACTGTAAACATTAGTGAAAACTAATATGAGACTCGAAAAATTGCATTTGCCCTATCATCAGAAATCAGGAGTGATCCATCTTGCATCTGAAAGACATTTGCAGGTCTTCCCAGAACAGTCTCTTTAGTACCTTCTCTTTGTAACCAACCCGTTATGAAGTCCTCATAACCAAGTAATTCACCTCGATCATCAAAATGAGCAGCTAAAATTTTATACCCAGATTTTCTAGTTCTATTCCAAGATCCATGAAGTGCCATAAAAATAGTATTCTTATATTTTTCAGGAAGCATTTCACCATCATAGAAAGTTAGCCCAGTTGGTGCAACATGAGCCCCAATTTCCAAAATGGGATCAACAAAATTCATGTCATTAGTAATTTTTGATCCATACTCAGGATCTAAAACACCCGTTGCATGCTTAAACGGGAAACCAAACGAAAGACCCTCCTCGACAACTCTGTTTAACTCACAAGATGGTAAATCATCTCCCATCCAATCTCTACCATTATCACCAAAATATAATTCATTTGTTTTTGGATGCCAATCAAAACCAACGCTATTTCTGACACCTGTGGCAACGTATTCCCATGTAGCATTTTTATTTAAGCGAATAATAGATCCATATCTTTTATCAAAATTATACTCTTCTTCTTGAGATGGATTACACACATTGCATGGCACTCCAACAGCTAAATATAATTTTTCATCTGGGCCAAAATCAATCCACTTCCATCCATGCCAGGGATTGTTTGGTAAGTTATTAGTTACTAATACTTTTTCAGGTATCAGCGAACCGTTAATCAACTCATTATCAATATTTTCAATTTTCCATATACTGTCAATCTCTGAAAAGTACAAATCTCCATCATAAAAAGTTACTCCAGTGGCATATTTCAGACCTTGAGCAATAATTCTTTTAGATTTGTCTGGGGAGATAGCATATATAACTCCACCATTTTTTGATCCTACAAATAAATTACCTTCAGGGCTCTCTGCTATTTGTCTGGGTGAATCAATATTATCAATAAAAATTTCAACTTTAAAATCTTTGGGAAACTCTAATTTAGCAAGTGCTTCTGAAGCACTTGCGTGAAGACTAATAGCATGCAAATTAATTAATATTAATAGGCTCAAAAAAAATTTATAATGCATTAACATGAGTAAAATTATACCAGTAGCACTTTTCTTTTTAAGTTTTTTCGCATCTTTGGTATCAAATGCAATCCTAAGGAAGTTTGCAAATGATAATAAGGTGCTTCTTGATAAACCCGATGATCGTAAAAAGTTTCACCCTAATCCAACCCCATTGACAGGAGGTTTGGGTATAACTATCGGTGTTATCTTTAGTTCTATTTTTTTAGTGCTTTTGTCTCAATCATCTGAAAATATCAATACAAATATAAACTTAAATCTAGTCCCAGCAGCAATTGAAGAAAATTCAATATTTCATGAAATCGAATTGGAAAATGGTTCAAAGGTAATAATTCAAAAATATAATAATGAAAGCTATACAATTCAACTACCTACCGGTGAATTATTGCTTTATGAAACAAGTTCAGAAGTTCAAAGAGGCCAAGGACAAAACTTTCAGATAATTAAGCAAAACTCCGTTGAATCAGAAATTGGATTAAATCAATTTAGTTTGCAACTGCTATTATTCACTTTACTTGTTCAAATAATAATGATCATTGATGACTTGAGGACAATTTCGCCACTTAAAAAGATAGTTTTACAATCAGCATGTGTTCTAGGTTTAGCTCTTTCAACTGATGTATATCTTGTTTCAATTGGAAATATTTTTGGCTTTGGAGAAATTCAGTTAGGTATTTTTGCAATTCCTTTTACAATTTTTTGTATCGTTGGCATGATGAACGCTTTTAATATGATTGATGGCCTAAATGGACTATGTGCTAGTTTTTGTTTAATTTGTTTTGTTTCAATGATTTATATGATCAATACCAATAATTTGCCGAGTTTATTTCCTCTTATTTTACCAGTAGGTGCACTGAGTGGTTTTCTTATGTATAACTTGGGATTTCTAGGAGAAAGAAGGACAGTATTTTTAGGTGATAACGGTTCAAATGCCCTTGGTTTTATGTGTGCATGGATACTTGTTTATTTTTCAAATTTTGATGGATCAAATCTCTTGCCTGTGACAGCACTTTGGCTGGTTGCGATTCCTTTAATGGATGCTTTAAGAGTGATAATCACTAGAATAATTAAATTAAAAAGAATCTATCTTGATGATAGAGAGCACATTCATCATCAAATGATTGATAATGGTTACTCTTATGTGCAGACTTATAGTTTTTTGATCATTTCTTCTGGTTTTTTTGCTTTGATTGGACTTGCTTTTAACAAATACTTTTTTGAATATGGCTTTTATTCCTTTTATACATTTCTAGGAATTTTTACATGTTATTATTGGTTTTCTTCTATATTATTGAAATCTAAAAATGTTTAATTTTTTTAAAAAAAAGAAAAAAGTGGAAAAATCTGAAGATCCTAAAAATCTTCAATTGATCGCACTTTGCCTTGCATATGAAGTAGCCAACATAGATAACCAAATTGATGAAAAAGAAAAGAGTTTGCTGCTCGAAAGCATTCGACAAAACATCGATACCTCAACTTTAAGTGAATCTGAAATATTGACACTTATTCAACAAGAAAGCCAAGATAGGATATCTTTTTATGATTTAATTTATGATTTAAATCATAATTTGACTAAAGAAGAAAAACTAACAGTTGTGGAATTGCTTTGGCAGACTGCGCTCGCAGATGATTATTTAGATATCGAAGAAGAAAAAATAATCAAAAGAGCATCTGACTTGATGGGTATAAATCCTTCTCTTGTATTACAATTGAAACATAACACTCTTAATCAAGATTAGTACTCGTAATAACCACGATTTGCTTCTGAGATTTCCCTTGCTTTGCTAACCGAACAGAATCCACTCAAAGGGTCTGTTAAATAAGTTTGAAAACTATCTGATCCTAAATAGGTTGTGGTCTCATAAAGCAGAATACATTTCTCTTCTAAATTAAGAAGATTGCTGTTATATATTGATGCAACTATATCGGGCATATTTATATCAATAGCTTTTAATTCCATATCTTTTCTTTTATCGAGAATCATAAAATTCTTTTCATTATTTGGATTGTATCGTGTCCACTCTATCTCATTTGTTGAAGTACCAGGATTGCCAGTTTTTGCAAAATTTGCCCAGAAATTCATCATATTTCTTGAAGTAAAATTTCGAGAGGGAGAGCGTGGATAAATTAAGGGACTATATTTTCCTAAAAATTTAAAGTCACCACTAATAAAAGCAATTTCAAGAGCATGGGAGGCACCAATAATACTTTGAAAGTCTGCTATAAATAGATTTCTCTCATCGTCCCAATCAAACCTGTAAGCATACAAATTATTATTCCCTGTGTTAAAAATCTGCTCAAGTGGCTCAATAACACCTCTCAGTTGCCAACCTTCTGCTCTAATCTTGTTGTAAAAATTATAAAGGTCCTTATTTTTAATCGCCAAACTTGGGATATTAAGTATCCTTCCTAAAGGAGAAAATTTTGTTTCCAAGAAATATTCAGAAGTACCTATCCACAACTTTACTTCATCCCTATTTGAGCCTGCTAAGACAGGAACCTTGTTAAGATGCTCAGGTTGACCAAGTGCTGCAAGAAGTCCATCTTTAGGAATTACCACACCATCATTGGTTAAAAGAGGTTCTTCAATAGTATTCTCATATAACTGAAGTAAATCTGCAGAAGTGCTTTCCATCAACAACTTTTTTTGTTCCTCTAATGACAATTTTGATTGCAATCGATCTGCATCTTCAATTGAGGTTGAAATACCTTTTTGGACAAGCAGCCTATTAAAAACTGACCAACTATCAGCAGAATCTTTGCGATTTATCTCATCTGGCTTATATGCATTTTGAAGAGAAGATGACTCAGTGTATCCAGATTGGGAAATTGCTTGATGAAATAATCCTTTTGCTTGTTTAGAAACCAATAAAGCATAAACATTATGCCCACCAGCTGACTCACCGAATATAGTGACATTTTCAGGATCACCACCAAAATTTTTAATATTTCTTTGAACCCATTTTAAAGCTTCGATGATATCCAAAATGCCGAAATTAGAAGGTTCAACACCAGCATCCTGAATTGCAGAATGTGTAAAAAAACCAAAAATACCTAGTCGATAATTTATAGATACTACAATAACTTCTTTTTTTGCTACCAATCTTGAAAAATCATAAAAATCTTTTGTTCCCGATGTATTACCACCACCATGAATCCAAAACATAACTGGAAGATTTTTATTTTGACTTTGTGGGACTCTGATATCTAGATAAAGGCAATCTTCTGTTCCAAAATTTTGAATATCTTGAAGTGAGTCAGTTTCTTGATAACAATGGTTTGATTCTTTTGGCTCGATGCTTTTCCCAGGATTTTCGATTGGTTGAGGTGGTTGCCAGCGTAATTCACTTACTGGTGGCTTAGCATAGGGAATATCTTCAAAAAGGATTATCTTTGATTCTTTAGTACCAGCAACTAAACCTGATGTTGTTTGTACTGATAACTGTAAATTATCCGATGCAATTTCTAATGTAGTTATCCAAAAAATTATCCCTATGGATACTGATTTAAAAATTCTTATATTTTTCAACAAGTTTATATCTCTCTAAAAAAGGATTAGTAATTGTCTTTACTCGACTGCCAAGTAAAGTTAACTGACCATCATTATATTCCTGCCATGTAAAATCATCAAAACTAGGATTGCTACTATCAACAAAATTTTTCCAACTTGATTGTATATTATGCGAAACACTATCCCCATTTTCAGAACACCAGTCATCATAAGGTTGAGTCTTATGAACCCCGAACATATAAGGCAGCTCAGAGGCATGAAAGCACCCCAATTTTCCAGACATCAATTTACTCTGAGTTGAAAATAGGTAACCAAAATTTTTACCTTTACTTTTCGTAAGCAAATTATGCGTAGGGATTCCAAAGCTGATGTCTGTCATAACGGCAGAAAATATTTTAGCAAGATTCTTTGAATCTAAAAATTCTTCATAAACTTCTAAAATCTCATCAAGAAAATCATTTATAAAAATCTTTTTTAATCGTTTTAAGATATATTTTTCATCATTTTGTCTTATTTTTGGATGAAAAAAACTCCAAAGGTTGTATTCATCAAGTGTTGATCCAGCAATTATGTTTACCTCAGATTGATCAAATACTTGAGCAAAATCATCTTTTAGAAAATCATTGTCAATTACCGGAAGATATCCTATTTCGGGTAAAACTAATTTGCCCCCCTCACTCAATTGATAATGTCTCAGTTTTTTTGCAGCTTTAATGATTTTTTCCCATGGACAATGCATCAAATCATCTATAGACAGACCTAAATCAAGAAACCTTTGTAAAAATAATTCTCCCCATTTATTTGCTTTGTCTAGACTAGCTATTGCATCAAGTCCACCACTTTGACAAATCGCATTTCTAAAGAGATTACCATGTCCCGCAGCAATTTGAAGTGCACAACTCCAAGATCCTGAAGACAAACCGCATATTGTGACATTATCTTTATTGCCTCCAAAATGTTCAATATTTTTTTGAATCCATTGTAATGCGACTCTTTGGTCCCTTAATCCTTCATTGCCACTTGAATCAATTTCTCCCTCAGTGATGTCTTTTAAACGTAAAAAACCAAAAGGTCCTAAACGATAATTAATAGAAACAACAACCATTCCATTCTTAGCAAGGTTTTGTATCTGATACATTGTGCTATGAGATGAACCAGTCATAAAACCTCCCCCATGTATCCAAACTAATACTGGAAGTTTGTCGTCTAAGTTTGGAGAGGCAATGTTTAAACTTAAACACTGTTCTTTTTCTTCCGGAAGAGATGAATCATACAATATTGATTTTTCAATTACAGTTTGGGGAGCACTAGAGATACTTTTTGAAAATTCTTTTTGATAATCAGTTGTTAAATAGGATTTACCCCATCTTTGATCAAATTTTCCGTAAGTTATGCCCTGAAATATAAAAATATCATCAGATTTTACTCCAACATGGTATCCAGATTTACACTTAACAGACTCGGTCAATTTTTTTCCTCACTTTATAATTAATTATAAACAATTATCTCAATTGAAATATAATAGCTAACTCGGGATGTAGCGCAGCCTGGTAGCGCACCACACTGGGGGTGTGGTGGTCGTCGGTTCAAATCCGGCCATCCCGACCAAAAACTAATTTAAGATTTGCTTGACTAACTTTGATGGCTCAAAAGTAACCCTGTTGCGACTTGGAATATTATAGCTCTTTCCTGTTTTTGGATTCCTTCCTGGTCTTTTAGGAGAAAATTTATAATGAAATGTTCCAAATCTATTTATGTTAATTTTTGATTTTTGATTTCTTTTAATAAAATTAATAACAGTATCTAAAAAAAAAGAGCTATCTTTTTGAGATAGCTCTTCTTTAATAAATATGTTTTTTGCCAGGTCTCTTTTGGTAACCGTCACTTATTAATTAAGTTCCTGTGCCTGTACCTGTGCCTGTACCTGTGCCTGTACCTGTACCTGTTCCAGTTCCAGTTCCAGTGTCATCATCAGACTCATCATTAGTTACATTAACTGTTATGTCCTGAGTAGAAGCATTTGCACTTGAATCTGTAGCAGTAACCGTTGCAGTATAAACAGTCTGAGTTTCAAAATCAGGTGCTGATACAAAACTTAAAACACCAGCAGAAGTTATTACTAAATCATTTCCAGAAACAGTAAAAGTAACATCTTGTAAATCAGTAGCAGTAACTGTTCCAACAGCTGTTTGATTCTCTTCGGCACTAAAAGTTGCGGAAGATGTAAATACAGGTGCAGTAGTATCAATAACATTAACTATTCTTGTTGCAGTTGAAGTATTGCCTGCTGAGTCAGTAGCAGAATATGTTATCGCATAAGATCCAAGTGTATTTGTATCAACAGTGCCGGATACTGTTACAGTCTCACCACCATCAGATTCTGCACCTGCATCAACATATGTACCACCAAGTTCTGCTGTAGCTGGATTGTCACCAAGTATGGTTATTACTGGAAATACAGTATCAGGAGGTGTGCTGGTCCCATCATCCAATACAATCACAGCACCTACTAATATTAGTAATTGTTCTATAATCGATAATTCAACATTGAGTGCAGTAATTGCTCCTAAAACGCCCTCATCATCTCCATCAGCTTGTAAGTTTATTAATTCCTGCTCGATCTCGAGTTTACGCTTTTGTAATTCAACTTTATCAAGAGTCTCTAGTTTTTGGGTGATTTCTGATATCTGATCATCAGTTATTGCAGTCTCGTTAGCAACTACAAAACTAGTTAAAAAAATTGTAAATAATAAAAAACTGGTTACGTGTCTCATTAAAGTAATCCTCCGAACCGTAATTATGCAAGAATTGATTAGATAACACAATCTTTATCACTACTTAAGTTATAACATTTTTGTGATTTCTTTTTAAAATCACAAATTAATTAATGGGTTTAAATTTAACCAACAAATCATATAGGTTATTTTTTCTGATCAATTTTTGACCAGGGTCTTTGGTAAGAGGTCTCCATGTATAACTTACAAAATCTTGAAAAATAGGAATATTAAAATAAATTCCTTTATCAAAAGAACCCTCTCCAAATTTTTCTGAAGATACATCAGTAAAAGAGGCAAACACTCCAAACTCAATACCATTTTTGAAGTTTCTTGATAAATCTATCGTTGTTCCTCGGTCTCCAGCTAAATATTCTCCAACAGATATTTTTGCATCAAATGGAATCAATCCATAATTTCGGTAGTAGAAATTGGCATGTGCTGTTACATTTGTGTAGTCCAAAGTACCAAATTGCATTTGATAATCTCTCTTTTTAACATGAAATAACTCAATACCTGCTGCATAATTATTTAGAGCATCAAAATATAAATACTCCATACCATACCCATTAAACATTTCCTCCAAAATTCCAGCTGTCACCATAATGTGATGATTTGGTGAGATTGTCTTAAAATAATCTGCCTGAGCTCTTCCAATTACAAGAGAATCAAAGTTTTCAAGATAATCCTTTACATCTGATCTTACCTGGGCAGGATAGGTATCACGTGGCGGTATGCTAAAATCATCAAAATTATCTATTATGGAATGCTTAAGATTGGAAGAAAGCAAAAAATTATCAGAAATTACCCATTCAGAATTATTCTCTAATAATATTGCTCCTTTAAAAAATTCCTCACGAGATGCTAGAAAAGGTCTAAAACTCAGTGAATTAGAAGTATAAAAATGTCTCTTTTTGTTTCTTTCAAAAAGGATATTGCCCCCATTGGCAAAATCTTGATCAAAATTTTCTTTTACTGAAAGATCAACAATTTTATAATTTGTAAGAATCTCCTCTTTTATACCGCTTTCAATGCTTGCAGTTTTGATAATCGATTCAATGGTTTCAATATCATTATGTTTAAACTGAGTGACCTCCAAAGCTAATTTTTGATCCTTTTCAACAATTTTGTTCACTCCGATACCATTATTTTGAAGATTCCTTCTAAATAATTCATAGCTATTTGTTGAAGAAATGTTTTTTAGTTTCTTAAACTGAGTGGTTCTCAACTCCCTTTGAGAGTCCCTTTTATATATAAATTTAAGAGAATAAAAATTGTCTCTTTCCCGAAATATACCAATAGAAAAATTCCTTGTTAGATTATGCTCAAAACCAAAGCTTATTTTAGATTTGGCAGAAGCATACTTTATTTGTCCTGATGTAAGCGTTGGATCTCTTTCAATCTTGAACAGAGATTGATCACTCAAAGCATAACTTATTCCAAAAAATGAAGAGACAGATTCATCTGAAAAGTACCTGGAGGGTTGAAACTGCCCTCCTTGATCAGCATATCCATCTGGTCTATTTTCAAATCTTTTATCCAAGAAAGTCAGCGGATTTTGAAAATCTTCAAGACCATTCAATGTCCCCCAACCTAGTCCAAAATGAAAATCTAAATCTCCCATTTCATATGATCCTACGATGTACTCTGAACTGTAAAAACCCGTCCCAGCTAGATCATTGATGCCTATCGCAATAGCAGGAAGTTTATTCTGCTCTTTCAATCTTACTTTTAAATTAAATCCCTTATCTTTATAATCTTGATATTCATAGCCTGGATAAGGCATCCCTTGAATATTGGTATAAAAAAATGAAGCCTCTAACCAACTATATGGTGACGAAGTTAAAGTTACTTTCTGATCTGGCGTCCCGTCATATATAGTAATTCCAAATGATCCCTCATCATAAAATCTTGCTGATGGAGTATTAATAAGTCCGATCGAACCATGATTATTAAATGAGTTATACATGAAACTATCTGCTGAAATTGGTAAAGACAAAGCAATGATGATCCCAATAAAATAGATTTTTTTATAAAGATTATTTAACATCATTTGAGTATCCTGGGATGGATACACCTTCAAGTTTTAATATATCTCCTAACAAACCCTCTAATTCAATTTCGATCTCTTGGTCAGTTAACGTTTTCTTAAAAGATTGAAAAACAAATCTAAAAGCAATCTTGATGATCCCATTCTGAGTGTTTTCATAAAAATCAAACATAAAACTTTCTTTTAAGATTGGAGATTTAAAATTTGACACAACATCTGAAATGATTGCAATATTTTCTGCTTTAGAAAATGCAAAAGAAAAATCTCTGTTAATGGAAGGAAAATTTGAAGTTGGTTTGGTTTTTACAAAACTTTTAACCTTGCTATTTTCAAGTTGATAATTTGCAAAAGCTCTTTTAAGTTCAGAAAGTCTTATTTCTGCCACAAAAACAGGAGTCTTTGACTTGGAATCTAAGTTATTTCTGTCAATTATTTTAATGAATGGAGCTATATCAAAGTTAATCTGGGCAAAGATATCTATTAGAAAATTCTGATTTACTATTTGGGTAAAATCATCATAGTTTTTACCTTTTCTTCCAGAAATTACTATACCCAAAAATCTTTCATAACTTATTTGAGAGTCTTTTTTATAAATATCACTTATTTCAAAAAATTTAATACTATCTTTTTGTCTTCGTTCATTAAATACTAAATTTTCTAATAATGATTCCTCTAAATTTGAGCGTAAAAAAGTTTTTTTAGTATCTAATGGATTATCTATTGCTATGGATGCCTCATAATTTTGTCCTGAAAATTGAGAATTAATAACTTCAAAAAATCCATTGTTAATTAAAAAACTTTTTATTTTTTGATCAAGGGTCAATTCAGGATCATTTTGTTTTGTTAATAAAAGAGGTTGAATTGCTATATTGTTATAGCCAATTATTCTTGCTATCTCTTCCGCTAGATCATTTTCATGAACAATGTCAGACCTGTAACTTGGTACTATTACCTCATCATCTTTGGCAATAAAACCAAGTTTTTCTAAATAATTCTTATAAGATCCTTCTGTAACTATATTGTCCCCCAAAATATGATTTATTTTCTGCGGGTTAAAATTCAATTTGGTTTCTTCAAGCTCTCTGTACTCTTTTGCAAAAAGTTCCAATTTCTTAATCTTTACATGATCTCCTATAATCGAAATAAATCTTCTAATGGCAATCTCTTGTAAATTTGGATCAATTCCTCTTTCAAATTTGTAAGCAGCATCTGAATTAAGATCATATTTGAGTGATTTACCCAGAATTATCTCTGGTTCAAAAAAAGCTGCCTCGATAATAACTTTTTTTGTTGAATCCTTGCAGGAAGTCTTTTTATCTCCCATCACTCCAGCTAAATCAACTGGAATATCATTGGCAGTAAATATTAGATCTCCTTTCTCAAGGGAAATTTTTTGATCCAATAAAGTTTCAAATTCATAACTCTTGCCAGAGAATTCAAGTTTTAATCCATTTGAAATAGTATCAAAGTCATAACAATGTGTTGGTTGTCCTAATTCATATGCAACATAGTTTGAAATATCAGTAAAAAAATTATTTTTATTAATGCCAAGGTCTGAAAAATATGACTCAAGATAATCTTTGTAATTGCTTACATCTCCATCAATCTCAACTAATAAAAAAGATATCTTTGGACATGCCTCCGGGGCAAGATTGGTAAAATTAAATGCAAATTTTGGAATCTCTTCTTTATAAGTTGGAATTTCATCTGCTGTTTCGAAGAAAACTCCTAAATCTCTTACCAAACCATTAAGTGAAAGACAGTCGCCTCTATTGGGGGTAAATTCAATATCAAAAGTTTTGTTACTCAATTCATGTTCATGACCAAGTTGCAGTAAAGAATCTGAAATTTCATTCAATTTAGGTTTTGATCTGAAAAACTTAACTAAATGATCATAATGAATTTCCATAGTATCTCACTTAAATTGTTCCAAAAAATCAAGGTTTGCCTTATAAAAGTCTCTGATATCATTTACATTATTTTTCAACATCGCAATTCTCTCAATACCCAATCCAAATGCAAGTCCACTAAATTTGGATGAATCAATATTACAGTTATCAAGTACAACAGGATTTATGACTCCGCAACCTAAGATTTCTAACCATTTGCCTTCATCTGACAAAATATCAACTTCAGCAGAAGGTTCAGTAAAAGGAAAATATGAGGGTCGAAATCTCACTTTTACATTGTCACCAAATATTTCAGAGATTATTTCAAAAATAAGGCCCTTTAAATGAGCAAAAGTTATATTTTGTCCAACACACATGCCCTCAACTTGATGAAACATAGGAAGATGTGTTGCATCATCATCTTTTCTGAAAACTTTACCCCCAGAAACTATGGCAAGTGGTAATGGCTTTTCAAGCATTGCTCTAATTTGAACAGGTGAAGTATGAGTTCTTAGGACTTGAGATTTTTGATTCACATAAAAAGTATCATGCATTTGCCGAGCAGGATGCGATTCTTTGATATTTAACTTATCAAAATTAAACTCTTCAGTTTCAATTTCGGGTCCTTCAATGAATTCAAAACCTTTTGCAGAAATTATGGATATGATCTTTTCCATCATGAAACTTATAGGATGCTGAGCACCCAGAGACTTTGATTTCTTTGGAAGGAAATCTTTAGAGATGGTCATTTTTCAGTAGCAGTACTTACTACCTTTTCAAAAGCTGCTCTATTATGAATTGCTATGTCGGAGAGGACTTTTCTATTTAGTTTAATATTTTTTTGTTCTAGGCCTTTCTGAAGCTCAGAATATGTAACACCCAGTTCTCTAGCACCAGCATTAATTCTAGAAATCCAAAGAGCACGAAAAGATCTTTTTCTGTTTTTCCGATCCCTAAATGCATACTGCAAAGATTTAATATTTGATTGTTTAGCAGTCTTGTAGAGTCGACTTCTTGCACCGTAATACCCCTTTGCAGCTTTTAAGACTTTTTTGTGCTTTCTCTTGGCGATTTTAGCTTTAGTAACTCTTGGCATATTCTTATCCTAATAACTTTTCAACAGTATTTCGAGTGGTGCCGGTTAATTTATTCAATCCTCGATTATGTCTTTTTCTCTTTGTAGTTTGTTTTGACAAAATGTGATTCCTACCAGCACTTCTAGATTTAATTGAAGTTCCTGTTCTTTTAAAGCGTTTACTTGCTCCTGAATGTTTTTTTAATTTGTAACCCATATTTAATAATTATTTAGTTTTCTTTTTCGGAGAGAGCACCATTTGAAGTTGTCTTCCCTCAAGGGAGGGTTCTTGGTCAACTTGTGAGATTTCCTCTAATTCCAACTTAATTTTCTTTAAAAGTTCTAAGCCTAAATCACTATTTAAGATTTCTCTGCCCCGAAAACGGACGCTTATTTTAGTCTTATCTCCATCGATAATAAAGCTTTTAATCTTTTTTAGTTTAATGTTGTAATCACCCACATCTGTTGACGGTCTGAACTTAATTTCTTTTAAAGAATGTTTTTTTGTTTTTGAGGAAGAAGATTGAATATTTTTTTTCTTTGTAAAAATATATTTTCCATAATCCAATATTTTGCAAACAATAGGATCTGCACCTTTTGGTGATACTTGCACTAAATCCATTTCAGCTGTCTCGGCAAGCTTAATTGCCTCTTTAATGCTTACTATGCCTTGTTTATCTCCATCTTGATTTATTAGCATTACATTTTCTGCTGAAATATCATCATTTATAAGTGCTTGATTCTTTTTAGACAACAGAAGGACCTTTAGGATGTTTCAATTACTATAAAATATAAAAAGTGAGAAAATAGTGAAGCATTCATATTTGAAGTGATGATTTTAAACTAAATAAAAACATAAATACAAATTTTAAGGTTGAAGTAAGTAAGTTTTCCACTTATTGTCATCAAATTCAAAAACTTCTCTTTTATTCAATCGAAATTTTTGCCCTTCCCAAAACTCAAAATAATAGGGTACAAATGAATAGCCTCCCCAATAATTGGGTCTCTGATGTAATAACTCTTCATCTTTGATGACTTCCTCATAACCTCTCCTAATACTCTCAAAAGAATCAATTTTTTGAGATTGTTTAGAACTAATTGCCAAAGCATTTTTCTCCTTTGTGCGCTTTGAAAAATGCCAATCAGAAAAACCTGATTGCGTTTTTTGAAGAGTAGCTTTAATTCGAACTTGCGTATTTGTTTGATGCCAAAAAAATAATCCTGTGATTTGATTATGTCCAGCAAAGTCTTCTGCCTTATTTGAATTATAGTTTGAAAAAAAGATCCATTGATCATCCTTTATGTATTTCAAATTAACAAACCTTGATTCCACTTCATCAGTTTTTGGATTAAATGAGCTGATGGCAATAGCTTCAATATTTTTTTGTTTTTTTTCTAATGCTTGTTGATATTTATTTAAAAATATCTTGTAAGGTTGTTCCCTATTTAGATCGATAAATTCTATCATCCGGAAAATTTAATTATTAGAAATAGAATTTAGAGAAGCCAAAGATATGGCAAGACTACTAACAATTGGGGCCATAACCGAAGTGAATTCAATGCCATCGATTTGTTTTAAATTTCGAGGAATATAAATAACGGATCCTGCATATAGATCTGCATTAGTGCTTCCAAATTTTCTTACTTTTACTCTCTGACTCTCCCCATTGGGATACACAATAATAACTGATGAACTATCGGCATATTCATTCAGACCTCCTGACTTCATGATGTAATCAGCTAGGGAGAGTGTTTCATCATAAACATAAGTTCCTGGATTAAGAGTTTCACCAAATACATAAATAACTTTTTTATAATATGGCACATGAATGCGGTCACCAGGAGAAAGCTTGTAATTGGATTCGGGATTAGCATTTAACTTTTCTTGAGAGAATTCCGTTACTATTCTTCCTTGAGCTGAAATTTCTTTAAATTGCTCCAACAAAATAGGAAGAGAACCGATATCTTCAGTTCGTGAGACACTTCCAAGGTTTGCAAGGGACTTTATTGCATCATTATAAAGCCTTGAATTAAATTCTTTTTCAAGTTTCTTAGCATCTTCATTAAACAAAGCAGCACCATAGACATAAGCATCTTTTTTAAATCCACCAAATTTAGTTATCAGTGACAAAATTGTATCGTTTTGATTAATATAGTACTCACCGGGATATTTCACAGCACCACTAACAACAACAGGATCATCAATAAAGTCCTCAAATTCACTCAAAAATAGTTCATCAGAGTTATAGTTTCTATATTTAATAAATACCCTATCATTTGCAACGAGTTTGATCTCTCTTGGAGAGTTTACAGTTCCACTAATCATCTCAAGAGAGTTATCTATCTCTCTAATTAAGGAAAACTCTTTATTCTTATTAGCTTTACTAGATACTCCACCAGAAATATTGATAATATCTGATACCGTTTCACCGTCTTTGAATTCGTAAATACCCTGTCTATTTAGTGCACCGACTAGGGGAATAAAGTTATTTGATGGTTCAATAATAATCGAATCGCCAGATCGAAGAGAAATATTTGATGTTGTGTCTCCAGAGACAAAAATATCATATAGATCTAGTTGGTGAACAACCTCTCCCTTTCTTTTGATTATCACATTTCTATAAGAACCATTTTTAGCTATGCCACCAGCAGAATTTAAAACATGAATGATATTGGAATAACCGCTTACGACATAAATACCTGGATTTTCTACAAAACCTGTTACTAAGACATTTATATCTCTGACCTCACGGAGTGTTAATATCGCATTAGTGTTTAATAATGCACTAGACAATGCACTATTGAGTTTTTCATTAGCTTGATTTATCGTTAGTCCTGCAAAATTAATCTTTCCAACTTCTGGCAGAACTATACTTCCTGACCTATCAATCCTTAAATCAAAATTCTGATTAGAGTCACCCAAATATTGAATAAAAATAACATCATCAACATCAAGAATATAATTTGATGATGCAGCAGGATCATTAATAGGCATAAAGGTTGATGAGTAGGTTGAAAAAAAAGAAGATCCAAATATTTCTAACTCTCCATCTGAAATGGTTGCTTCTTTTTGGAGTGATGAATCAAAAGATTCATAATCTTTTTGATTTATCTGTGAATCTGATATCTGATCAAGATTTAACTCTGATTTGAGACTCTCTGGTAAAGAATTTAAAAAGTTCTGATCAATATTTTGTGCATATGTTGGAAAAGAAAGGTTCAACAGAAAATAAAAAAAGAAAACTCGTTTAGAACTTAATATATCTGTTTCTCTCAAATTAAACATTCCATGATTATAAGGATTCTTTTTTAATAAATGAAATTATCTCTCATTTTTATAAGAACTTTAATCATCAAAAAAACTAAAAAAATTGAGACAAAGAAAAGAAAAGTCTTGAGCAAAACTCTTTTCCTTTCTGGATTTATTGCTAATTTGGGCTCAGCAATAATCCTTAAATTATCTGTGATGGATAATGAGTCCATCTTGGAATCAAAGATTTCACTTACAAGCATTTTTGAGCTAGACGAATTTACATCTGTAAGAGTGCTAGTTGGGAGTTGAGGAGATATTGAATCCTCAACAAGAGTATAATTAAGGCATTTGTTATAAAAAGCACTTGATTTAGAGTAAATTAAATCATTTGCTGAAGTAAACTTATCGATATTTATTTCTTTGTCAAAATCCTGGTCAATATAGACCTCATTAATATCTTCTGACTTAGAAATAGCTAATTCACATCTTTTCTTTGCTAGAGCAATTGTGGCCGAAAGCCTCTCTCTCTTATCAAAGAACTCAGAGGAGATATATATTAAAGCTATGTTTGCTTTTAGTGCATGATTAGATGAGAAACCGAATGTTTCAATTTCAATTGCTTGAGAGTCATCAATTATTTTAACGTTGGTTATATCTAAAAAATAATCATGAAATCTTTTTTTAAAAATGGTTCCATATCTTGAAAATAAACGCACATCTTTTGACATATAAAACTCATCAACGTCTACCAAATCATAAAACTGAGAGCTTGCATCATTTGATTCAAGAAAAGACTTAAGTTGATACAAGGATTCAGGTGAGTCGGAGATCAATGAGCTAAACAACGAATTATTGAAGTTTGTTGATATATCTTGATCCTGAACACTAATTAATGATGTTGATTTATATGATGGACTTACAAGAAAAATAATACCAAAAATGAAAATAACAGAAGTTATAAAAGAAAGGTTCTTTACACCAAATTTTTCTAAGAAGTGTTCAACGGTATTAAAGATATTCATGTTACTCGGGTTCTAAATTCGTTAAAATCATTATAACATCCGTTAAATTCTTGCTCCTTAAAGACTAAATATTGTTCAAAATATTGAGCTTTTACAGGAAGGCTGTCTGTAAAAAATACATACTTATTTTCTTCACTAATTTGTTTAACGATATTTGATAGTTTTTTAATCTCAATATTTGAGGATAAACTCTTAAACCTTGTACTGTTGTCGGGAAAAGGGAAATAGTTAAGAATTTTCAAACCTTTGATTGCTTTGAAAAAAGTAATAATTGCCACAAAATCCCAAAGATTTTGATCGCATTTTTGCTTAGGTAACCTTGGAAGATTTTTTATGATTGATAAGAATTCATTATCAAAAACTTCTTCCGATATGCCACTCGATATGCAATGAAAATTAAAATTATCTTTTATCGATAGGCTTGGATGAAAAAAGAAGGGAGAGAAAATCTCTCCAATTTTATTACTTTTTAAAATTCTATTTACTATAAATTGATCAATTGAAGAATTCTTGGTTTCTACATATATTACAGACTTTGAGTTTTGTAAAAGTCCAAAATATTCCTTTTCTTGCAATATATTCATTTCATTTTATAAATCAACTCTAATCTCATGAGCGTAACGAAAATACAAGTTACAAATAGAAATAATAGGAACAAACCAACATAATTTAAATCTACAAAGCCACCATAAATTCCTGAATAAGACTCTCTTAAAAATTCATTAATGTGAACGATAGGATTAAAAAGTAAATAACTTTTTAGGGGCTCTGGCATTATGGTAATTGGAAAGATAATATTTGACGCAAAAAATAGTGCTTGCATGAAAAAGTTTGTGAAGTTTATAAAAACTTGAGAATCGACAAATAAAAATTTTAGTAGATAACTAAATAAAACGGCAAATGCACATATTAAAAAAAATCCTATAGCCAAGGTCATTAACTTAATTTCAATCCCAAAAAAATAAATTAATAAGATTGTAAAAAGGAATCTTGCAAGAGCCTGCAAAAGGGATGTAAATATATGAGCAATTGATATAAATAATATATTCCCATATGACTTAAATTTAAAAAAGTTATTATTAATCTCTCTAGCAAGAAGAGTTTGGACAAGAGTGGACAGATTTATCCAAAATAAAAAAATAAAAACGAAATACTCTATATCAAATAAGCCGCGGGCACCTCGTAAACCAATTGAAAAAATGTAGCTGATAGCATAAACAATTATTAGGGGGCTAAATGTATTCCAAATTATCCCGAAATTTATATAAATGCCTCTATAAGAAATTGCCATATTTCCATTCGATGACATCGATGAGAAGTTAAGAAGAATCAATGATAAAATCCTATTGCTAGTTTTGGTTAAGGTATGCATCTCATGATTTTAACTGAAAAAGTACTAATTAAGAATTAGGCCTGAACTGTTGTGAATAATAATAAAGTAGCCATAATCCTTTGCATCAAAGATAATTTTGATTATCTCGAAGAGCAATTAGATTCAATATTTGCTCAAGATTATAAGAATTTTGATATTTTCTTGAGCGATGATAGCTTAACTAATGCAGTCACTCATATTCTTAAAAAGTATCGAGTTACATATTTGGAAGGGCCAAAGAAAGGGTTTGCAGTTAATTTCATATCTACGCTGATTAATATTCCTGATGATTATTCTTTTTATGCTTTTGCGGATCAGGACGATATATGGCTTGAGAATAAATTAAGTTATGGCATAGATATTCTTTTGAAACAAAACATGAATAACCCTAACCTATTTTGCGGTAGGACTGTTCTGGTTAATCATTATGGTAAGAAAATAGGAATGTCACCTCTCTTTAAGAAGAGTCCATCTTTTAAAAATGCATTAGTGCAATCAATTGCGGGCGGTAATACTATGATATTTAATTCCAAAACTAAGGATCTGTTGAAACAGGTTGATCTGAGTAAAACTGTTGTAAGTCATGATTGGATTACTTATTTGTTTGTCTCAGCTGTAAGTGGAAAAGTAATTTATGAGCAAGAGCCACTTATAAAATACAGGATTCATGATAAAAATCTTGTTGGATCAAATATAGGTTTTAAAGCTTTTTTCAAAAGATTTAGCATTTTTTATAACGGCAGCTGGATGAAGTGGATAAATGCAAATATTGAACAATTAAACAATATAGTTTTAACTGATAATAAAAATCATTTAGAAATATTTATAAAAATGAGAGAGAGTAGAAACTTTTTAAAAAGATTAAACTACCTGTTCAGATATAAATTTTATAGACAAACATTTATGGGTGAAATTACCCTATTCATGATGGTGTTATTGAGGAAATTATAGTTATGAAAAATATCTTGGTGACTGGTGGTTCCGGATTTATTGGATCTAACTTTGTAAGTTTTCTCATTGAAAAAGGGAACAAGGTTATTAATCTAGATAAACTGACCTATGCAGGAAACGAAAAAAATAATCAGCATCTTTTGAGTAATGATCTTTATGAATTCATCTGTGGAGATATAAATGATGAAGAGCTTGTTCGAGACATATTAAAAAATAATAATATTGACTGCTTAGTAAATTTTGCAGCAGAGAGCCATGTCGATAACTCTATAAATACACCCGATGAATTTTTAAAAACTAATATTATGGGTACTTTTATATTACTGCAAGAAGCTCTGATGCACTCAAAAAGATATAAAAATTTTAGATTCTTACATGTTTCAACTGATGAGGTTTATGGATCATTAAAACTCAGTGATCTGCCTTTTTCCGAATCAAATAAATATAGTCCAAATAGTCCTTATTCAGCCTCAAAAGCGTCATCTGATCATCTTGTGAGAGCTTGGCATAAGACCTTTGGTCTGAATGTCATAACAACCAATTGTTCAAATAATTATGGGCCCAAACAAAATCCTGAAAAATTAATCCCTCTTACAATAACGAATGCAATAAATGGCAAAAAAATTCCTCTATTTGGTGACGGATCTAATATAAGAGATTGGCTATATGTAACGGATCATTGTAAAGCTATATATAAAACTATGCTTAGGGGTAAAACTGGTGAGGTTTACAATATTGGTGGTAATAATGAGAAAACAAATAAATATATCGTTAACAAAATTTGTAGTATTTTAGATGACGTTTTGCCAGTAAAGAAAAATAAAAATATGCCTAAGAACATGAATTCATATTCTGAGTTGATTGAAAATGTTAAAGATAGGCCCGGTCATGATTTTAGATACAGCATAGACAATACAAAAATCAAAGAACAGCTTAATTGGGAGCCAGCTGAAACGTTTGAATCAGGAATACTTAAAACTGTTAACTGGTATTTAGAAAATTTTGATAGCTATAATGATAGCAGTTTAGACTGAATGAATAGAATCTTACTTCTTGGTGCAGGGGGTCAGCTCGGACAAGAGATAAATAAAGATCTTTCCAAAAATCATGACATTTTGTCTCTTACAAAAAAGGAATGCGATATAACAAATTATTCTTTTGTAGAGGAAAAAATAAAACTATTCAAACCTAAAGTTATTATTAATGCAGCTGCATATACTAATGTAGATGAGGCAGAAAATAATGAATCTCTAACTGACAATATAAATCATTTAGCAGTCGATAATCTTGCAAGGCTTTCTAAGAATTATAAGGTTGTTCTGATCCATTTCTCTACAGATTATATTTTCAATCATAAAATAAATGAGCCAATAAGTGAGGATGAAAAAAAAGATCCTATAAATGTGTATGGTCTTACAAAATATCTCGGAGAAAAATCAATAATAAGAAATATGGAAAATTTCTACATTCTTCGGATTAGTTGGGTGTACGGCAAATATGGAAAAAATTTTCCCAAGACAATTTTAAGGCTTGCAAAAAATAAAAAAGAATTAAATATTGTTGGTGATCAAATTGGGTCTCCTACCCCTACTTCACTTATAAGTTCAGTAATAAATAAATTGTTAGTGCTTCATTTTAAAGGTGACAATTACTATGGTATTTATAATCTTTCTCCCAGTGGCAGTTGCTCTTGGTATGAAATAGGAAATTTCATATTGGAGCGTTTGAAAGACAAAAAAAATTTTAAACTTAAAACAATTAATAAAATTTCATCTAAGGAATTTAAGTCTCTGGCAAAAAGACCAAAATACTCATATTTAGATAATTCGAAGATTCAGAAAGTTCTTAATGTTAACATTCGTGATTGGAAATATTATTTGAAAGATTTTATAGATAGTAATTATGAAAATTAACAGAAAAGGAATAATTCTTGCAGGAGGATCAGGCTCAAGACTCTATCCATCAACAAAAGCCATTTCAAAACAACTTGTGCCTGTATATGACAAACCGATGATTTATTATCCATTATGCACTTTGATGGAAATGAATATTAAAGAAATTTGTATAATTTCCACTCCTGAACATATAGGTTTATTTGAAAAGCTTCTTGGTGATGGTTCAGAGTTTGGACTTAGTTTTACCTATATAGTTCAAAGAAAGCCAAATGGTCTAGCAGAATCATTCTTGCTTGCTGAAGATTTCTTAGATGGATCAGCATGCTGTCTTATTCTGGGAGATAATATTTTCATTGGAGAAAGCTTTATAGACAAAATTTCAGAAGCAGTGCAATGCAATCTTGGGTCATCTATATTTGCTTATAAGGTTAGAGATTCAGAAAGGTTTGGTGTCGTTGAATTCAATGACGATTACAAAGTTATTTCTATTGAAGAGAAGCCAAAGAATCCAAAATCTAATTATGCTGTCACAGGAATATATTTTTATGATCAAGATGTAGTTGAATATGCCAAGAGCCTTAAGCCTTCTCCGCGAGGTGAATTAGAAATAACGGACCTAAATAACATTTATTTAAAAAAAGGAAATTTATCTGTTGAAATAATACCTGAAGATTCATATTGGTTAGATGCTGGAACACCTAAGTCTCTTATGGAAGCATCAAACTTTATTTACGAACTTGAGCAAAATAAAAGTAAAAAGATTTCTTGTCCTGAAGAGATATCAATTAAAAAGGAATGGATTCTTCCAGATGAGCTTTTAAAAAAAATTGGGAAGACAGAGAATGAATACAATAAATATTTATATAAAAAGTTAAAACCATGAAATTTACAAATCTAGAAATTAATGATGTTTTTCTCCTTGAGCCAGTCAAATACTCTGATGAAAGAGGATATTTTATGGAATCCTATAACCAGAGGACATTTAATAAACATCTTGGAGAAAAAATAAGATTTGTTCAGGATAATATTTCTTTTTCAAAAAAAGGAGTTTTAAGAGGTATCCATTTGCAAACAGATCCTTTTGCCCAAGGTAAACTTGTAAGAGTTGAGGAAGGTAAAATATTTGATGTTGCCATTGATTTGAGAAAGGATTCTAAAACATACTTAAAATGGGTAGGAGAAACTTTATCAGGAGAAAATTTAAAACAGTTGTGGATTCCTGAAGGATTTGGCCATGCTTTCCTTACATTAAGTCAAAGTGCAAAAGTATGCTATAAAACAACTAATTTTTATAAAAAAGATTCAGAAAAAACTATACTTTTTAGTGATCCTAAAATTAATATAGACTGGGAAAAATTTGATTTAGATATTATTACAAGTGATAAAGATAAAAAAGGGGAATTAATTTGAAGTACTATTTAGTTGCAAACAATTATATTTCTGAAAAGTTATGTGAAATCTTTAATAAAAATCTTTTGGACTCTTCGAATACTCTTCAATATATCGATGGCAGTATTTTTGAAATATATGGTTTGGAAGATGACTCTACTATTTTTATTCCTATTTTTTTTGAAAAACAACTTGATGACAACTACTTTATTGATCATAAAACAATTAACAAAGAGTTTATTAAACAGATATCTGTATCAAAATGTAAGGTAATCTATAAGATTTTTTATAATCAAGAAAGAATCTCATTCAAAGATTTAGAAGACATTTTTACTTGTAAATTCTTAAATGATAAAGTTTTTGAAGAAAAATTAATTTCCTCCGAACTCACACAAAAATCTTTTCTAGATTCGTTTTCTGGTGAATTTCTCTCGAAAGATCAAATGAATAAATTTATTGAGATTTTCTCATCACTTTTAAGCAACGGCCATGAAAGACCAAATCAATTTTTCAGTATCAATGAGAAATTAGATCAAATAAGACAAGAGGTTTTGACTATAAGATCTCTTCCTCTTTATTTAAGAACTCATTCTTTAACATATAGACTGCTTTATCCATTAATTTCAACTGCTAAAAAAGCTCAACAAGTAATCCCAAAAATTAGATCACTGATTATCCGAAATTCTAAAAATTCGTTAAATACAATTCATATTAAGCAATTCTCTAAGTTTCTTAAGATTGCAAATTCTAAAGTCGTTAGTAATAAGATAAGACTTAATCAAGAGTCTGATGATATTGAATTATCAATAATTATTCCCGTATTTGGAAAATTGGACTTTTTAGCTAGAGCTTTATATTCAATTCAGGAGGCTCAAATTGGATTGAGATATGAAGTTATTGTTGTGGATGATGCAGGTCCAGAAAAAGTTAGGGACATGTTCAGCAAAGATAATGCAGGATTTAAGCTTTTTGAGAACAAGCACAATCTCGGTTTTACAGGAACATGTAATACAGGTGCAAAACAGGCAAATGGCAAATACTTATGCTTCCTTAATTCAGATACAGTTGTCACAGACTATTGGGCTGATAGATGCGTGAGTGTTTTAGAAGAAAATGATGATATCGGGATAGTTGGATCAAGACTTATTTATGAAGATGGTACTTTACAGGAATCAGGAGGAGGTATCTTTCAAGGGGGTCATGCAGAAAATATTGGTAAGTCTGCTTTTGCAAGTGAAAGTATATTTAGATATCTGAGAGAAGTTGACTATGTATCTGGTGCAGCATTATTCATAAGCAATAAAGACTTCCAACTATTAAATGGTTTTGATTCAAGGTTTTCACCTGCATATTATGAAGATACCTCATTGTGTATGGATATAAGAAAAAATCTGGGAAAAAGGGTCTTTGTTAATCCAACTTCAACCGTAATTCACGCTGAGGGTGCTACCAATGGTACTGATGTCAATTCCGGTATTAAAAAATATCAGAAAATTAATCGATCAAAGTTTATTAAAAAACATGTTGATGAGTTATCAAATTTTCCTAGTAGACATAATTCATATGCTCAAAAAATAGATAGATATGTGAGTGGGAATATCTTAATTGTTGATCAATGCATACCAACACCAAATGAAGACTCTGGCTCTAAAGATATGGACTGTATTATAAAAAGTATTCTTGATATCAACTATAGACCTCATCTTTTTGCATTGAGTAACAGAGGAGAGCTTGATGACAAGGGTTTAATAAAAGATATTGATAAATATTTTGGGCTGGGTACACATTGTGTTTATAGAAATATAAATAATTCATTTAATGAATTCTTTCAAGAAAATGCATACTTATTTGATCTTGTTATTATTTCAAGAGTTACTTCTTCAGTTGAAGTTCTAGATTTCATTAAAGAGAAGAGACCAGATGTTCCCATTCTATTTTATACAGTAGATTTACATCATTTGAGACTCGAATCTGAATATATCTCTACGAGGAATGAAGATAAATTGTTTGAAGTTCAAAAAACTAAATCTCAAGAGTTGGAAGCTATCAATGAAACATCTGAAACTGTTGTTCTGTCTAATGCCGAAAAAAAATATCTTCACGAAGAGCATAACATTGCCAACGAAAAAATCATGGTTTGGCCTTTAATAAGATCAGAATTTGAAAAACTTGAAAGTTTTGAGAAAGATGAAGTTTGTGAGGATATTATATTTTTTGGTGGCTTCAAACATTCTCCAAATATTGAGGCAATTAAAATCCTAGAGAATAAATTATTACCTGCAGCAAAAAAATACTTTTCCTCCAGGGGTTATAATCTCCCAAAAATTAAGATTTATGGTGCAAATCCTACAATTTATATAAAAAATATTAATTCAAACCTAATGACATACGAGGGATTCATTGAAGATGAAGCTGATGCATTTAGGACTGCAAGAATAAGCTTAGCACCATTGCCATTTGGTGCTGGATTAAAGGGAAAAGTTTTATCTTCTTTTATCTATAAGACGCCTGTCTTAGGAACAAGTTTTGCTTTTCAAGGTTTTGAAAATCTTGATGGAAAATTTTTCACTGAGTCATCTTTTGATACTGATGAATTTTCACAAAAACTCTTTGAAACATACTTTGGTAAAGCTTTAAATAACTCAACTGATGACTGGAATATGTTTCATAAAGAGCTTGAAAAGATTTTTTCGATTCATTCTTTTAAGAAAAATTTTAGACAATATCTATCATCAAAAGGGATTGATGTTTAAATCAGCATTTATTCATATTGGTCCTCATAAGACGGGATCATCATATATTCAATCATTTCTTATTGACAATGAAGAAGAGTTAATGAAAAAGGGCTTTGTTTTTCCAAATCTTTCTGATGAAACTGGAAATGGACATCATAATCTTGCAAAACCAATGTTTATCAAAAACGAATTCAATCCTTTTATAAATAAACTTTCCAACGATCCTGAAAATGAGGATAAAACACTTATTCTATCTGCCGAGAATTTCTCTAGGCTGAAGCAAAATGAGATATCTCTAATGAAAGACGCTTTAAAAGACATCAAAGAAATTCAGGTTCTTATGTTCATTCGTAATCCAGCATCTATTTTAAGAAGTTTGTGGTGCGAAAGCATTAAACATAAAAGTTATAAATCCCATCCAGATTTCCTTGTGAAGCATTTTGTTAGGCCACATTTTTCAGAGGTATTAAACCCCTATATTCTTCATAATAGATTTTTAGAAGCATTCCCAGTAAAAGTAATTAACTACGACAGAATTTGTAAGAAAAATCTATTTTCAATTGCTAAAACATTTCTTGAAGTAATTTCATGTGATGACAAGCTCAAATATCCTACTTTTGAAATTAATAAAAGTTTTTCTCTTGAAGAAAGTGAAATATATCGAAATCTTAATATTATTCTCAAAAAAAATAACTTGCCAATGTTAATTCAAAAAGATTTTAAAGACTATGTAAGAACAAATGGTCTGCAAAAAAATATTGATGAGGCAAAGAATCTGATTGCAAAAACTGCTTTTGAGAATTCAGCTCTTTCGAGACCCTATAAGCGATTTATGGAAGATAAAGATGTTGATCACTTCACTCCTAAAGATAAAAAACTTATTAAGAAGGACATTAGCCTTGCTCCACTAGAAATAATGTTTAGTTATAATGAATCAATTTCATTAAAGCAAAATGATAAGTAAAGAAGTAATTTCTAAAATAGAAAACATAAATAATGATTTTGAAAATGCAAAGCCGTTTAAGCATGTCGTCATTGATAATTTTTTGCAAGAAGATTTTATTGAAAAACTATGCGATGATTTTCCTCCATTTAATAAAGAAAAAGCTATTAACGAGAATGGTGAAGTAGGTCCCAAATGTGTTCATACTGATATTGCAAGTATTTCAGATTTCTATAAAAACTTTGATCAAGCAATTAGAGAGAAAGATTTCTTGAATTCAATTGAAAAAATGACTGGGATTGAGGGTCTAGTTATTGATAGAAGAATGTATGGTGGTGGCACGCATGAAAATGTTAGCGGTGCTGAATTAGATGTTCATGTTGACTTTAATTATGATACCGAAACAGGATTTCATAGAAGGCTTAATTTATTGCTCTATCTTAATGAAGATTGGGATAAATCTTGGGGAGGAGCTATCGAGATAATCTCTAACCCATTAGACTTTTACAAAGATGATCTGGTTTCAAAATCCTATAATTGCATAAAAAATAGATGTCTTATTTTTGAGACAAATGAATATTCATGGCATGGTTTTAAGCGAATTAATATTCCAGAAGAATTCCATCATCTTTCCAGAAAACTTATTTCAATATACTTTTATACAAAAGAAAGGCCATCTGAAGAAATATTTGCTAACCACGGAACATTTTATTTCCCGTATCCTCCAGAAGTTTCTAATGATGATGATGAAATAAAAAGATTAGTGAAAAAAAGAGATGATCTCTTAATGACATCTTACAGAAAAGAAATTGAGCAATCTGAAAAGATTAATAATTTAGAACAACAACTTCAATCTGCATTGTCAACACTCGTTCCTAAATACGAAGGTTTTGTTACTTTAAAAAATGTTAATGGTTTCTTTGTAGATAATTGGGCGACTCAAAACTTCAGTTTTGAATATACTAATTCTAAAACTGTTAATTCAATAAAAATTCAGATCTTTAATCCTAATAATAATAAAGGTTCATTTACTATAAAAAATAATGAAGTCGAAAATAATTTTGAAGTCTCAAAGAAAGAGCATACTTTTGAAATAAGCTTCATACAAAAACCCAGTACAGATAACTCCTTTAAGATTTTTTCAAATGTTGACTCATCAGTTTCTGGTGATAATAGAAAGTTAAGCTATATTATTGAAAAAATAATATTTGATTAGAAATGCACTGCTTCCTTCACATTGGTGTTGAAAAAACTGGGACAACATCTTTACAAAATCATTTATACAAAAATCAAGATATTCTCAAAAAAAGGAAATTTATCTTAACAAAATCATTTGGTTATCCTAATAATTATAAGTTAAGTCTGATTTCCAGTAATGCATCAAAAAGGGAAAGTCCAAGACGTTACCTAAATTTCTTAAATAATCCTAAATTAAATAAATACCGGATTTTAAAAAGGGCTAGAGGCGAACTCAAAAGTGCAAATGAAAAACATAAATTTATTTTTTCAAGTGAGCACCTGCATAGTATGCTCAAATCAGAAGAAGAAATAAAAAATCTAAAAGAAAACCTTGAAAGCATTGGTTTTAAAAGCTTTTCAATTGTTGTAGTTTTAAGACCAGTTATAGAAATGCTAAGATCAAGGATATCGACTGGATTTAAATTTGGGAATTTTGAAAACCCAGTAATTTCTGATCCCTGGAAGGATAAAGTTCCTCACGTTTATCAAATAAAGAGTACTTTGAAAAGATGGATGAATATTTTTGGTAATGAAAATCTTAATGCAATTAAATACTCTTATGAGTTACTCTTATATGATTTCTATTCACTAATCGATAGTGAAATAGATATAAACTCACTTATTCCTCTCGAGAATAAAAATAAATCTTTATCTTTCGAAATAATGCAATCTGTTTTTTTAAATAAAGAAATAATAGAAAAGAATTTAGTTGATAAAAAAGAAAGGCAAAACCTAATTAATGATTTAATAAATCATTATGGAGGTGAAGCTAACCAAAATAAGATTTATATTTCTGAGGAATCACAATCTAAATTCAATAAGGCCTTTAAAATGGATAATGATTTTATTCATGATAACTTCGGCTTTTCTATTAATTCAGTTTGTAAAACTGAAGAAGTGCAAAGAATAAATTATGATCTTCTCTCAGAGATTAATCATTACATTGAGAGGAATGTTCTTTAATATTAAAAACATCTTTTGAGCAAACTTCTAATAGCTTTTCATTATAATGGTGCCCAGAGCCGGACTTGAACCGGCACGAAGTTGCCTTCGAGGGATTTTAAGTCCCTTGTGTCTACCAATTCCACCACCTGGGCATGTTCAAACACATCTATTTTTTAAATCTAATATTTTGTGATTGCTCTCGCTCATCAATATTATACTTTCCTCTAATCCTATTGTTAACTTCAATAACTTTTTGAAGTACTGCAAGTTGCAATCCATTTTCTGAAGCTGATGCAACGAGTGCGCTGGAGTCCTTGGGTAAACATGCGCCGCCGAAACCCTCTTTACCGTCTGGACCTGGAACAGACATGTGGCTATCACCAATTCTGTTATCCTGAGCTATATATTCGATAAAGTTTTCCCATGAATCTTCGACATCTAAATTCAAAAATACTTGTTTTATTTCGTTGAAAAAAGTTACTTTAGTCGCCAAAAAAGAATTGATAGTATATTTAACTAAAGCTGCTGTAAGTGCTTCAGTATAAATATAATCCTTACATGTACACTTGGTCTTATGCTCATAGAAGTTTGCAAGTTCATCTTTATGTCTCTCATTTTTACCACCAAAGATTATCAATTTTGAATTAATAAAATCCTCCACAGCATGTCTTTCTCTAAGAAATTCTGGATTATAAATAAAATCACAATATTTAGACTCGAGAAACTGAATATTCTCTGGTAAAACCGTACTTTTCAAAACAATAATTGAGTTGAGATCATATTCTGCTAATTCAGTAAAAACATTTTCAATGATTGAAATATCTTGAGAAAAATCATCTTGCATTGGCGTTGGAACACAAATAAAAGTCAGGCTTGGATCAAATTCTTTTAAATCTTTAATTGATGTGTTGAGTTTTGGATCGACAACGAAAGACTCTACATCTTCTTGAATACCATCCTTCAGAGCTTTACCAACAAAACCAAAGCCAATAATGCCAATACGACTAGGGGCTTTCACTTTCTATCTCATCAAATATATTAGTTTGATTCAGGCTATCTATTGCAGCCTTTCTTGCCTCCTCTAAAGTCATATTTTTATGCTCTGGACTGTATGATTTTGGTAAAACAAGATTTGAATTATTATTAGATAATAATTGGTCATGAGGAGGTATTAAAATTTTTGTTTGATCTTGTTCAGGTACTTTAGTTGATGAGGAAAAATTTTTTTTTCTTAAAATATCTACATCTTTGCTTAAACGTTCAACATTATTTGAGAGCTGATCAATCTTTTGCTCTAATGTTGATAATTCTTTAGTATAGTTATCATCCTTATAGATGTTTTGAGAATTATTGTTGTCCGCATCCTCAAGATTCTGTGGTTGAAATATAAACCAAAAGAAAATATTTAGACAAATAAAGAAAATTACAACTAAAGATAATTTTGGCAAAGCTTTAACGAATTTGTGTAAAAGTTACAGATGCCCAAAATGTGTAGCCACCATAGGTAACAATAGCATGATTATCAGCAAAAAAATCAGCGTCGGTTGAAGTATCTCTTATACCAGAAGGTGACCAACCAGCATTGTCTCTGGAAATTGTTCCATCAGCAATTACAGCAAAATCTGTTCCATATGAAGTTCCTGTAATTGTAGTAAGAAAATAACAACCTTTTGCCTTTTGCCACTGTTGTCCAGTTTGCGTAGTGGTTGAATATACAACAAGGCCAGTTGTATCTTGGTCGAGTATTGCTTGATTATATAATCCATAGTAATGATCAACACTTGCCCAATAAAGTTGTGGAAGCATATCCCCTGCACTATTAAAACCCATCCAAAACTCTAGAGCTCCAAGAGTTGAATCAGCATTATATGGTGTAACTTTTACTTCGTATAAATTCCAGCGGGTAATTTGTCCATTGCACCAACTTCTTGAATCTAAAGTAGCATAAGAATGAATAGAAAAGAGGATAAAAAATAATGTAAAAAAATATTTCATAATTCAATATTAACTTAATTTTCCTTCTCTTCGAAGTTTTTTTCTTATTTTTGTCGCGCTTATCTCTGTTATTGAGTCATCAAAGCTTTCTTCATCAAATGCATATCCCACACCTCTTCCATATGAAATATTAACTATGTTTGGAACAAGCATAATCTCGTATTCAACACCTCGCTTGAAACCGTCTCGAGCAAGTCCTTTTTCAATTTCTGCACACACAAAATCCCAATCAAATGGATTATCATCTTGACCTTTACCACCTGAAGTTCCCTGTACATCACGAACTTGTATCACTACTTGTCCAGTTTTGACCACACATCTTTTAAATAATGCTTGGTGGCCATCATGCCATGGCTGCCATCTTCCAAGCATTTGTACAGTCGGCTTTTTCCAGTCAAACATATTTTTCCTTGATATCATGAGCAATATTTATATGATTCTTATCATTCCACTCAGTAATGTGGAAATCAACATTCTCTGGCTTTTGAAAAATTTTATTCGTATCTTCAAATCTGCCTTCAGTAATTGTATCCATCCAAATAGTTATGTCTGCATCAAAATTTCTTCTTGTTTCTTGAGTTGGACAAACAAAATCGCATAATACAAATCTGCCATTTTTCTTTTCGAAATCTGCAAAACTTCTCATTCTATTGGATTGTCTTGCCCTACCGGCATCAGAAAAATCCCAATCATTTGCCATTTCTCTAACCTTGTCTGCGTTATACCATGCTGCCTCAAGTAAGGGCTGAAGCCTCTTGGTTAAATAAGTTTTTCCACTTCCAGGCAGCCCCATAATTAATATTTTCATGACAATATCTTTAATTTGAGGATTATATTCCAAAATGTAATAAATATATATCGGAGATTAGGTAGGTTAATACTTTTTTGGAGGCTGAGGCCGGAATCGAACCGGCGTACACGGATTTGCAGTCCGCTGCATGACCACTCTGCCACCCAGCCAGAATTTAATTATAAACCGAGTTTGACTAAGTCTTTTTGATTAACTATGCCTTTCACTTCATCAGCTTCCATAACTATTAAACATCCAATTTTTTTCTCTGCCATTGCTTCAAGGCAATCAGAGGCAAGTTGATCAGAAGGAACTAAGCTAAATTTTTTGGTCATGAAATCAATAGCCTTCAATGCAAGGAAATCTTCTGAGGATTCAATTGCTCTTCTTACATCACCGTCAGTAATCAATCCTAAAACTGTACCTGACTCATTCTCTATGAGCGTGACCCCAATACCTTTTTGAGAAATCTCCCTTATTACGTCTTTGGCAACATCTGAGTATAGATTTTTAGGCAGCTCATCACCTGAAATCATCACATCTTTTGCAGTCAAAATTAATCTTTTTCCTAAAGTACCTCCTGGATGAGAGCGGGCAAAATCTTCTGGTTGAAAATTACGTTTTTTCATTAAAGCTACCGCAAGTGCATCACCCCATACTAAAGTTGCTGTAGCACTAGAAGTGGGAGCTAAGTCTAATGGACATGCTTCTTTTTCTACTTTTATTAACTGATGTGAATTTGCAAGCTTTGCCAGTGAAGATGCTGCATTACCGGAAACTCCAATAACTTCAGCACCGATACCCTTAATGATTGGTATTGTTTTAATTAACTCATCTGTTTCACCTGAATAACTCACAGCAATAACTAAATCATCACTCCTTATCATTCCCAAATCTCCATGAAAAGCTTCGGTTGCATGCATAAAGAAGGAGCTGGTTCCTGTACTAGATAAAGTTGCAGATATTTTTTTACAAATATGTCCAGATTTGCCTATCCCAGTCAAAATTACCCTACCTTTGCAATGCAAGATTTTATTCACTACTTCGATAAAGTCTTCTTTGAGATATTGCTTTAAATCGTTGAGTGCTTGCACCTCATCGTCAATAACTTGATAAGCGTCTCTGAGGATTTCTGGATCTTTCATTTTTTAAAAGTTTGGTATGTATATTGTAGCCCTGTTTGCAAGGTAATCAAAAAAGCTAGTAGCAATAAAATATCCGCAAATAGCAAAACCATCATATTATTCATAGCTAAACCAAAAAGATAAATAGAAATAACTCCCATTTGAACTGTAGTTTTAATTTTTGCTAAAAATGTTACTTTAGTTCGGTCTGAACGCATTGATCTAGCATTGTAATCACGTAATGCTGCAACCCATATTTCTCTGGCAATAATCATGGAGGCAAAAAAACCTACATAGAAACTACTCAGATTGAGACTCAGTCCAATCAAAACAAAAACTATCAATAATTTATCTGCAATTGGATCTAAAATCTCACCAAGCACTGAAGTATTACCTGTCTTTCGAGCAAGGTATCCATCTAGAAAATCAGTAAGACTAGCTTGAATAAAAAAAATTAGGGCAAGCCAATAGTAAGAATGTAAATATAAAAGTAAGAAAATAATAATACCAAGAAGAATTCTCGATACGGTTAACATATTCAAAAAATTTGTCATTTAGACTGAAGTTTTTTTATCTCTGTCGCTATTGTCTCATTTATCCCAGGCACAGTCATTAGTACATCTTTACTTGACGCAGTAATAGTTTTTAGATTTTTAAATTTTTTTAAAAGACGTTTTTTGGTAACCGGACCAATTCCTGCAATATTATCCAAACTTGAGAGTCTGATTTGTTTAAATTTCTTTTTACGTGAAGCGGTAATGGCAAATCGATGAGACTCATCTCTAATTTCCTGAAGCAGTAAATATGCTTTGGATTGTAAATCCATTTCAACAATTCCCTCTTTTGAGAATATAGTTTCAGTAGCTCGTAATCGATTAAATCCTTTAGCAATAGATAGCAACTTAATGTCTTTATAATCAGAATTTTCAATAATCCTATGTACAAAATTTAACTGATTCATGCCACCATCAATTAATAAAATATCGGGTTTACCCTTTGCAAAATATTTCAATTTTCTCTCTATTACATGCTCCATAGAGCCAACATCATTGCCAGTTAACTCATCGGGGAGATTAAACAGTTGATAATCAGCTGAATTTTTTCCAAGTGTATTAAAAGAAACATAAGCTCCGACTCCTTGTTTGCGGTATTGATGACTAATATCGATGGCATCAATGCGAGTAATTTGTTGCTTCCTCCCAAGAAATGCTTGAAGTTCAGCATAAGCAAAACGATATTTTTCCTCTTTGCTTAAATGGTTTTGTATGATCTGTGTAGCATTATTAGCTGCTAAAGATAAAATTGGTTTTACAGATCCAGAGGTGCCTTTGGGAAATTTACATGCTGAATTGAGATCAGTGACGATAGCTTCTTTTATCAGGTCTAAGTTATCTAATTGACTCGTAAAGTAAATTTTCTCAGGAACCGGATTACTTGCGTAAAATGAAAAAATAGCAACTTGGTATAAATCATCAATTTTTTCTTTAAAAGCATCTTTAACAAGATGGGTTTTTGTCCCTCTAATTTTTCCGTCTCGAACAGAGACAATGCAAATACCTGCATACTGATTATCCTTTGTTACAGCAAAAATATCTGCATTAGTACTATGCACGGTAACATTTTGACGTTCGTTTATGACTTCGATTTGCTTTAATTTTTTCTTTATTTGTCCTGCTTTTTCAAAATCTAAATTATCTGAGGCTTTCTGCATTTCTTTAATGAGTGTGCTTTGTATATTCTTCTTCGATGAAGTTAAATAATTGATTGCTTTGTCTAAATCATGTGCATAATCTTGTTTTGAAATATTATTAGTGCAAGGAGCACTGCACCGTTTCATTTGGTACTCAATGCATGGCCTGGTTCTAGATTTCATAGTATTGTCTGAGCAATTTCGTATTTGAAAAATTTTTTGAACTTCTTTCATAGAATTTTTTACTGCATGCACACTGGTAAAAGGTCCAATGAAATCTGTATTTACTGCTTTACGTGTTCTTTTTAGGTATATTCCAGGAAAATCTGAATTTTTGGAAAAATATATATAAGGATAAGTTTTATCGTCACGCAAAAGAATATTGAATTTCGGTTTATTTTCTTTAATGAGGTTTTGCTCTAGTAACAGTGCCTCAACTTCGTTGTTAGTTATAAAGACTTCAATGTCATCAGTAAGTTTTTTAATTTGGTTTGTTTTTCTATCTTTGATGGCATTGGTAAAGTATGACGATGTTCGTTTTTTAAGATTTTTTGCTTTACCTATGTAAATCAATTCTTTATTGCTAAAGAATTTATAGATTCCAGGAGCCTCTGGTATTTGTTTAAGTTTTGTTTTCAATGACCAAGTCGTTTTTTGGTATTAATTTTACCTAATTCTACTCCTGGCTGGTCAAATGCATTGATATCCCAAAAAAAACTATTAAAAATGGTCTTGTTTTCCCACAAGCTCATGAGAGCTCCAACAGAAAAACTATCAAGTTCATTCATAGTGATAGTTGTGGTATTGATCCCTTTTGAAGTAAGTGATTCAATCTGGGCCTCAAATTGATGAATATTAAGTGCTTTTTCCTCAGAATTACCTCTTGAACATATAAGATAATTATTTGAATCTTTAGTCCCCTCAAAAATATGTTGGAAAAATGAATGTTGAGTTCTGGGGCCGTAACCCCCCCATACAATGGGTCCTGTTTGAAAGTCCACAGACTTTCCAGAACTATTCATTGACTTTCCATTTGACTCCATTTCAATTTGTTGAGCATAGGTATAAAAATTCCTTAATTGATAATCATAATTAAGAATCAAGGAGGTCTCATTATCTAATACATTATTATGGAAAATATCTTGCATCGATAAACGAAGGGCAGGATTATTATTGTTTTCATTCAGGCATATTGCATCCATGGAATGGCCACCCTCTAGAAAGGCATAAAAGTTCATCCCTAAAAGTGGGAGTATAATACCAACTGGACTCCAAATAGAGAACCTTCCATTAGTTGAACTGTCAAAATTAATAACATTATCTTTGGGAATGCCTAATTTAAAAGCTCTATCAGGATTTGCAGTAATAGCAAAGACTCTATCTAGATAGGAATTTCCAATAAAGTTCTCAAAAATTTGAAGAGTCTCAACAGTTGAGAAAGATTTAGAAACCAAAACAAATCCATCATCTTTTTGAATTTCATATGAAAGATATTCTGCAGGATCACTGCCTGTCAGAAAAATTACTTCGATATCATTTTTCTTTTTAAACACCTCATATAAAAGAGACGGTGCAAGATTAGACCCTCCTATACCAATAAAAAATATTCTCTTGAAGCTTTTTCTAATTTCAGAGGACTTTGTTTGCATTATTTCGATATCCTCATAAAAAGGATAACCATCTTGTTTTGCTTGATAAATCTTAAAACTGTCACTTGCAAGCTCTTTATACAGGAAATGAGAAACACTTTTATTTTCAGTAAAATTTGCAAGTGAACCTCTCATAACCTCAGAAAATCTTTCTATCATTTTATTCTTTCCAACAAATTCATCCATTAATTCAATGGCTTCATTAGAAATTGGTTGAGATTGCTCAATAATAAAATTATCAGGTCCATCTTCACTATCCCACGTGTGTGGATTTATTTCTATTTGGTTAGTAAATAGAGAAATTTCTGATTTACCAGAAATCTTTTTTAAATTCTTAATTAAATTTGTAAATTTCATAAAAAATCTTTGAGTGCTTCGGTAGGATTGAATGCCTGAGTAATCGGTCTGCCAACAACAATAAAATCAGCACCACTGTTATAAGCATCACTTGCAGACAAAACTCTAACCTGATCATCATTTGAAGGCTTATTTCTAATCCCTGGTACTACTTTTAATTTTTGGAAGTCTTTGAGTGTTGTCAATTCTTGAGGAGAGCAAACTATCCCATCAAGATCAGAATTATTAGCTAAAGCAATAAGATTTTTGAATTTTTCTTCAAGTGTGATTGAGGCAATCTTTAAAATATCATCATTTGATAGACTTGTAAGCACAGACACTCCTAGGACCTTAATATCTTTACTTGCCTGACAGGCAGCATCAATCATATTTTCACCGCCGGTCAGATGAATTGTGGTCATATTAACTCCGAAATCAGCAATCTTTTCAATTGTCTTTGAAACAGTATTAGGAATATCATGAAGTTTAAGATCCAAAAAAATATCAAAATTTTTCTGCTTAATTGCTGATATAAGTTCCCAGCCCTCAGAAACAAATAATTGTAAACCAACTTTTACCATGCATTTATTGCAATCCAATAAATCTAGAGTACGCAAAGCATCAACTTTATTATCGAAATCCAGGGCAACTATTAGTCTCTTACTCATATCTTACTCATTAGATTCTTAGAAGGTTTAAAATGAAGAGTAGTGGTTTCACTTAAATAAGAGACTTTCTTTGTTTTGGGATTTACGAATTTTCGAGGACTTATTTTTTTTGCTGAGAAGACTCCAAAATTACGTATCTCTACTCTTTCACCTTTGGCTACAGCATACACAATGGAATCAAAAATCTCATCCAAGGCACTTTTGATTTGATTAGTTGAAAGGGTTGGAAATCGTTTTTTTAAATATATTTCTAAATCTGAACGGTTTAAGTTGATATTTTTGTTATTCACTCAATTTTAAAGAAATTCGTTCTCGGTCTGCATCAATGCCAAAAATAACACATTTAATCTTATCTCCTTTATTAAACTGCTCCAAAACTTCTTTATCATTTTCGTCTTCAGATAAATCTGATAGATGAATCAAGCCATCAATATTCCCTTCTAATCCAACAAATATACCAAAATCAGTTACGGACTTTATTTCACCATCTACTGCATCGCCAAGATTATATTTATTATCAAACTCAATCCAAGGATTTGGTTTTGTCTGTTTTAATCCAAGTGAAATTCTGCGTTTTTCATTATCGATATCAAGAATCATAACTTTAATATCTTCTTCTAACGAAACAACTTTAGATGGATGTACATTTTTGGAAGTCCAATCTAATTCAGAGAGATGAATCAAGCCTTCAATACCTTGCTCAAGTTCGGCAAAACAACCGTAATCAGTGATGTTGCAAACTTTTGCTTCATAAATTCCGCCGGTCGAATATTTGCTTTCAATATTTTCCCAAGGATCATTTTGAATTTGTTTTAAGCCCAAAGAAACTCTTAACTTCTCTTTATCAAAACTTAATACCTTAACTTCTATCTCTTCTCCTAAAGTGAGGAATTCTGATGGGTTAATGACTCGAGACCAAGAAATGTCAGTTATATGTAACAAACCATCGAGTCCACCCAGATCAATAAATGCACCATAATCTGTAATATTTTTAACTATACCTTTTATAATCTGGCCTTCTTCAAGAGTCTTTAAAAGTTCTAATTTTTCTGCAGAGTTTGCCTCCTCCAGAACAGCCTTACGAGAGAGGACCACGTTGTTTCTCTTATAATCAAGCTTAATAACTTTAAAATCTTGGATAGTATTCTCAAGATTTGGGGCCTCTTTGAGGGGCCTTGTGTCAACAAGGGAGCCAGGTAGGAAGGCTCTGACGACATCAACTTCGACAGCAAAACCACCTTTAACTCGATTAAGAATCTTTCCAGGGACAAACTCACCTGATTCCAAAGCTTGCTCAAGATTTTTCCAGGTAGCAATTCTTCTTGCTTTTTCTCTAGATATTTTGGTTTCTCCATATCCATCTTCTACAGCTTCAAGAGCAACTTCAATTTGATCACCAATTTCAACATTTACTTGCCCATCATTAGTTCGAAATTCATCTATAGAAATGACACCTTCAGATTTGAGACCAACATGAACAGTAACCCATTTTTTATCCACATCAAGTACAACACCTGAAACAATTGAACCTGGTTTCATGTCTAAGCTATTTATGCTTTCATCAAGCAGTTCAGCAAAGGTTTCGCTCATATAAGTCCTCTTTTTTTTATCTCATCAATGGCGTTATTTAATACTTGTTCTGAAGAAAGATTTGAAGAGTCAATAGTGAAAGCATCATCAGCCTTTCTCAATGGGGAGATATCACGTCTCATATCTTTGTTGTCACGTTCCAAAATATCTGTCATTAGGTCGTGAATATTAACTTCTTGTCCCCTTTTCTGCAACTCTAATTGTCTTCTTTTTGCTCTAATTTCAATATTTGCGTCAAGATAAATTTTAAGGTCTGCATCTGGAAAAACCACAGTACCCATATCTCGACCGTCTGCAACCAAATTTGAATTTGCTCCATACCCTCTTTGAATCGGCAACAGCAACTTTCGTGTCAGAGATTTGGAACTCAATTCTGAAGCAAGTATTGCTATCCTTTCCATCCGTAATTCATTGGTAATATCTTCATTGTCAGAAACGATTTGAACTTTGGCATGTTTTAAAATAAATGAAATGGATGATAGTTTTTTTGTGATAACTTCATGACTTAATCCTTGGTTAGTAAAAAAAGCAAATGCGCGATAAAGGGCACCACTGTCAAGTAAATCGAAGTTAATCTGTTTAGATAATAATTTTGCTAAAGTTCCTTTACCTGAAGCTGATGGGCCATCAATAGTAATAACTTTACTTGGCATATTCTTCTAAACTACCTCCAAGTTTTATCATATCTCTCATGAAATCTGGGTAAGATGTCTGGATATTATTGCAATCTTTAACCAGAATATCACCTGCTACTCTCTGCCCTAATACAAGAAAACTCATTGCAATTCTGTGATCTCCAAAAGAATCTATAATTGTTAGTGATTCTAAATCAAAATTAGGATTTCCCTCAACATCTATGCTGTCATGTGAAGATGAAACCTGAACACCAAGAGCTTTAAGACCTGCTTCCATGGCAGCTAGACGATCGGATTCTTTAACTCTCAATTCTTCAGCACCATTAATAGTTGTTTTACCTTTTGCAAAAATTGCCGCAATTAACAAAATCGGAATCTCATCAATTATCACAGGAACATCTTCAGGTGAGATATTTATCGACTGAAGTTCTGAATATTGCACCTTTAGATCAGCAATCTTTTCTCCATTTACAGTAGACGAGTTGACCAGCTCAATTTTTGCACCCATATCTAATAAAATTTCAACTAATTTTGCTCGAGATGGATTTATACCAACGCCTTTGATGCATATATCACTTTCAGGAGTAATTAAACCTGCAATAATAAAAAATGCTGCTGAAGAAAAATCACCCACAATTTCAATAAAATCGGTTTCAATCATTCTTTCAGGTACATATTTAATGTAATGACCATTTTCAGTTAGTTCAGAACAAATGTTTGCTCCAAAACTTTGCAACATCAATTCGGTATGATTTCTTGAAACTACTGGTTCCACTAATTCTAATTCCATTTCACCAGCAACAGCTGCCAATAACAAACATGATTTTAATTGAGCGCTTGCAACAGGCATATGGTACCTGAATTTTTTTTGCAATTTAGCACCTTTGAATTGAAGAGGAGGACGATTACTTTCTGCAAAGATATTGATGCCCATTTCAGATAATGGCTTTGTGATTCTTTTCATTGGTCTTTTTGAAAGAGAATCATCACCCGTCAGAGTTGCATGCAAACCAAGACCTCCTATTAGCCCAGATATTAACCTGATTCCAGTTCCTGAATTACCAAGATTTAACTCCATTTTAGGACTTTTAAGAAGAGAATCTTTGGCATGGATTGAAATAATTTCGTTTTCAATTGTTACTTGCAATCCCAACTCCCTCATTGCATTAAGTGTGGATAATGGATCAGCAGCAAATAGAAAATTTTTAACTTTGAGATCACCGTTTAACAACCCACTTAAAATTACAGCTCTTTGAGAAATGGATTTATCACCCGGGCAATTAATCTCACCATACAAAGTTTCAGTTTTTGATGAAATTATGTCCAATTACTATCAACAAAGTCTTTTACATTTTCTAAGATTTCCAAGACCTCTTCCTTTTCAATATTTGTTAATAATTTTTTAAAATTTCCAAGTTCAGATTCAAAAAGTTCAATCCCTTTCTTTAATTCTTTTTTGTTTGAAATAATAATATCTGTCCATACTTGTGAATCAGATGAAGCTAACCTCAAAAATTCTTTTAATCCACCTCCAGAAAAGTCTTTTAAACTTTTTGTAAGATTTTTTGTGCCCTCATCGGAAGATTTCTCAAATAAAACCTTAATCATTATAAATGCTAAGACATGTGGAAGATGGCTTGTTAACATGAGGACTTGTTCGTGTTGCTGCATTGTCAATTCTTTGGGGATACTATTTAATTCTTTCCAAAAATTAATCACTTCTCTTTGATTTTTTCTTGAATCCTCATATCCGGCAATAGCAATTATTTTTTCCTCAAATATATTGCTTTTTGAATTTTCAAATCCTGATTTTTCTGATCCTGCTATTGGATGTGAAAATACCAGACTTTGTTTAAATGGATCGTTCTCAGAACTAGACTCCACAAATCGACATACTGCATCAAATGAGCTAGAAGTCACAGCAACTATTGACTGAGTTCTTGAAACTAAATCTGCATATTCAAAGAATGCACTAATTGGAGTTGAGATAATTATTAGATGAAAATCTTTTGAATGAATAAAACTTTTTTTAGTAGACCCTTCAACAATGACATTAGATGATTTAGCAACATCAATAGAGTCTTGATTTTGATCAATAGCAAAAACTTCATAATCAAGTTTTTTTGATTTGATTGTCCTTGCTATAGAACCACCAATCAGACCTAATCCAATTATTAGTATTTTATTCATAATGCCTGTGGATAAGAACCAAGAATTTTAACAAATGCTCCTTGAGCTTTTATTTTTTTTATTACATCTGTCATATTCTCATCCTGATGATGACCATCTGTATCAATAAAAAAATCGTGAGATCCATGTAGTTTTCTTGAGGGGCGAGTTTCAATTCTATGAAGATTAATATTTTTATTTTTGAAGGGTTCCAGAATGCTGTAAAGTGCTCCAGGAATATTTTCAGTGCGCACTAAAAAACTTGTTTTATCAGAATCTGTTTTTTTTGGATCATATCTCCCAATAATTAAAAATCTAGTTTTATTATCCTGAAAGTCTTGTATTGATGAAGCAACAGTAGATAACTTGTTTTCAAGGATTGCTTGTTTGCTCGCAATACACATGATCTTTGAATTATTTTTGCATAATGAGGCAGCTTCTGCAGAACTTGATACAGCAGTCTGTTTAATATTAGGGAATTTGTTGCTTAAAAATTTACTGCATTGACCAAGTGCTTGGGGATGAGAAACAATCTCTGAAACTTCTTCGGGGGTTGCATCTTTCTGTATAGCAAGATTATGAATGATATCTACATATAACTCTCCACAAATGCTGATATCACAATCTGCAAGACAATTTAAAGTAGTATTAATAACTCCCTCTGTTGAGTTTTCAAAAGGCACTATTCCAAAGTTTGAATCATCACCTTCGACAGATGTAAAAATATCTTCAATAGAGATTTGGGGCTTTCTGGATACAGAATTACCAAAGTGTTCCAATGTTGCAGCATCTGAATATGTACCTTTTGGACCAAGAAAAGCAACATTAATCTTTTCCTCAGTAGCAAGGCAAGCAGAAATGATCTCCTTAAAAATAAATTTAATTTGATTGTCTTCAAGGATTTTGCTGCTTGATGAGACTAAATTACGGATAACATCAGCTTCCCTCTCAGGTCGATATAGGGTTGAACTATCTTTAGAAAATGATCTTTTAAGGGTGCCGATTTTAGCAGCCTCTGATGCCCTAGACTCAATTAAACTAAGAATCTTAAGATCAATTTCATCGATCGTAACTCTTATTTGATTTATTTTGTCTTCTTCTGAAGTCATGCTATAAATTATTTTTTTCAAAATCATCCATGAAGTCAATCAAATCATTAACTGCTTCGATGGGAGTAGCATTATATATACTTGCTCGCATTCCTCCTACTGATCTATGCCCCTTTAAATTTAATAACCCTGCTTTATTTGCATTCTCTAAAAACAATCCATCAAATGCAGGATCTTTAAGAAGAAATGGAATATTCATAATAGATCGGAAATTTGACTCAACTAAATTTGAATACATTGATGACTGATCAATAAATTGATATAGAGTTTTTGCCTTTTCTTCATTAATTTTTTGCATTGCTGTCAGCCCTCCTTTTTCTTTGAGCCACTTAAAGACTTTGCCTGATAAATACCAGGCAAACGTTGGAGGTGTATTAAGCATAGAGTTTGCGTTTGCATGTTTTTCATAATTAAAAATATCTGGCAAATTACTATTTATCTTAGAAAATAAGCTTTTTTCTATAATAATTATTGTTAAGCCAGCTGGTCCAATGTTTTTTTGAGCTCCAGCATAAATTAAATCAAAATCAGCAACTTCAAACGGCTCACATAAGATACTTGAAGACATATCACACAGAAGGGGGATCGTTCTCATATTGAGTTTATGTGTGTAATCCTTGTGAAAGTTTCTTAATGAGAAACCCTGAATAGTTTCATTGGCACAATAATGGGAATAGTCAGCATCAAGATTAAACTCACTCCATTCAGAAAAATTTTCTGGAATTGAAGTGAACTTATTATCTTCGTTGGAGATAGGAATTGTTATTTCAAGATATTTAGATGCTGTAGCAATAGCTTTTTTTGACCATGTACCAGTCATAAGATAATTTGCCTTACCATTTTTAACAAAATTCAAAGGTATCATCGCAAATTGTTGTGTTGCCCCACCTTGCAGAAATAACACATCATAATTCTCAGGAATATTTAGGAGTTCAATAAAATCTTTTTTTGATTCAGATGCAACCTCTTGAAAAAAATCTGAGCGATGACTAACCTCCATTACTGAGGATTTTGCATCATTCCATTCCAATAATTCTTCTTGAACTTCTTTTAATACTTCCTCAGGAATTGCTGCGGGACCAGCACAAAAGTTCCACGCTCTCATTGATCTTCAGCATCATCTTCATCGATGCGAACACACTCCATAATTTTTTCACCTTCTTTAGGAGTAATGATTTTAACCCCTTGTGTATTTCGGGTAAGTGTTGGAATTTGGTTACAAGAAGTCCTTATCATCGTACCCTTGTCACTAATGAGCATAATACTGCTGGTATCATTAACAAGAGTTGCAGATACCATATCGCCATTTCTCTCACTAGTTTTAATTGCTATTACACCTTTACCTCCTCTATTTTGGGCACGAAAATCGTCAATAGAGGATTTTTTTCCAAAACCATTCTCAGAAACACATAAGATTTCTTTGGTATGGTCAGCTACCATAAGTGAAATTATCTTTTGACCTTTTTTGATTTTCATTCCTCTCACACCTCTTGCCACCCGACCCATTGATCGAACTTTTTTCTCCTGAAATCTGATTAATTTTCCTGCGGAGGAAGCAAGCAAAATTTCATCTTTTCCATCAGTAATAGCTGTTCCTATGAGTTTATCGTCAGCATCTAATTTAATTGCCTTTATCCCTGATTTATATTTTTTTGCAAATAAACTAAGTTGAGTTTTTTTGGTAACCCCTTTTTTTGTTGCCATGAAAATATATTTTTTATCTGAAAATTCATCGACTGGCAGAATATCACTTACCGTTTCCTCATCATCAAGATTTAACATATTTACAAGTGGTCTTCCTTTTGAGGTTCGACTTGCAACTGGTATCTCGTAAACTTTTAACCAAAATACTTTCCCCTTTGTAGTAAAGCACAGCATTTGTGCATGACTACTCAAGACATATAAGTTTTGAATTAAGTCCTCTTCTTTGACAGCAGCAGCAGCCTTACCTTGACCACCTCTGCGCTGCTCACGATATTCATCAAGAGGCTGAGTTTTTGCATATCCTGATCTTGAAATTGTAAGCACTCTTGTTTCTTCAGGTATTAAGTCTTCGTTTGATATATCTTGCCGTGTATCATTTATGTCAGTTCTTCGATCATCACCAAAATTATTTTTAACCTCATTTAGCTCTGAAGCTATTAACTCATTCAAAACATCTTTTTTATCTAAAATTTCTTGCAATGATAAAATCTTGTCAATTAAATCATTAAACTCATTGGACAAATTTTCTTGCTCCAGGCCTGTTAATCTGCCAAGACGTAATTCTAAAATGGCTTTTGCCTGCAGTTTTGATAATTTATAAGATTTACCAGTAAGCCCAACATCTTTTGAAAGTCCATTTGGTCGACATGAATCTTTTCCAACTTTTTTTAAAATTGCCTCAATTGGCCCTGCTTTCCATTTTTTCTTTATTAGTTCTTCTGCGGCAACCTTTGGATCTTTTGACTGTTTAATAATTTTAATAATTGCATCAATGTTTGCTATTGCAACCATCAATCCTTCAACTATGTGGCCTCGCTCTTTAGCTTTTTTTAATTCAAACTTTGTTCTCTTGGTTACAACATCTTTTCGGTGCTTGATGAACTCTGAGAGGATTTCTTTTAAATTTAATACTTTTGGTTGGCCGTTGACCAATACAGTGAAGTTGATCCCAAATGATTGCTCTAATTGTGTTTGCGAAAATAAATTATTTTCTAAAACCTCAACAGATTCACCTTTTTTGACATCAATAACAATACGCATTCCATCTTTATCACTTTCATCTCTGATCTCACTGATACCATCAATCTTTTTTTCTTTAACCAATTCAGCTATTTTCTCTAAGGTCCTTGCTTTGTTTACCATGTAAGGAATTTCGAAAAAAACTAGAGATTTTTTACCACTTTGAGATTCCTCAATTTTTGATTTGGAACGAATATATATTATTCCTCGTCCAGTCTTGTACGCCTCATATATACCCATTTTTCCATCAATAATTCCTCCCTTTGGGAAGTCTGGACCTTTTATATGTTCGATCAATGAATCAATTGTTAGTTTTGGGTTTTTAAGTAATGCCAAAGACCCATTAATAACTTCAGTCAAGTTATGCGGCGGTATATTTGTTGCCATACCAACAGCAATACCGGAAGAACCATTTACCAATAAATTTGGTATTTTGGTTGGCATAACATCAGGAATCATTTCACTTCCATCATAGTTTTCAGAAAATGAAACTGTCTCTTTTTCTAAATCTGATAATATTTCATCAGCAATTTTCTGCATCCGAACCTCTGTATATCTCATTGCAGCAGGAGGATCACCATCAATGGAACCAAAATTTCCCTGACCCTCAATCAAGGTATATCGCATTGAGAAATCTTGTGCCATCCTAACCATGGCATCGTATACAGCAGAATCTCCATGGGGGTGATATTTACCAATAACATCACCTACCACTCTCGCAGATTTTTTATATGGTTTGTTATAGAAATTACGAAGATCATGCATTGCAAACAAAATACGACGATGGACAGGCTTTAAACCATCTCTGACATCTGGCAGAGCTCTTCCATGAATAACACTCATGGCGTAACTCAAATAAGATTGCTTTAATTCATCCTCAATATTTATAGGAAGAATTTCTTTGGCAAATTCAGACATTTAAGGGTAATTTCTCACAAAAAACTTAAGTAATATTTTACCACGAATGAGGTCGAAAAATGTTGATTTTATTGAGGTTTATAGTATTCGACTCTTTCTATGTCATCTTCAATACACTGCTCACCATACTGAATCTCAATCAAATGACATGGCTCTTCAAAAGGGTTGGTTATTTGATGCCATTTACCAACGGGAACATGATAATCATGAAACTTATCTAACCTAATTTTTTGACGATTCTCAGGCGCATCATTGCTAAAATTTACTTCACAGGAGCCCTTGCTCACTAACCAGATTTCATTTCTTTTAAAGTGCTTCTGAAAACTCATACCCTCACCTGGATCAACAATCAACTCTTTAACTTTTACATCAACATCCTCAAATAAGTTATAAAAAGTTCCCCATAATCTTTGCTCTTTATAATATTGCCAGTTTTTAAGTATCCAAGATGAAGAATTTTTTTTATCATCTCCACCAACTCCAAATAAAAAATTAATATTCTCGACTTCCATTTCTGGAATATTTCCCTCATTCCTATCTCCTCCATTAGCAAAGTAAATTTCATCTCCAGCATAGGAATCTCTTACAGATATCAGAGCATTGATGCAACTTCCTAGATTGTCATCTTCGAAACCTATTACTTCATCGACACTTCTCAAGGCTTCTAAAATTAATTTTCTTTCCATGAACGGCATAAATGCCTTACCCTTCTTTTCCTCTAACCATTCATCACTATTAAGCGCAACGATAAGTCTGTCCCCATAAGATCTTGCATCCTCAAAATAAGCAAGATGCCCAGAGTGTAATGGGTCAAATCCACCACTAACAACTACAATTTTCAATCTCTTTTATAACTCCTTGAATTCAGAAACTAGATTACTAATTGAGTCTTTGGCATCACCAAAAAGCATTCGAGTATTCTCCTTGAAAAATAATGGGTTTTGAACACCTGCAAACCCAGAGGACATTGATCTTTTAAGAACAAAAACCGTTTTTGCTTTATGTACTTCAATAATTGGCATACCATAAATTGGACTACCTGGTTCTTCAGTTGCAGAAGGATTTACAACATCATTAGCACCAATAACAATGGCAACATCAAAAACCTCCATTGTTGGATTTACATCATCAGGTTCCACAAGTAAGTCGTAAGAAACATTTGCCTCTGCGAGCAAAACATTCATGTGTCCTGGCATCCTTCCGGCAACTGGATGAATCCCATACTTTACTTCAGCACCATTTTCTTCAAGAAGTTCTCCTAATTCCCTTACTACATGTTGTGCCTGAGCAACTGCCATACCATAACCTGGAACAATTAGTACTGATGAAGAATTTTCTAAAATCAAATAGGCATCCTCAGCATTAATTGGCTTAACTTCTCCCTCATCTTTACTGGAAGATGAGTTACTTGAAGCATAGCCAACAAATAGAATATTGCCTATGGTTCGATTCATAGCTTTTGCCATGATGATTGTTAAAATCAAGCCACTTGCACCTACCAGAGATCCAGCAACAATTAAAACATTGTTCACTAGAAGCAATCCTGCAAATGCTGCTGCAATTCCTGAAAATGAGTTCAAAAGTGAAATCACTACTGGCATATCTCCTCCTCCAATTGGAAGCACAAAACCAATACCACCAAGAATAACAATTGCTAAAAACATATAAAATATCAATTGATACGTCTCGATGTAAATCGATAAAGTAATCAAGGTCACAGGAACTGCAATAAGAGAAAGATAAAATAAAGAGACAAAAATATTAGCAAGGACATCACCTTTGTTTACATTGATGCGACCTGAAAGTTTTCCAAAAGCAACCAAGCTTCCCGAAAAAGTAACACCGCCTATATAGATTGTTATCACAACCAGCACAAATTGCAGAATAGCAATGTCATTGACTAGATTATTCATCTGTGACCAAGCAATAAGAAAAGTAGCAAGTCCACCAAATCCGTTAAAGAGAGCAACCATCTCGGGGATTGAAGTCATTTTCACTTTAACAGAAATTATTGCACCGATTATTCCACCTAAAAGAATAGCAACAAGGGCTATCAACGGATTGACTATGTTTATAGCTGTTGCTGAAATGGCCAAAAGCATTCCTGTTGCTGAAATAAAATTTCCTTTTTGAGCTGTTGATTCTTTCCCTAACATCTTAATACCTGTTATAAATAACATTGCAGAGAACATGTAAATAATATTTTGTATGTTTGTGAAATCGAAATTTTCCATATTATTTTTTCTTAAACATTTTCAGCATTCTATTAGTAACAAGATAACCACCAAAAACATTGATAGTTGCAAAAAAGATGGCTAAAAAAGCAAGGATAACTTGAAGATGAGTATCCATTGATAGTGTAAGAGCTCCAACCAGTGCAATACCCGAAATTGCATTTGCTCCTGACATTAGAGGTGTATGCAATGTGCTGGGAACCTTTGAAATTAACTCTAACCCCAAATAAATCGATAAAATTAAAACAAACCCTAATAAAACATATACTTCCATTTATCTTTCCTTAAATCTTTCATTGAGAATTTTTCCATCAAAAACCAAGACACTACTTGAAATAATCTCATCTCCAAAATCAAATTCAATTTCTTTTTTTTCTGAATTGTAAAATTCTAGAATCCAATTATTAAAATTATTAGATAAAGCTATCGAGGCATGAGCTGCAACCTTAGATGCCAGATTAGAAATACCAACTACTTTTACACCACTAATAATGTTAACTTGATCGGATTTTGAGCCAAAAACATTTCCTCCCGACTCAACAGCCATGTCAAAAATGACACTTCCAGTTTTCATCTTTTGAATTGTATTTTCATCAATAATTTTTGGAGCTTGTCTGCCAAAAAGTTGGGCAGTCGTAATAACAATATCTGATCTTGCACAAACTTTTGATTGTAAATCTTTCTGTTTAGCAATTTGCTCATCTGTGAGCTCTTTGGCATATCCTTGTTCAGTTTGACCCGTTTCTCCTAAATCAATTTTTACAAACTTTGCACCTAAAGACTTTACCTGTTCCTCCACAACTGCTCTTGTATCAAATGCTTCCACTCTCGCACCTAGTCTTTTAGCTGTTGCAATTGCTTGAAGACCAGCAACACCAACTCCGATAACAAAAACCCTTGCAGGTTTTAAAGTTCCTGCAGCTGTCATCATCATTGGCAACGCACTAGGAAGCATATTTGAGGCTTCTATCACTGCTGCATATCCGGCAAGATTTGCTTGTGAGCTCAAAACGTCCATCTTTTGTGCGCGTGTGATGCGAGGAATAAATTCCATTGAAACAAGATTCACATTTTTTTTGCAGGCTTGTAAGAATTGAGAGGTGTTATTGAAAGGATCAATCATTCCTAAAATATTTTGACCTGGACTCAATTGATTAATCTCTTCTGTTTCAAGAGGTTCGAGGGTAAAAATGAAATCAGCATTCTTTAAACACTCCTCTCTTGTTGCTTTTTTAGCTCCTAGAGACACCAAATCACTATCACTCACAAAAACTCCATCTCCAATAGACGACTCAAAGATTACTTCAATACCATCTTTTAAAAGTGAATTTAAAGTCTCAGGATGGATTACTGACCTCCGATCAGAAGAGTTTTTTGGTTTAAGTGCAGATATAACTAAATTATTCACGATAAATTTTTTATTTTTGATATTATCTATGATTAAGATACTCGATTCTCAAGATTATTACCAATCTTAGATCGTTACAAAATTACTTATAATGAATAAAAATATTGATCAAGATGAATTGCAAAAATTTGCTGATCTTGCAGAGAAATGGTGGGATAGTAGTGGTGAATTTAAACCTTTACATGTAATCAATCCCATCCGAGCTAATTACATAAGTTCAAAGGTAGATCTTACTGATCTCAATGTTCTTGATGTGGGTTGTGGTGGAGGATTATTAACGGAAGCACTTTTTGATTTTGGGGCTAAAGTAACGGGTATTGATGTAGCTGGGCCAGGAATAGAAATTGCTAAAATGCATGCAGAAAAATCAAATAAGCCAATCAACTATCAGGTTGCAACTGCTGAAGATTTTTTAAAAGAGCATACAAATAATTTCGATGTCGTTACCTGCCTAGAAGTAGTTGAACATGTACCAGATCCTGGTAGTTTAATCCAAGCCTGCTCTAAGATGTTAAAAAAGGATGGCCTGTTATTTTTATCTACCATTAATAGAAATCCTCGTTCATGGATTACTGCCATTGTAGGGGCAGAATATATTTTTAATATCCTGCCTAAGGGTACTCATGAGTTTGAAAAATTTATCAAGCCATCTGAATTAGCAGAATTTATGGAACAAGCCTCGATTAAATTATTGGAAGCAAAAGGTCTTTTCTATAATCCCATTTCACATCGAGCAAATCTCAACAATGATTTAGGGGTAAATTATATGGTCTATGGAATTAATGAAGCAAATTGATGGAGTTTTATTTGATCTTGATGGAACACTTATTGATTCCTTTCCTGACTTTTTACAATCATTAAAAACACTTTCAATAAGAGGAAAAGAAACTATCATTTCAGAGAAAAATGTTAGAGCATTGGTATCAGATGGAAGCTCAAAACTTATCAATGAAGTCTTTGGAATATCAGAATTAGATGCTGATTTTTTTCGTCTCAAAAAAGAATTCTTGTTAAATTATGAAAAGAATATTTTGAAGTATGGTGGTTTTTTTGATGGGTCTGAGAAACTGCTAAGGTATCTTAATAAGAAGAAGATTCCATTCGGTATTGTGACAAATAAACCTAGAAAATATACAGAAATAATAATTAATAAAAATTCTTTATTAGCATCTTCTAAGATAACTATTTGTTGCGATGATGGTATTAAATCTAAGCCCTCACCTGAGGGCATTATTCATGCGTGCAGAGAAATGAAAGTGATTCCAAAAAATTGTTTATTTCTTGGAGATCATGATAATGACTTACGAGCTGCATTAAATGCTGAAGTCTATTTTGGTGCCTGTCTTTTTGGATATGGATTCCAAAACATCGTACGAAGTGAAAAAGTTAAAAACTTTCTTTCAAATGAAGAAATCATAAAATTCATAAAAGAAAAAAATGGCAGTTGAAAATAAAAATATCTTTATCACTGGCTCGACTGATGGTATCGGCAAAATGTTAGCTATTGAATTTGCAAAAAAGGGGGCAAATATAATTGCTCACGGAAGAAATTCTAAAACTCTTGATAGTCTTTATGATGCTTTAGAAGAGCAAGGGAATGGCAAACATTTAATTATTGAAGCAGATCTTAAATATTTAAATGAGCAAGGAGCTCTTCAAGTAATGCATGAAATCAATAAGCATTATGAATGTTTAGACGGCATAATCCATAATGCTGCGGTTTTGGGAAAGCTCTCTCCTTTAGAAAGTTATGATGCTTCTATTTGGGAAGAAATTCTTCAGGTAAATCTAACTACTCCTTTTCTTTTGACCAAAGCCTTAATTCCTCTAATTAAAACATCGAAATTTGCTCGCATAATTTTCACATCTTCTGGAGTCGCAACACAAGGAAGAAGTTTTTGGGGAGCTTATAATGTATCTAAGATTGGTCTCAAAGGTCTTGCAGAAATTTTTGACGATGAATTTCAGTTTAAAAACAACCTTAAAATATTTAGTTTTGATCCCGGAGCAACTAATACAAAGATGAGAGCAGCCGCATTTCCTGCAGAAAACCCTAATGGTGTAAAAGACCCCTTAGACTTGCTTGCTTGCTATGAATGGTTTTTTGAACAAGAAAGCCAAGTTTCCAAAAAAAGTTTTTTCAAATACTCAGATTTTCATCTTCCAAAAGACGCCAAAGATACAGACACAAGTAAGAGTTGAAAGGGCTAAATTGATCAAAGAAATCTTGAGAGTAATCTTGACCTTGAAATGCAATAGAATGAGCATTTTTGATACCAAGATCTAAAAGTGAGATGACATTAGGATCACAAAGGTAAAAAAGTCGGACCATTTCAACAGTCCATGGACCTATACCCTTTTGTTTAATAAGCAATTGCTCTACTTCGCCCTGGGTTTTTTTCTGTAGGGTCTTTTTCGAGATATTCAGTTCAGGATTGAAGTAGATTCCATTTACATAATTAATTTTTTGTTCAGATAAACCAGATTCTTTTAATTTCCTATTTAATTCTATTGATGGCTTCCTTCCAATTGAACTGTCCAAAACAGCTTCAACTCTTTTCCATATTGCAGTTGCTGCTGTTACTGAAATTTGTTGCATGCAAATTATCTTTACTAAGTGCTTTTTGAAACGTGCCTTGGATGTTTTAATTTCGAGAGGCCCTATTGCTTCTATATGTCGATTAAAATCATGAAAACCTAGCAATCGAGTTTTTTTTTTCAAAAAAATAAATGCTTCCTTATTTTCCATATTCTCTAATTTTAATAATGTCTTTATCTGTTAATTCAACAAATTTCCCTTCTGCAAGGTTATCTGGAAGAAAAATTGGTCCATATCTTAATCTCTTAAGCCTGCTAACCTGCAACCCCATGGATTCAAATAGTTTTCTTACCTCTTTATTTTTTCCTGAAAATAAACAGACAGTGAAGAATTTATTAGACCCTGATCCTTCATGCAGAACAATATCACTAAACTGATAGATTTTATTTTCTATCTTGATTCCTGTAAGCATATTTTTTCTTATGCTCTCATCAAAAGTTCCTCTTGCTCTTACTAAATACTCCCTATCAAATGAACTCTTGGGATGAGCAAGAAAATTTACCAGATCTCCATCATTTGTAAAAAAAATCAATCCCGAAGTATTTATGTCAAGTCGTCCAACAAGTTTCCAGTTTTCTTGAGAATCATTTGGTAGGAACGAAAAAATTGACTTTCTGTTTCTTTCTGGCTTTGAGGAGCAAATGATTCCTCGCGGTTTATTAAAGAGCAGAAGTCTAGTTTTATGCTTAGAAAAGAAAATCTGTTTTTCTTGAAAAAAAATTTCGTCTGTTGGTTTAACCTTGGTTCCAATCTGAGCAACAAAGTTATTCACCTTCACTAGCCCATCTTTTATGTATTCCTCACATTGTCTCCTCGATCCAACTCCAGCCTGAGCTAACATTTTCTGAAGTCTTACTTCCTCCACAAAGAGATTTAACCTGTTTGCGCTTGATCAGTATTGATTATAGTCTGATCTTCTTGTTCAATATCTGGTAATTCAGGAAGATCGGATATTCTTGTAAGGTTTAGGTCATCAAGAAAAGTCTTTGTCGTAACATATGTTGCAGGTCTTCCTGGTGTATCCCTATGCCCTGAAATCTTAATCCAATTTTTGTCTAACAAGTTTCTAATTATTTTAGTACTTACCTGCACACCTCTAATATCCTCAATATCACCTCGAGTCACTGGTTGTCGGTAAGCAATGATGGCAAGTGTTTCCATTAATGACCTTGAAAGCCTTGTTTTTTCTGACCACAGGCTTGATAGTGATTCTGATAATTCATCTTTTACTTGAAGCCTGAAACCTGATGCAACTTCACTCAAACATAGACTCGTATTACGATGCCTCTCTTCAATTTCACCTAAAGTCTGTCTGATCTTTCCCAATTCAATTGATTCCTCTTTTTCATTCAATAAATCTCTTATTTCTGACACCGTTAATGGTCTGCCTGCTGTCAAAAGAAATGCCTCTATTGTGTTAATGAGTGATTTATCCAACTTGATCACCAATTATCTTTGATTTTATATAAATTTCTCTGCTTTCATTTTGAATTAAATCAACATATCCATTCTTAGCAAGTTCCAGAGCAGCCAGAAATGACACTACCACTCCTATCTTACCTTCTGAATGCCTCAATGTTTTATAAAAACCTAGCAGATTCTTTTTTGAAAGGATTGAAAAAATAAACTCAATCCTCTCCTGTGTTGAAAGTTCTTCAAAATCAATTTTATGACTATCTTTAAGCTTTGGTCTTTCCAAAACTTCTTGCATCACTTGTGCAAGCTTATATGAATCAAAGTTTATAACCTTTTGAATCTTTTGAACCTTAGGGCGGCCAGCAGAAGCAACATAAAAATCATCATTTACAAGAGGCATAGAAGAAATGTTGCCTGCAGCCTCCTTAAAAATTTTATATTGTTTAAGTCTTTCAATGAGTGCGACTCGAGGATCTTCTTCAGTTTCGTCATCATTCTCAATTGGAGGAAGTAACATTTTTGATTTAATTTCTGCTAATGTTGCTGCCATTACCAGATATTCTGCTGCTAATTCAAAATTTAGTGACTCCATCAAATCAATATATTCGATATATTGATCAGTAATTTTTGCAATCTCAAGATCTAAAATATCGATATTTTGCTTTTTGATTAAATACCAAAGCAAATCGAGTGGACCTGTAAAAGTTTCAAGGCAAATTTCTAATGCATTAGGAGGGATAAAAAGATCACTAGGTAATTCAGAAGGATTGATTTGATTTAAATTTTGGTTTGCTGAACTATTCATTGACAAGGTTCATTTTAAAAACACTACATAGTGTAAACATCACGAATTTATAATACAACATATTGTGTTTTTTGCTTAAAATCATTATTTAATAAAATACCAAAAAATCGGCAAGATCTAAAAAAAAACTCATTCTTTATTCTCTTTAAAAAGATATAGACTTATACTCATTTCTTAAAAGAAAATCTTAATATGAATTATTCAACTGATAATACGAGAATTGTAGAAAAGTTTGATCTTGTAACACCTGAGGAAGTTATTTCAAAATACCCCTTAGATGATTCCATAGCTAAACTGGTGTACGGAACAAGAAATAAAATAAGTCAAATTCTTCATGGAAAAGATGACAGGATAGTTGCTGTCGTAGGACCCTGCTCTATACATGATCAGAAATCTGCAATTGAATATGCAAATCTTCTAAATAACATAAAAGCACAATTTGAGGAAAATATCCTCTTAATTATGAGAGTCTATTTCGAAAAACCTAGAACAAGTATTGGATGGAAAGGATTAATTAATGATCCAGATTTAAATAATACATTCGATGTGAATAAAGGTTTATATCTAGCAAGATCTATACTTTATGATATTTCACAATTAGGTCTTCCAGTGGGTACTGAATTTCTTGATCCAATTTCACCTCAATTTGTTGCAGATCTTATTTCATGGGGTGCGATAGGTGCAAGAACAGCAGAAAGTCAAATTCACAGAGAGTTAGCCTCCGGTCTATCTTGTCCAATCGGTTTTAAAAATGGAACGACTGGAGATTTGAAACCAGCAATCTTTGGTATCAAAGCTGCAAATCATTCTCATGTTTTTTTCTCCAATACAAAAGAGGGTAAAGTTTCCATATACAAAACCAATGGGAATTCTGACTCACATATAATCTTAAGAGGTGGAAAAGAACCTAACCTACATCCTGAAGATGTTAAAAAAACAATTGAATCTTTAAATGGTGCAGGGACTAATAATTCGATTATGATCGATGTAAGTCATGCTAACAGTAAAAAAGTCTTCAAAAGGCAAATTGAAAATTGTGAAATTGTTGCAAACCAAATTGCAAGTGGTACTGATGAGCTAAGAGGTGTGATGATAGAAAGTCACTTACTTGAAGGCAATCAAAAAATTTCCGGAGATCTCGAATATGGGAAAAGTATCACCGATGCTTGCATAGATTGGGAAGATACCGTGAACTGTCTTCAAATCCTCTCAGATGCTGTTGAAGCTAGGAGAAAAAAATAAATTGAATAAAATAGATGAAATTAAATTTTCTTCAGAAGTTGCACAAACTCTTGGAATAAATGCTGCGATAATTCTAAGATATATTCAAGATCATGATGCGGGAATTATTTCAGATTTAAGTTTTTTTAAAGCAGAGATTAAGAAAAAGCTTCCATTTTTAAATCATGGTGAAATCCATGATTCAGTAGAAAAATTAAGATCTCTAAAACTTATTACTGTAAAGCATGAAAAACTCAAATTATCTGCTCGGGCTAACTCACAAAACTTTACTGGAGCTACCTGTATGCATACAGAGTGGTTACCATCTCCTGAAACATATGAGGTATTGGAGTTAGGTGGAATATCCAGAGATTTTTCTGAATCTAAAATTAAAGAATTTCGACTCTATTGGATCGAAAAAAATCTCAAGAAAGATAATTGGAACATAATCTTTATAAACTTTGTAAGAAAATCTTGGGTCGAGTTTAACTCTGAGAATCAGGGCCTTCCTTTTACCATGAATGATAATTGGAAACCAAGTGATTCTGCACTTGATGTATTGGAGATGGCAGAAATCAAAAAAGAATCTGCTTTAAAATATTTAAAAGAATTCATTCTATTTTGGCAAGAAAGTGGGACTGCATTGAAAACATGGAACGTAAAATTTATTGATTTTGTTAAAAGAAAAGAGTTAGGAAGTTATAATGTTAAAAATGAGCCAGGGCAATTCACCAAAAACTTCCAAGAAAGACAAGATGATAAGTCCTGGACAGAAGAATTCGACTAAACTTTTGCCTGAGTTTATTCAGGCTATCGATGATCTTTTTGTGAAGCTTGAATTAACCTACCATTACCAGTTCTATAAGGTTTTTGGAGATGATGACAAGCTTTTAACTGGAAAGAAAATCTGGGCAAAAAATCTTAAGAAATTTAAGCCATCCATCATAGTTCAGGCAACTGATTGGTTGATTTCCAATCAGGATTTTTTACCTACCCTTTCCGATCTTGCCAAAATATGCTCATCCATAAACAATGATTTAATAAGAAAAGATGTTGCAAATGAAGAATTGGATAATTTTGAACGTTTTGATAAAAAAATCCTTGAAAAATTAAGGAAGAAACACAACATCTAGATATTACATTATGAATCAGAATGTCAGGATCTCGTTATATATTGCTGTTCCAATAATATTTTGGATGCTCTCAGGTTTTTTTGTAGAGGATAAAAAACCTGAAGTAATTGAAAATACATCTTTATCTTCAATTGAGATAAAAAAAAGTGTTGCTTCCTATTTTCAACCTTCAATAAAGTTAAAAGCCAATAGTATATCTGAGAGGAGAGTTGAGGTAAGAGCAAAGACCACAGGAGAGGTAGTTCAAATTGGAGCTAGACAAGGAGATTTTGTGGAACAGGATGGATTACTATGCAGTCTTGGTGTTGTCGAACTAAATAGAACAGAGGTAAAAGCTCCATTCAGTGGATACATAGAATCAATTGTTAAGCCAGGAAATTTTTTAGATAGGGGTCAAATCTGTGCAACTATAATTGATCTTGATCCCATCAAATTTGTAGCAGAGGTTCCTGAAATACAAGTAAGTAAAGTAAATATTGGACAAGAAGCAATAATTGAATTAATTACCAATCAAAGAGTAAATGGTAATCTTACTTTTGTTTCAAAGAGTGCTTCTCCCAAAACAAAGACTTTTAAAATAGAAAGTGAAATAGTCAACTCAAGTGGTTCTATTAAAGATGGGGTAACAGCTACAATGACAATTCGAACAGATCCAGTTCTAGCACATAAAATCTCTCCCTCAATTCTTGTTTTGGATGATCTTGGGAGAATTGGTGTAAAAGTTATAAATTCTAATAATGTTGTCGAATTCAGTGAAGTTCAAATCATTGAAGACCTTGAAGAGGGATTATGGATATCGGGCTTACCAGATTCTGTTGAAATTATAGTTCAAGGTCAAGGTTTTGTTGAAGATGGACAAATCATTACAGATAACTTGATCACGAATAATGGATAGAATTGTTGACTTTGCTTTATCAAAAGCAAAAACTACCCTAACAATTGCATTAGTGATCATCCTTGCTGGTGCATATGCCAGGCAAGAGATTCAAATTTCTTCAAGGCCTAATATCCAATTGCCTTTTATAAGTGTAACTGTCTTTTTGGAGGGAGCATCTCCAGATGATGGAGCTAGATTAATTGCAAAACCTCTCGAAAATAATCTGAGAAGTGTTGAGGGTATAAAGCATATCAACACAAATAGCTCACTTGGAGTTACAAGAGTAATTTTAGAATTTGATATCCAGTATGACATGACTAAAGCACTTGTTGATGTTAAGCAATCGGTAGAAGAAGTAAAAAGTGAATTGCCAAATGAAGCTGAAGACCCCCAAATTGAGGAATACTCGGAAAGTAGTTTTCCCGTGATGACTATCAGCCTCATAGGTGATGGATCGTTGCGACAAAAGATATTTTTTGCTGAAGAACTCAAGGATGAGTTAGAAAATATTGATGGTATTTATCAAGCTGATATTTTTGCAGCTCCTGATGAAGTTCTTGAGGGTGTAATTGAAAAGTCTAAAATGGAAGCTTATGGGGTAACTCTTGGTGATCTCTACAATTCAATAAATAATAATAATCTAATCATACCTGGTGGAAGGCAAGACACTGGTCTTGGCAGTTTCAATGTTGAAGTGCCAAGTATTTTAGAAACTCCAAGAGATGTTTATAACATCCCCATTAAAGTGTCTCAAAATGCAATTGTTACTTTTGGGGACATAGCTTCTGTAAAAAGGACTTTTATGGATTTCGATGAATATGCCAAAATTAATGGAGAAGATGCTATCTCCATTGAAATCTTCTTAAGAGATGGTGCCAATGCTCTTGATACTAAAACTGCCATCAATGAATCCTTATCAAAAATTAATACTAAGTTGCCTCCTAATTTAGAAATTGTTATCACGGATGATGAAACTGTTATAACGGAACAATTAGTGTCTGAGCTTCAAGGAAATATTCTAGCTGCTGTATTATTAATTATAATTTTAGTTGTGGCTTCAATTGGATTGAGAGTTGGAGTACTTGTTGGTCTTTCAATTCCTTTCTGTTTTTTATTTACCTTTATCATACTAAATAGTGCAAATCTTGAAATGAATTTTCTGGTAATGTTCGGACTGCTTCTTTCTATGGGAATGCTAATAGATGGATCTATCGTAGTTACTGAGTATGCTGATAGAAAAATTAGTGAAGGTCTCACCCGCTTTGAAGCTTATAAACTTGCTGCAAAGAGGATGTTTTTCCCAATTCTTGCCTCAACCGGAACGACATTAGCAGCCTTTATCCCTTTAATTTTTTGGCCGGGATATACCGGTCAATTCATGAAATATCTTCCTTTAACTGTTTTTTTTGTACTTATTGCCTCATTTTTTTATGCAATGGTTCTCACTCCAGTTGTAGGATCATATTTTGGTCAACATAAATCAGTTTTGAGCACAGATAATGCAGTTGATAAAACTGGGCAAAGAATTTTTGATAATATCTCCCAGTTTTATGCAGATAAAATCAAGGTTTTTGTCCATAAACCTTTTGAGACAATAATTGCTGTGTTCTCAATCATTTCTCTAATTTTAATTACTTATAGTTATTATGGAAAAGGAACTGAATACTTTGCAACAATAGATCCAATTGAAGCAGAAATATCTATTAGAGGTCGTGGAAATTTTTCTGCTCTTGAAAAAAAAGAAATTATTGAATCTATCGAGAATGAAGTCCTTAAGATTGAGGAGTTGAAAAGTGTTTACCTCAAAGCAGGTTCCCGATGGTGGGATGGAGGTAGTGACAAAATTGGAAGTGGGTTTGTTGAGGTGGTGCCGGCATCAGAGAGATCTATAAGTGGTTTAGAAGCTATCGGAAAAATAACTAAATTAACAAAAAATATTCCAGGTATCGTTGTTGAAGCTGAACCTGATATGGGTGGTCCAGAGTTTGGTGCACCTATTGAGTTAGGTATTTATGGTGAGACTGAAAAAGAAGTAACACAGGCAGCAAAAAAAATTGAAACTTACATGAGGACAAATATTAGTGGTTTAACGAATATTTTTTCAACTCGTGCCTATCCATCTGTTGAATGGAGTGTTCAGGTCGATAACCAAAAAGCTGCACAACTTGGAGTAAATGTTTTTGATGTTGGTGCATTGGTCCAAATGTTAACTTCAGGTTTTAAAGTTGGAGAATTTAATCCAGATGATGCAAGAGATGAAATTGATATTAGAGCAAGATTTGAACCAGAGTACAGGACTATAACTGGCATTAACAATCTTAAAGTTCAAACAAAAAATGGGCTTGTTCCTGTGAGTAGTTTTATTTCAGTTCAGCCAAAGCAATTCAGAGAGAGTGTTATTCGAAGAGATGGCAGATACTACCATGAGATTCATGCCTCTCCATGGCCTGATATTTTAGTAAGTGATAAAGTGAATGAAATTGATTCTTGGTTGAAAAGTGCAGATTTAGGTAATCAAATTAATTACAAGTTTCAAGGGCAGGCTGAAGAAGCTGATGAAGTCAATCAGTTTATGATTGTTGCTGGCATAACTGCCATATTTGTAATGTTATTGATGCTTCTCACTCAATTTAACAGTTTTTATCAATCTGCCGTTGTTTTATCATCAGTCGTGATGTCTTTTGTTGGTGTCTTACTTGGTCTTTTGATTACCAATAAACCCTTCAGTTCAACTATGACGGGTATTTCGATAGTCACATTAGCTGGCATTGTAGTCAATAATAATATTGTCATGATTGATACTTTTAATAGGTTAAAAAGTGAAAGGCCTCATGAAAATATTCTTGATGTTATTACAGTATCGTGTAAACAAAGGCTCAGACCCATACTGCTGACAACTGTCACTACTATTTTAGGTTTGTTGCCACTTGCTTTGGGTTTGAGCATTGACCTAGTTGCTAGAGAGATTACAGTTGGAAGCAGAGTAGTTGATTGGTGGTCAAATCTTGCTCAATCAATTGTTTTTGGGTTAAGTTTTAGTACTTTGCTTACTCTAATATTTACTCCTGCTGCTCTGGCACTGCCTTCACATCTCAAACATTTCCTTGCCTCTGTCAGTAATCAAGAATTAGATACACAACTAATTAATAAATAGATACAATACATTCATGTCTAATTCTAAGAATACTTTTGAAGAATCTCTAAAAAAGTTAGAGAAGATTGTTGAAAAACTTGAGGATGGAAATGTAAACCTCGATGACTCCATCAAATCATTTGAAGAAGGTGTTGTTCTTGTTAAAGAATGTCAAAAACAATTAAGTGAGGCAGAAATCAAGATTCAAACACTTCTCGAGGATGGCAATGTTGAACCAACAGAAGCTACCTAATAATTAATCTTTCAATGGCTGGTAATTTTTTAAAAGAATCTAGATTGCTTGTCTTAAATAAAATTAAATCTACCATTACTGATAATACAACTATTGCTAAAGCTATGTGCTATTCAGCCCTTGCTGAAAGCAAAATGATTAGAGCAGGTTTGGTTTTTGCTTTTGGTAAAAATAATAAACAACTCTCTAATCAAAGCTTACTAAGTTTGGCAACTAGTATAGAGTTAATGCATACCTATTCTCTCATCCATGATGATCTTCCTGCAATGGATAATGATTATTGGAGACGTGGACAAAAGACAAATCACATTGAATACGGAGAAGATTTTGCAATTTTAGCTGGAGATGCTTTGCACTCACTGAGTTATGAAATAATTGCCTTTGATAATGACTTAGAAGCAGAAGAAAAAATAAATGCAATCCAGTCATTATCGAGCTCATGTGGATTTCAAGGAATGGTTTTGGGTCAGGAGTTAGATATTCACTCTGAAACTAATAAAATTGATGAGATTTTTGTTGAAAAAATGCATTATCTTAAAACTGGAAAGCTTATTGAGACTGCGGTTTACTTTGGTTTTTTGGGTGAAAAAATAGATTCACAAACACAAAAAAATATTTTCAATTTCGCAAAAAATATTGGTCATGGATTCCAAATTAAAGACGATTTTTTAGATATTTTTGGGTCGGAAGATAAGATTGGTAAATCATTGCATTCTGATAAAAAAAATAACAAAAAAAATTATATCCATCTGCTTGGAAAAAGAAGGACAGAAGAAAAATTAGTTAAGTATCATGAAAATGCATTAAAAAACCTACATCAAATTGACAGCTATGAAAATAATCCTGAAATATATGCATTAACTGATTTTATTTTTAAAAGAGAAAAATGAAGATATTTGATAGCATTCCCGAAAACATGCCGCAAACTCCTTTTTTAGACCGGGTTTCGGATCCAAATGATCTTAAAAAACTCTCTCAAAATGAACTGATACAGTTGGCAGATGAACTCCGAGAGTTTCTCCTTTATTCTGTCTCTAAGAGTGGTGGTCACCTCGGTGCAGGACTAGGAGTTATAGAGCTTACAATAGTTCTTCATTATCTATTCGATAGTCCAAATGACAATATTGTATGGGATGTTGGTCATCAAGCTTATCCACATAAAATTCTTACAAACAGAAAACATCTTATTGAAACAATTAGATCAAAAGAGGGGTTGTCACCATTTCCAAAAAGAAAAGAAAGTAAATATGATGCATTTGGAGTTGGCCACTCTAGTACTTCCATAAGTGCAGCATTAGGAATGTCTATTGGAAATAAAATTAAAGGGCTGAATGATAAGACAGTTGCTATTATCGGTGATGGAGCAATGACAGCAGGAATGTCTTTCGAAGCTTTGAGCCATGCAGGTGCTGAAAAATCAAATATTTTAGTAATTCTCAATGATAACGATATGTCTATTTCTGAAAATGTTGGTGGTCTTAATAACTACTTTTCAAGAATTTGGGCTTCTAAACTATACACAGGTATAAAGAAAAGTGGGAAAAAAGTCTTGAAGAATCTCCCTACTGCTCATCATCTTGCAAGAACTGTAGAAACAAGTATGAAAACCATGGTTGCACCAGGGGGTATCTTTGAAGAACTCGGATGGAACTATATAGGTCCTATTGATGGTCATAATATTCAACAATTAATTGAAGTCATTGACAACTTAAAAAATTTAGAAGGTCCACAATTTCTTCACATTATTACAAAAAAAGGGGCAGGTTTTAATTTGGCAGAAAAAAATAGAATTAAATATCATGCCATTTCAAAAGGTCAGAGTTCTAAAAGTAAGAAAATTAAATATCAAGATATTTTTGGTAAGTGGATTGTTGACATGGCATCAATAAATGAATCATTAATTGGAATAACACCTGCTATGAGAGAGGGTTCTGGACTTGTGGAATTCAGCCAAAAGTTTCCAGAAAGGTATTTTGATGTAGCAATTGCTGAGCAACATGCTTTAACCTTTGCAGCAGGTTTAGCATGTCAAAATCTAAAACCTGTTGTTGCAATTTACTCTACTTTTTTACAAAGAGCATATGATCAATTAATTCATGATATAGCCATACAAAACCTCAATGTAACTTTTGCATTAGATAGATCAGGTCTTGTCGGTGAAGATGGCCCTACACATTCTGGTAATTATGATATTGCGTATTTGAGATGCATTCCTAATATGATTGTCACAACTCCATCAAATGAAGTAGAAACACGATTGCTCCTGACTTCCGCATTCAACTTCGATGGACCTGCTACCGTTCGTTATCCGAGAGGTTCTGGTCCAAATAAGACTTTCGAAGAAAGCTTAAATGAAATTCCAATTGGCAAAGCAAATCTTATTCGGAAAGGTGATAAAAAATCTATTATGTTAAATTTCGGTGCACTCTTGCATGAAGCTGAGAAAGTTGCTGAAAATTTGAATCTTACTTTAATAGATATGCGTTTTGTAAAACCACTCGATGAAGATATTCTTAAAAATCATCTAAAACAAGCTGATTTAGTTGTCACTCTTGAAGACGGTTGTATTGCAGGCGGTGCTGGTTCTGCTGTGCAAGAATTTTGCAGCAAACAAAGTTTTAATCCGAGGTTCTTAATTTTAGGGATACCCGATAGCTTTATTGAGCACGCTTCGAGAGACGAAATGCTAGAGGAGTGTGGACTGACAGCACCTAAAATAGAAGATAAAGTATTAAAAATGATGGAATGATTGCAAAAAGCCCAGCAATTGCATCATCCAGAACAATACCAAAAGCATTTTTAAGGTTTCTATCGATTAAGTAAATTGGGAAAACCTTCAATATATCAAAGAATCTAAAAAATATTAGTGCGGAAATTGCATAAGTTATTCTTTCTTCCATAGAATTAAATAAATAAGTAGCTGGTAGAAGAGCAATCCACATTCCAACAAGCTCATCAATAACAATTGCCTTATGATCTTTTACCTTTAAATCTCTTATAACTTCATTACAAACAAAGATACTAAGAACAAAAATAATCAATGTAGCAAAAAACATATTAATAAAATGAGAGAGGACTATAAACAATACCAATGCAAAAATTGATCCAAAAGTACCGGGAGCAAATGCAATTAGACCTATTCCAAAAAGGGAAGCAAATAGGTCAAAAGGATTTCTTAAGTTGGGGAAAGTCTTCATGTGGAAAGCATTTTAACAATTTTACGAGCAATTGATGGAGAAGTTGTCCACTTACCTCCAAAAATACTAAATAATTTTCCTTGTTTTTCAATAACAAAATCTCTTGATGCATTATGAAAATCATTAGAACCTTTTTTTATTAATGGCCTCACTCCAGAATATGAATCAATAATGGCATCTCTCTTAAATTTCTTTACAAAATAATTGTTGATGCTTTCGATTAGGTAATCTTCCTCAAATTTATTGATTGAGTGATAATTAGGATGATTAATTGGGACTTCTGTAGTGCCAACCAGTGTTCCTTTTGATGTAGGAAGAACAAAAATATACCTTTCTTTGTTAATATCAGGCAACATAAATCCTGCTGAACTTTCTGGATTGAGATAATGTTCAAATACTAAGTGACTGCCTTTAATATAATCGATATCAAATTTGGTAAATATATTATTTCTATCTAACAATTCTTTGGTCCATGGTCCTGCACTTATAATGACAGCGTCATAAATTTCATTTCCCACTTTGCCATTACTGTCAAGGACATTTATTTCATGTTCTTCGATCAAACTCACCTGATTGGCTTTTGTTTGTTCAATAAGTTTTTGACTTAAAGTTTCTTTCATATGCCCATCAGAAAAAATAATCCCCTTTTGGAAATTTGGAAGCAATCCAAAACCTTCTATAGTCTTATAATCTGCAATTTTGCTGGAAGATAAATTTTGATTCCCAGCAAGAAAATCATAAAATTTAACTCCCAAAAAATGCTTATAAAAATCTATATTCTTTTTTTGAAATGGAATTAAAAAAGATATTTCCTTGGTTTCGTTTGGAAAGTTTCTAAACCACCAGGCGCGATCATTTAATCCATTTTGGACTTCCTTTAATTGAAAACTTTCTAAGTATCTCAAGCCTCCGTGAATTAGTTGTGTAGTTTTTGAGCTTGTCTCCATCAAGAGTTTATTTTTTTCAAAAAGTGTAACTTCAAAGTTTTTTTTTGATAAAAATAATGCAGTAGTAAGACCAGTAATCCCTCCTCCAACTATTGCAACTTTTTTAAGCAAATGGATCCCAACCCTTTTGTTTTAAGTCAATTTTTTTATTAGCTTCATAAAATTCTATTTTTTGAGAGTTATCTATCTCTCCGATCATGTAAAATCCATTCTCTGCTAAATATTGAGTTGAATGATCCGGAGCTGTAAAACACAATTCATAATCATCACCAAATGTTAAATCATTTAAGTCATAAGTTATTGGAATTTTTTCAATAAATATTTTTGCTCCAACTTTTGAACTGAAACAAATTTGGTTTAAGTCAGAATAAAGACCATCTGAAATATCAATACAAGAAGTGGCATGATCTGAAATAATTTTTGCAAATTCAAATTTAGGCTTAGGATAAAAGAAGTTATTGATAAAAGAAGTATCTCTCTTTGAATTCCAATCTTTTAGTCCCTGTCTTGATTTACCAAGTTGGCCTGTGATAAAAACTTTATCACCAATATTTGCCGTACTTCTTTTCAATACCTCATTGAACGGATGCCCAAACACATTTACGCATACTGTTTTTGATCCTTTTGTAACATCCCCTCCAATTAATAAAATATTATATTCCTTTATGATTTTTTGGAGGCCATTAGCAAACTGTTCATACCAAGAAATCTTGACTTCATCAGCCATTAGTCCTATTGAAAAAAATTTTGGATATGCTCCCATAGCAGCAAGGTCACTAAGAGCAATTGCAGTTGCTCTGTAAGCAATGTCTTCAGGTAAAGAATCTTTTGGAAAATGAACGTCTTCATGAGCAATGTCAACGGAGTGGACAAGGTCAAAATGATTAGCTGCAATGACTGCAGCATCATCACCTGGACCAATTTTTATTTCATCTTGATTGGCCGGTGAAAAAAGATGTTTAAAACACTCAAGTATTCTTTTTTCTGTGATCAAGAAGGATATCTTTCAAAAAGTCCACTAGCTCCCATGCCACCTCCGATACACATCGTGACAACACCAAATTGTTTTTCTTGATTTTGAAGCTGTCTGGCTAAATGACCTACCTGACGAGAACCTGTCATGCCGTAAGGATGTCCAATTGAAATTGATCCACCGTCAAGATTAAGTTTCTCCATAGGGATACCTAATTTATCTCTGCAATAAACAACTTGCACAGCAAATGCTTCGTTAAGCTCCCAAATATCAATATCTTCCATTGATAAATTATAATTTTTAAGGAGTTTTGGAACAGAGTAAACGGGGCCAATACCCATTTCATCAGGTTCACAACCCATTGTTGTGAAGCCTCTAAAGTACGCAAGTGGTTTTAATCCTAACTCTAGAGCTTTATCCTCAGACATGACAAGAGTGACCGAGGCACCATCTGATAATTGTGATGAATTTCCTGCAGTTACAGAACCGTTTTCAGGATCAAATACTGGTTTTAAGGATGCTAGTCCTTCTAAAGTTGTCTCCGGACGATTACACTCATCCTTTTCTACAGTATATTCAATTTCTTTAGATTCTCCTGTCTCCTTATTCATTAAGAGCATTTTTGTATGCATCGGTATGATTTCATCATCATAGTCACCTCGTTGTTGTGCCGATGCAGTCCTCATTTGACTTTCAAGTGCATACTCATCTTGAGATTCTCTTGAAACCTCATATCTTTTTGCAACAACCTCAGCAGTCATTCCCATTGGAAAATAAATCCCTGGAGATTCTTCGGCTAACCTTTCATTGACAAAGTTATCCATATTTTGTTTCCCTTGAAGCATTGAAATAGTCTCTGCTCCACCTGCGATAACTGTATCGTAACAACCTGCCATAATCTGAGAGGCTGCCATGGATATTGATTGCATGCCTGATGAACAATATCTATTGATAGTTGTTCCACCAACAGTTATTGGCAAATTGGATAATACGGCGGCATTTCTTCCAACATTATGCCCTTGAGCCCCCTCTGGATTTCCACAACCCATAATAATGTCTTCAACTGCTTCAGGAGGTAAGTTGGGATTTCGCTCAAGCAATGCATTAATAATATGTGCAAGCATTTCGTCAGGGCGTGTCATGTTAAAACCACCTCGGAAGGATTTAGCAAGTCCTGTTCTTACACTGTCAACAATCACTGCATTCTTCATAATTATTCTCCAAAAATATTTAACTATTCTAATGTATCTTGGTGTTTCCTTAAAGACTTATACCATCTTGGAATAATATCAATTTTATGCTCTTTAGCTTTTTTAACTAGGTAAGGAATAGTGACGGGGCTAAATGGCAATAAGACTAAAAATCCCATCCCTAGACTTTTAATAAGTTCTTCCAATTGTTTGTTAGCATCATTCAGTTCATCATCTGTTGCCTTGCCATCAATAAACTTAAAATACACATCAAGCATTTTGGTGTTTTCTTGGTTTTCCTCCAAAAAAACCTCTTTTAATTGAAGCAGGTACTTTTGATATTTAATTAAACCCATATGCATAAATTAGACTAAACTTTAGATCATGACAAGACAGGAGCGGGCATTAATAGTTGAAAGGATTTTGCATAAGCAATATCCTAGACCACCTATCCCACTCAACCATCATGATAATTTTTCTTTTTTAATTGCAGTACTCCTGTCAGCTCAATGCACCGATGAACGAGTAAATACCGTTACTCCAGAATTGTTTAAGACTGCTGCCACACCAAAGGCAATGAGTAAACTAAAAAGAGAGAAAATCTATCAAATTATCAAGCCCTGTGGACTGGGTCCTAAAAAATCAAAAGCAATTAAAAATCTTTCTAAAATTCTTGTTAATAAATTTAACAGCAAAGTTCCATCGAATTTTGATGATCTTGAAAGTCTTCCCGGTGTAGGTCATAAAACTGCTTCGGTGATAATGTCTCAAGCATTTGGAGAGCCAGCTTTCCCCGTTGATACTCATATTCATAGGTTAGCTCAAAGGTGGGGATTATCCTCTGGAAAAAATGTTGTGCAAACAGAAAAAGATTTAAAAAAACTTTTTCATCCCAAGAAATGGAATGCTCTTCATTTGCAATTTATATTTTGGGGAAGAGAGTTTTGCCAAGCAAGAGATTGCTTTGGATTAAAATGTAAAATATGCAAAAAAACTTTTCCATTGAGAAAAAAAAGTTTTAAACACAAAAGGCCATAGTTCATTTAAAATATGTTTTTCAAATCTTTAAAAGTTATATGATGAAATCAGATCCCATCTTTTCAAACCCTCAAGATATCAGTGAGTACGATAGTGAGCTATGGGACAGTCTCCAACTTGAAGAGCAGCGTCAAGAAGAGCACATTGAATTAATTGCTTCAGAAAATTATACATCTCAGAGAATACTTGATGCACAAGGATCAATATTAACAAATAAATATGCAGAGGGCTACCCAAGTAAAAGATACTATGGTGGTTGTGAACATGTTGACCTTGCAGAGAATCTTGCAATAGAGAGAGCAAAGAAATTATTCGGCGCAGCTTATGCAAATGTTCAGCCTCATTCAGGGTCATCGGCAAATGCAGCAGCATTTTTAGCTTTATTAGAACCTAATGATTCAATTTTGGGTATGAGTCTTGATCAAGGGGGACATCTTACGCATGGATCAAAAGTGAACTTTTCAGGTAAAAATTATCAATCTTTCCAGTATGGTCTTCACCCAGAAACTTATGATATTCACTACGATCAAGTTGCGGATTTAGCACAACAGCATAAACCAAAAGTGATAATTGCAGGATTCTCAGCTTTCTCGGGTATTATTGATTGGAAAATTTTTAGAGAAATTGCTGATAGTATTAATGCTTACTTACTTGTAGATATGGCTCACATATCTGGTTTGGTTGCTGCTGGAGTTTATCCGTCTCCAGTTCCTTACGCAGATGTAGTAACTTCTACAACTCATAAGACATTGAGGGGGCCCAGATCAGGTATTATTTTAGCTAGGGAAAATGAAGATATTCACAAAAAATTAAATTCAGCTGTCTTTCCTGGTTCTCAAGGTGGGCCACTAATGCATGTCATAGCTGCAAAAGCACTTTGTTTTAAAGAGGCATTAGAACCCTCATTTAAAGACTATATGCTGCAAGTTGTTACAAATGCGAAAACTATGTGTGATGCTTTTTTAAAAAGAGATATAAACATTGTAGGTGGGCATACTGAAAATCATATGTTATTAGTAGATCTTCGTGATAAAAATGTTACCGGCAAGGATTGTGAGAACACTCTGGGATCTGCAAATATTACCGTTAATAAGAATGCTGTTCCCAATGATCCACAATCACCTTTTGTGACTTCAGGTATGAGACTGGGAACTCCCGCAGTCACAACAAGAGGTTTTAAAGAAACAGAAATAAATCAAATTAGTAATTGGATTTGCGACATTGTTTTAGATATTAATAATGAAAAATTAATAAGGGAAGTTAAAGAAGAGGTTATTGAACTTTGTAAAGAATTTCCAGTGTATAAATAATGTTTTGTCCGTTTTGTCAGGCTGAAGCAACAAAAGTGGTTGATTCTCGCGTCTTTGCAGATGGATCACAAATTAGAAGAAGAAGAGAGTGTGAAGTTTGTAATGCAAGATTTACCACATTTGAAGTGGCTGACCTTGCTTTACCAAAAATAATTAAGAATGATGGGAAAAGACAAACCTTTAATGGTTCTAAATTAAAAAAAGGGATGTTAAGAGCACTTGAAAAAAGACCTTTATCATCAGAAAAGACAGATGCTTTATTTTCAAAAATTCTCAATCAAATAAGGTTTTTAGGAGAAAAGGAAATACACTCAAGAAAGGTTGGTGAAATAATGATGAATGCGCTTAAAGAAGTTGACTCTGTTGCTTATGTTCGTTTTGCCTCGGTTTATAGAGATTTTCAAGATATAAGTGACTTTTCTGAGGAAATAAAATCATTAAATCAGGAATCTAAAAATACTTCCAAAAAGAAAAAGTGAATCACCAAAAGTATATGGAATTTGCAGTTGCTCTAGCTGCTAAAGGAAAATTTACAGCAAAACCAAATCCGGTAGTTGGCTGTGTAATAGTTAATAATAATGAAATTGTAGGTCAAGGCTATCATCAGAATTATGGAGGGAATCATGCTGAAATAAATGCTATTAATTCTGTTTATAAAAAATATAAGAAAGCAAAAGATATACTCAAAGAATCAACTTTGTTTTGCACCCTCGAACCTTGCAATCATGATGGCAAAACACCACCATGTACAAATGCTATAATACAATCAGGAATAAAGAATATTATTATCGGTGCTATTGATCCAAATCCCAAAGTAAGTGGAACGGGTATTAATAAACTTATTCAACATGGTCTTCAAGTGCAATCCGGAGTTTGTGAGAGTCTAGTCGAAGATCAAAATAAATTTTTTTTCTTTAGGCATAGAAAAAAAAGACCATTTATAACTCTAAAAATTGCTGCGTCAAAAGATGGTAAGGCTTTCCTTCAAAACTCAGATGAGAGAACTATCATTACATCACCAGAAGCAAGAGCAGATGTTCAATTAATAAGGGCAGAATATGACAGTATTCTTACTGGGGGCAATACATTGCGTAAAGATAATCCCAAAATGAATGCACGAGTTGAATTCAATGTTAATCAACCACAAAAAATACTTCTGAGTACTGAAATACATTCAAAAAAATATGAATTCTTTAAAAATAATGATGTTTTAATATTTAACGGTAAAAATGTGTCAATAAATTCAATAATTAAAAAACTATCAGCTTCAGAAATAAACTCTATTCTAGTTGAAGCTGGACCTAAATTAGTGAATGCATTCCTAAAAACAAGCCTTGTTGATCAAGTAATTTATTTTGAAGCTCCTCATAATCTTGGCAGTCATGGTATGCCTTGGTTTGACACTGATAATTATCTTGAATTAAATGGTTTTCAAAGAAGTTCCAGTAGTAGAATAGGGCCAGATAAAAAAATTATTTTCAGTAAAAATGATTAAGAGTAATATACAAGACATAGTTAAGGATCTTGGGCTAGGCAAGGTAGTTATCATCGTAGATGATGAAGATAGAGAAAATGAGGGTGACTTAGTATGTGCAGCAGAGCTTGTCACAGCAGATATTGTTAATTTTATGGCGAAATATGGCAGAGGGTTAATCTGTTTAACCCTAACTAAAGAAAAGTGTCGAGAACTTGATTTGAAGCAAATGACTTCCTCCAACGAATCCTCAAATAAAACAGCATTTACGGTTTCAATCGAGGCAAAAGATGGGATCACAACTGGTATTTCTGCTCAAGATAGGGCTACTACTATTCTTGCTGCAGTCCATCCAGAAGCAACTGCTGATGACATAGCACAACCAGGTCATGTGTTTCCACTGGAGGCAATGGATGGTGGAGTCCTGGCAAGAGCAGGACATACTGAAGCGTCATGTGATCTTGCAAAATTATCAGGTTTATCACCATCAGGAGTGATTTGTGAAATTATGAATGATGATGGCTCAATGGCAAGAAGAGACGACCTTGAAATGTTTGCTAAAAAACATGATTTAAAAATAGGGACAATCGCAGATCTTATTGATTTTAGATTATCTCAAGAAACCACCATTAAAGAGATTGAAAAAAGGAAAGTGGACACAGATTTTGGGGAATTTGAATTGCACATCTGGGAAGACATATTAGATCAAAATTATCATTTCTCTTTATCAAAAGGGTTAAATGAAGGTGTAGAAAATCCTCTGGTTCGTGTCCAAACTCAAAGTGTTTTGCAGGATACTTTGGGCATCAAGGAACTGGGCAAGAAATGGTCAGTCAGGCAATCTTTAAAAAAAATTGCACAAGAAGATGCAGGTGTACTTGTTCTAATAAATCATCGAGATGCAAGTTCATATTGGTTATCTCTTCTTAAGGGAAAAGAGTTAACTAAAAAAAGTAGAAGGGTTATTGGAGCTGGCTCACAAATATTGAGAGCTCTTGGATTAAAAAAAATCAGGGTCTTGGGAACACCAACTAAATATAATAATTTATCTGGATTTAACATAGAAATTACAAGTTTTGAAAATGAAAGATAGAAGAGCTATATTCATAATTTCCTCTGATTGGTATTCAGACTACATTTCTTCAATGGAAAAGGCTGCATTATCTATTTTAGATAAAAAGAAACCAGTTTTTGAATTTAAAAGATTCTCTGTTCCTGGATCATTAGAAATTGCACCATTTGCAAAACATGTATTAAATGAATATAGGTATCCATTAAATACACCTGTAGGCATTTTTTGCCTTGGGATAGTAATAAGGGGTCAGACTTCTCATTATGATCTTGTCTCCAACGAAGTATTCAGATCAATAGGTGAATTATCTATGACTTTCCCAAATATTGCTGTTATCAATAATGTGTTGTGTGTGGAAAATGAAGCACAACTTAAAGATCGACTCATTAAAAATACTAAGAGTAATGCGAGGGGAATGCTTGGGTTAATAAAAGAAAAGAAGCTTGCAATTAACAAAAAATCTTTTGGTTTAAATGTACTCAAAACTAATCTTGATAAATTATGAGACTTCTTCATGAAGAATCTAGCAAAGCATAAAAAAAATATCCAAACTAGAGAAATTTCAGTACAAGCTATCTATCAACTCCTCTTTGACAACACAATCTCCACAAAAAAAATTATCAAGCAATTCCAGGAAGAAAATTCTCCAAAAAGAGTCAATTTTCAAATGTTCTCTTCATATGTTCAAGAAATAAAAAATAAAGAATCTTATTTAAATGCAATTTTTGAAAAACTTGAGATAAATGATATCGATCTTATCGATAAGGCAATTATATTTTTGGGGATTATCGAACTTGAACAAGAAAAGTTTCCAAAAGAGGTTACCTTTGACGAATGCATAAGGCTAGCAAGGAAATTTTCAAATCCTGAATCTTATAAGTTTATAAACGCTTGTCTTGATAAATTTTCTAAATTGAATTAACAAAAATTGGGCTTGACCATGCCTGGGCATTACTTTTAGCTAAGCAATCTCCTCTATTTTGTTCATGTCCAGCTCGACAAATAGTAGTCTTAATGCATTCACCATCAGCATTAAATTCACAACCTAATGGGTCTGCACCAATTATATTTGATGCTTCCTCGATAACACGAACATAATAAACTGCATCTCTTTTTTGGCTTTCAAAATCTTCATCAATAAAGCGAAATTCACAAATAGATTTGTTACAGTTAAAACTTTTCCACTTATCAAAGATTAATTCATTGATTGATTCATTTTCATAAGATTGAGGTAAAATCTTCACAACTTCTATCCTTTCGATAATCTTCCTTTCAGAAGATGGGTTGTAACATTCACTATTGCAAATTTCTTCCAATCTATCCTTGCCCAGCATGTTGTCACTATAATCGGGGCAACCGGGTTTTTGTTTAAATGAACCAGCAGTTTTGACCGTAAAAACAGGAGATTTATCAGTGTTAAACTCAGAACCCATGGGATAAATGTCCTCATCGTGATTGGCATTGAACCATAAGAGTATTCTCGTCCCAGTAGTTGCATAGACTTCTCTTCTATCCAGTGAATCCCAAATATCTTCCCTTGATTTAGATTCTGAATGGGTTGCCACAAGACCTCCAGTCATAAAATAAGCACTTTGTCTCTCAAGATCTGTTAGCCCTGTAAAACTTGAAGAATCAAGAACTTGTTCACGTGGTCTCATGTATGGTTTTAATTTTCCTCTTGGTAAATCCAAATTATTCAACCATTCGACTGTTGCATTAGAAAAGCCATATGCTTCAGTATTTTGATTCCTATCAATTTGTTTATAACCTGTTCCAGGTCTTGCGCCATGATTATCACTTGAACCAATAAAACCTGCTTTAATTCTATTTTTTATTCCGGGTTTGCTGAAGTCAGTCATAGCTAATATGTATTGGGCTGACCCTAAAGGCCTGTAATTAAATGCAGGTAAATAACAATCATTACACTGACCAGCATTTAAAAAGTCATCTGGTTCTGTTTCCCTAACTGCCATAAATCCACCCGCTCCCATCAAGGCTGCGTTCTTCTTAGTAATTCGAACTAATTCATCACATTCGCTTGCTCTCATTCCTGAATCTTTGCAACGAGATTCCATAATCTTTCCTGCTTGATGGCATGTTGGAATAAAATTACCGGAGGGTTCAGGACAATACGGGATGCCATCAGCATCGAGCAATGTATCATTCCATGTTCTATATTCTTCATTATTTCCATGACCTGAAAAAATTTCAAAAAGGTTTTGCGTTTGTGGGTTATAAAAATCTTTTAATTGCTTTCTCCAATCAGCATTTGGTGGAGTATAAAACCCCCAGGTGGTCCCGTGTGGAATAACCATATAGGGAGTTTCCCAATCATCCAGTTTATCGGTTAACTCTTTTGGATCATTTGCTATTTCAATGCAATTTACATCAAGGTCTCTTGAGGATTCAGCCTCTGGGCACTGAGGCACTAACCCAACTTCTTCAATAAATTTTTGAAAATTAATAATCCTCTCTCTATTTTTAAAATCAACAATTGCAGGAAAAATTGTTGTTCGCATTGGGAGTCCTATTTGCATAAACTCACTTGCAATACCTCCTGCTGCGATAGGCCTGGGAGGCACTTTATCAACATTTCGCTCTCGGAAAATAATATTTTTGTGCCCAAAGTGCTTTTGATAATCTTGATTAACTTGCGTCCATTCATAACCTAAAAATGATATGAGGTCATTTGATCCGTTAGAGAGATCATTACATTGATTAATGCTATCAATAGTTTCCCGCCATTTTCTCGGTGTTAATGCTTCAGCATGATCATTGATAGACCAAAAATCTAAAGCTGAACAGTATCTTGCATAATCACAAGCATCGCCGATTGGTGATGCTCCTGTGCCATTGAGGTAAGGTAAAGAAAACAAAAAGGCATCTGTTGAATATGTTGTATGGACATGGAGATCACCAAAAAGTATCTGTTTATCTGTTTCCACAGTTAATTTAGTCTTTACCTTATCAACTTCCTGAACTCTGTCTTTAATAACTGATTGAGGCACTGCCTCCCCAGTAATTTTTCCAGGTCCTTCCAATGATCCTAGTTGCTTCGTATAAATTAAGAGAACATAAGTGGAGAGTGACAGAAAAAGTGAGGCTAAAAGCAACAAAACAACTTTCTTGTATGAAAGACCCCTCTTAAACATTTCTAAATTATATATAAATGCTCTGATCTCTTGAAGGTCCAATTGAGAGAATGCTAACTTTGGTTTTAGTAAAATCTTGAATAAAGGATATATATTCTTTTAACTTTTGGGGTAAATCATCATATTTCTTTATTTGAGATGTATTTTGCATCCAACCATCAAACCTTTTATATATCGGTTTATTGTCTTTGTAGTCAATACAAAGATTTATTTCCTCAAAACTATCAAGAATATCAATCTTCGTAAGACATAATGAATCAACAGAATTCAAAAAAATTGCTTTTTTGAGTAATACAAGATCCAGCCAACCACAGCGTCTTGGTCTTCCAGTTGTTGCTCCGAATTCATTTCCTCGAGACGAAATCTCTTTGAGAATCTGATCAAAAACTTCAGTGGGAAATGGCCCTTCTCCGACTCTTGTTGCATAAGCTTTAGATATTCCAATTACTTTATCAATACTTTTAGGGCCAATGCCTAATCCAGTTGATACACCCCCTGCGGTAGTACTGGATGAGGTTACATAGGGATAGGTTCCATGATCGATATCTAAAAACGTACCTTGAGCACCTTCAAATAATAAGCTGTGATTTGATTCATGCCATTCTTGAATAAGTTCAGAAATGTCAGCAGAGTATTTTTTATAAAAATTTTTAAACCTTAATAATGAATCCAGAGTCTTTTGAGGATCACAAGGTTTTGATTTATGTAAATGTACCAAAATCTTGTTATGAACCTCTAGCAGGTTATTTACTTTTTTCTCAAGTGCAGCACTATCATTCAAATCACCGAATCTAATTGCTCTTCTTCCAACTTTATCTTCATAAGCAGGCCCTATACCCCGACCAGTAGTTCCAATTGATTCTTTTTTATCTCTAACCTTATCAATCAGAATATGGCTTGGAAGAATTAAAGGGCAGTTATTACTGATAAATAATCTGTTTTCAAGGGAGATACCCATTTTGCTCAATTTTGAAAGTTCTTCACTTAATGCTTCCAGTGATAGAACAACACCATTACCAATTACACATTTAATTTCAGGATGAAGCACACCGGATGGTATAAGGTGTAAAACGGTTGTAATATCATTAACTTTTAGAGTATGACCAGCATTATGACCACCTTGAAAACGGCAAACTGCATAAGCATTTTCACTCAGAACATCAACAATTTTGCCTTTTCCCTCGTCACCCCATTGCAGTCCAAGAACAAGGGTGTTTTGGTGCATTATTATTCGTCGCCCAGTGATTTATTTAAGTATTGAAAAAAATCAGAGTCTGAATCGATCAGCATGACATCACTTTTGCTTTGAAAAGTTTCTGTGTAGGCTTTAATGCTCCTTGTAAATTCATAAAACTCAGGGTCTTGTGAAAAAGCATTTGCATAAATTGCAGCTGATTGTGCATCTCCCTCTCCTCGAATTTGCTCCGCAAGTTTATAAGCTTCAGCAAGGATAACAACTTTATCTTTGTCTGCAATAGCAGTAATCTCTCTTGATATTTCTTTACCTTCTGATCGCAGTTCTTCAGCAAGTCTTTTTCTTTCTGTTCTCATTCGTTCGTAAACCGAATTACTTAATTCAGAAGGTAAGTCTATTCGTTTAATTCTAAAGTCAATAACTTCAATACCTAGATCAACAACTGATGAATCAAGGTTTTCTCTCATAATATTCATGAGTTCATCCCTTTCACCGGAAACAACTTCAGTTACAGTCCTTTTACCAAATTGATTTTTAAGTTCAAATTCAGTCCTTTGACCAAGTAAATTATTCAGATTGATGAAGCTTCCACCAGTAGCTTTATAAAATAATAGAACATCTGTTATTTTGTACTTTACAAAAGAGTCAACAAGAAGATACTTACTTTCGACGGTCAATATTCTGTCAGGATCCTCATCTAGTGATCTAATTCGTGAATCAAACTTTTTTACTTCATGGATAATTGGTGCTTTCAAATGGAATCCAACTTCTACGTTGGGTCTGATTGCTTCACCAAATTGCAACACAATAGCCCTTTCTCTCTCATCAACAATAAAAAAACTGTTAAAAATGAGACCAATTAATAACAGTGCGACTACTAAATATGATGGTTTAATATTCATTAATCTTCTTCCTCATCTTGCTTTTTATTTTGCTCCATAATTTTATCTAATGGCAAATATAGCAGGTTATTTCCACCTTCGACATCCACCATAATTTTGGTTGAATTAGATAAAACTCCTTGCATTGCATCAAGATATAACCGGTCTCTAGTAACTTTTGGCGCTTTTTGATATTCCGCAAGCAACTTATTAAAGCGCACAACTTCACCTTCTGCCTTAGCAATAACTTCCTCACGATAAGCTTCTGCAGCCTGAATTCTTGCTTCTGCTTGACCTCGAGCTTCAGGAACGATAGTTAAGGCATAACGCTCAGCTTCATTCTGAAGTCTAATCTTATCCTCTCTTGCTGCGACCACATCATCAAATGCAGCTTTTACAGCACCAGGTGGGTCTGTTTTTTCAATATTTACTTGTTGTACTATTAAACCTGCTGCATAAATATCTAAATAAGATTGCAATCTATCTTTAACATCTTGTGCAATTTGCTCCCTACCAACTGTCAATGTTTGCTCAAGAGAGTTGTCTCCAACAACAAATCTAAGAGCACTCTCCAAAGCTTTTCTGAGACTTGCTTCAGGATCTCTAACATTGAGAACAAAATCTTTTAAATTACTAATTCTATATTGAACAGATACAGTTACATCTACTAGATTTTCATCCTGAGTCAGCATATTTGCAGTTTGGGAATACCGTCTTGTTAAAGCAACATCTTCAACAAACCTTTGGTCAATACCCGCAAGCATGAACCTTAATCCTTCTGTTTCTTCCTTATAATATTTTCCAAGTCTCAATACTACAGACCTTTCACCAGGATCTAACTGGTAAACACTCAATGCTGCATAAATTACTAGTAAAGCAAAAAAACCATAGGTCAGCATGCGTTTAGGTGAAAAACCAAATCCACCACCAGAAGGTGATTTACCATTTGTTTTCTTTCCACCAAGAATAGTTGAGAATTTTTTTAGTAAATCGTCAAAGTCTTGATTATTGCCTGAGTTATTACCCCAAGGGTCTTTATTATTTTGATTGTCCCAATTCATAGCCAGTATTATATAACTTTAAAAGTATATAAGGTCATTAAAAAAAAATTAAATAAAAACTATTTAAAATAAGTTTTTACTAAATTTAAAATGTCTGTTAACTCCTGATTTTGAAATTGTCCTGAAAAATGAAAATTTTTCATCCAAGTCTTTTGTCTTTTAACAAACTGTCTTGTTGCGACAATGCATTTTTGAATCATTTCATCATAGGTGATTAAGCCATCTTGGAACATTAAAGTCTCTTTATAATTTATTGCATTCATTGCGGGATGATCTCTGGGAATATTCCTTTTTATAAGATTTTTTACTTCATCTTCTAATCCATCTTTATACATTTGATAAACTCTTTTCCTAATTGATTCTTCCGCATGCATTTTATCTTGCGGCAATAATGCAATGTTCACAAAAGAAAAATCTTTAAAAAGGTTTAATTTAGGCAAATCTTGTAATTCACTCATTTTTTTTTGCGAAGATTCAAAAACATCTAAAGCTCTTAAGATTCTTTGCGTATCTTTTTGTTTAATGTTTCGAGCATAGTCTGGATCAATATCTTTAAGTCTTTTATATAAACTTTCGATACCATTATTTTCAAGTTCATGCTCAAGATGATTACGTATTTTTATATTTGAAGCAGGAATATCATTGATCCCATCAAATAGACACTTAAAGTACATCATACTTCCCCCGACAAACAAAGGAACCTTGCCTTGTTCAAATATATAATTAACTCTCGTGAGTGCTTCCTCATAGAAATTCCAAACAGTAAAAATATTTCGAGGGTCAATTTCATCAACTAGATGATGCTTAATAGAATCAAGAATTTCTTGACTTGGTTTTGCTGATCCAACATCAAAGAATTTATAAATTTGAACAGAGTCAACACCTATGATCTCAAAAGGTAATTCACGCACAAGTTTCAGAGCTAATTCAGTTTTACCACTTGCTGTGGGACCAATAATAGAGAAAATTTTCTTGTTTTGAGACATCTTAGTATTTAATTAATACATTCAAGGATGTAATCAGCTTGTCGCCTAGTAGAGCCCTTATTCTCATCTACAACTTTGATAGCATTAAGTTTTAGTCGTTCGCGAATATCTTTATCATTGAAAAAATCAAAACCAAAAGTACTTAAATCATTTTTGCCAATCACTAAAGTTGCTTGAGCATCTATAAATTTCTTTACCACAGTATCAAAATTGAAAAAATGCTTTCCCAGAATAAAAGGGCATTCGTTTCTTGCTGCTTCAATTACATTATGTCCCCCTCGAGGAACCAAACTCCCCCCAATAAAGGCAAAACTTGCATGAGCATATAAGCTATCAAGCATGCCTATTTCATCAACAATTATTATTGAAATCTCTCTAGATCTTTTTTTTTGTAAATCTGCTTCCATGTCCCCAGAATTTAGAGCCCCTATCCAATTCTTTTAATTCGGACAAGAGGCATGGTTTTTCTCCCATTTTTTTTGAAAGTTTTACTAAAGACTTTGATCTTTCAGGATGTCTTGGAACTATCACCAATGAAGATTCAACTGCAATTGGAAGAGGAGAAATCAGTTCTCTCATTTGTTGATATTCAGAAATAATGATTTCTTCTTCTCCGGAATGAGTACTAGCAGCTAATACAAAAGGTTTATTGATGATATTTTCGATGAAATCATCATTAAATAAATCATTTTTTGTATGCACCTCATCAAATTTAACTGTGCCAACTTTTTGGACAGAATTAGCATTGAGCAACTTAAATCTTTGAACATGATAAGAGTCTTGAGCAAGAATCATATTAATATTCGGAAACATCCAAGGCGCGAGTTTAGATAATTTTTTATAATTAGTGAAACTCTTTTCTGAAATTCTTGCATTTGCAATGATAGTTGGAATTTTCTTTTTTGAGCACTGTTTAATTGTATTTGGCCAAATTTCGGTTTCAAAAAAAATAGCAATCTTAATATCAAATGTATTTAAGAATCTTGAGATAAAAGGTAAAAAATCCCAAGGTGAAAAAATTATTTGAATATCCTCTCCGTGAATATCAATTGCTCTTCGTAAACCAGTGCCAGTTGAAGTAGACAGTAATATTCTGTAATTGTGAAATTGCTGATGCGAATTAAGATCTTTTTTGATTTCATCGATTAACCCTTTTGATGAAATTACCTCTCCTAAACTGACAGCATGAATCCAAATGAATGACTTATCTGGAGAAAGATTCCTGACATACCCAATTCTATTAGCAAATTTTTTTAAATAAAATTTATCTGAAAGTCCTTTAATAAGAATTCTAATCATGATGATAGGCATCAACAGGAAGAAAATTAAGTTATAGACAAAAAGAAACATAATTAAAAAAGATTTTCAATAATGTAATAATAACCTTAAAAATTTATGAAAAAAATTAATAGTTATATTTTGTATTTTTGCTGGAAACTTTTAATATCGATGCCCACAAAAATAAGATCAAGTCTAGTGAGTCTTCTTGCAAAGCACCTAAATTCTACAAACTTTAAGAGAAATAAATATGCCATTAGCAATTTAAAACAATGTTTTCCTGATTTAGATAAACATACCTTACAAAATCTGTATACCAAAAATCTTTATTCTTTATATTCTGCTATATCACATACTGGTATTGCGTGGTTTTGGAATGATGAAAAGATAGATGCTAATTTTAATTATAGGATTCATAACTTAAACCTTTTAAAACAAGATTCTGGTGTGCTTTTAATCTTCAAACATTCTCATCATCTTGAATTAGATACAAGAATTCTTGGAATGCATGCTGAAATTTATGGTGTCGAAAGGAGACATAATTCTGATGAGATGCAACAGTTGCAAGAAAAAGGAAGGCTGAAAGGTGTTAAAGGATTGGCAGATAAAAATAAACCACTTACATTTATCCGCTGGTTAAAAAATAAAAAAATTGTTCTCTATGCTATTGATCAGGATTATGGCTTAGAAAATACTACAGAAGTACTTTTCTTTAATACTAAATGTTCTACAACTAATGCCCCAATAAAAATTTTAAAATCTACACAATGCAAAGTTTTATTTTTAAATTCTTTTTTTAAGGATGATGAATTAGTTCTTTCAATTGAAGAAATTAATAATTTAAAGTCTGAATCTGTTCTTCAAGACCTTACTACTCATATCGAAACCAAAATTAGAGAACATCCTGAAGAATACTTGTGGCAACATCGTCGATTTAAGTCAACCCTTGGTAAAAAATATTTTTATGGATAATAAAATCGAGCAATTTAAAAATATTAAGGGCTTTTTAGATCACGCAGAAGGAGAATTCCTTTATGAGCTTGCAAGAACATACTGCAAAAAATCTTTTGCAGTTGAAATTGGTTCATACTGCGGAAAGTCAGCCTGTTATATTGCAGCTGGATGTAAACAAAATAATAGGGTTCTTATTTCCATTGACCATCATAAAGGTTCTGAAGAGCAGCAATTTGGGCAAGAATATTTTGATCCAAAACTTTATGATAAAGAAACTAAATCCATTAATACATTTCCTCACTTTCAAGCTACAGTCAAAAAATTTCAGTTTACAGAAACAATTATTCCTCTCGTAATGACTTCTCAATCTGCCTCTAAAATTTTAAGTAATAATATTGATTTAATTTTCATTGATGGGAGTCATACTTTTGAATCAGCAAGAAACGATTATCAATTATGGAGTCAAAAATTAAATAATACTGGTATTCTTGCTATCCATGATATCTATGATACCGAAGCTGAAGGGGGACAGGCTCCAAAAGAAATCTATGAAAAAGCTATATCAGATGGTTTTATTTTAATTGATCGTGTCAAAAGTCTTGTTGCTCTCCAAAGATCGACCTAAGACAGAAAAAAACGTTTTCAAAATCATCTTTCTGCCTGCAAATAGCATGTGCAGCAATAATTACAGCAGCATTTGTCCAAGTTGAATTTTCATCTGGCCAAAATATTTTTTCCTTGAACTGATAGCCTGTTGGAAAAATGCCATGATTATTTTGAAATTGTAAAATATCTTTAAGTAGTAGTTTTGCTATATCAAGGTTGCCATTTAATAGTGCTGCAATGGCACACTCGGAAGTTTCAGCAAAAGTAACCCATGGCTCCTCTTTGACACATTTCACTCCTAAATCAGTGACATAAAATTCTTGTAAGAGTTGTTCAAATTCACGTTTGCTTCTTTTTGCTCTAGCAAGAAATGGGTAGTAAAAATCCATCGAAAATCTTGAACGATCAATACCATCTCGATCAAACTTTATGCTCCAAAGTTTTGGATCATACACAATATTTGGATTCTCTTTATATGCTGCTATGGAAAGAAAAATCGACATGGAAGCTGTAATTAGAGAATTATCATCAAAGTTATTTTTATTTTTTGCCCAATAATAGTATCCTTCAGAATCTTTGAAAGCAGCAAGTTGATTAAAAATCTCCTTAAGGTTTGATTCATTTTTATCAGTCATATTTGTGGTTCCCCTTATTAATTTGGATTGAAGCAAAGGGACTGCAACATAAGGAGCATGATGACTTTCAAAGTGATTAGATATACTTTTTTCTTTCTTAAATTCAGCAGGAATAAAACCATTTTGATCAAGATTATTAAAAAACCAATTAATGCCAAGATCAAAAGCTTCCCATTCTTCATAAATTGCTAAAGCAATTAAACATTCGCAATGATCCCAGGGGTCACATTTTCCTTTTTCATCCCAAAAAATTGCACCACTGTTGGATTGATTCTCTAAAATCCAATCCTTTGCAGGTATGAGCTTTTCTTTTAAATTATTCCAATTCACTTTTTTTGAAAGTAAAAAGCTGAACTCTTCCCAATGATTGGATTCAAAATTTTATCTATAAAATTTAGTATTGGAGTGGATTTCAAAATCTGTAGCTCTAATATTTTTTTATATTGTTTGACTAAAAAATTTGTATCTTGTGTATCCCAAAAAAGACATCTCAACCACCAATATGGACTATGTAAGGCATGGAATTTTTCAGAGTTTAGATAAATGTAACCACGTTTTGTGACTAAATTTTTTAAAATATTTTTCTTAAAAATCCTTACATGACCTCCTGGCATTTCTTGATAGTCTTTTGAGAGTAACCAACAAATCTTTTCTGGTAAAAAACTGGGTACACTTATTAATAACTTTCCTCCAGGTTTTAACAATCTGTCAATCTCATTTAAAGCAGATTTAAGATCCGAGACATGCTCAAGCACTTCTGAGCAAATTATTGTTTCAAAAGTTTGGTCATTGAAAGGAAGGTGATACAAAGATCCCTGTAAAAAATTTGATTCTTTGTTACTAATGCTGCTGAATAGGGTTAGATTCTTTTTGCTTTCTATTATGGATGGCAAGTCTAAATCAATACCAACACAATTTACATTGGCATGAACATCCATGAAACCAAAAATATGTCTTCCTTCTCCACAACCGACATCTAACATGAATGAATCCTGAGATGGTGATATTTTTTTAAAATTAAAAGTGAGCATTTTTGAATTCTTTGATGGTTCTTGCTATTGCCATTTCAAATTTTAAAGCAACATCATCCCAATTAAAGTTTTTTTCTATACTAATTAACGCACTGTCAGCTTTCATTTGGAACTTATCTGGTCGTTTGTAAAAATTACAAACTAAATTTGCTAACTCTTCTGAGTCTTCAGGTGAGAAATAAAAAGCTTCTCCATGCGTAACTTCAGAAAGTGTAGGTATATTAGAGGAAATAAGTGGTGTCCCACAGGCCTGTGCTTCAATTGCAGGAAAACAGAAACCTTCATAAAGGGAGCTGACAATTGCCAAGGAACTAGATTGATATTCCTTTGCTAAATCTTCTTTTGAAAGGTTGCTTTTAAAATTTACTGAACCAGCTAGTCCTAATTTTCTGATCAGTCTTTGCGTATGTCCCTCTTCTTTAGGTTTACCAATCACAAGGAGTTGTACCTCTGGAAAACTATTTTTTACTCTTTGCATTGCTTTTATTGTAGTATCTAGGCCTTTTAAAGGAACATCTGCACTAGCCACTGTAATCAGTTTAAATTTTTTACGCTCAATATTCTTATCTGGCTTAAATACCTGAAGATCAATACCATTATGGATCACACTAATCTTATTAGCTAAAACCTTGAAATCCTTTTGAATATCTTTTTTGGAGGCTGCTGATGGGGTGATAATTTGCTTTAATCTCGGTGCAACAAACTTATTCATTTTCAAAAATGAGTACCACCTATGACGAAAAAACCTTTGAATTATACCCTTGCTAAAAATAAGATCATATTTGTAATCTTGAGTAATAGGATGATGTAAGATTTCAATAAGAGGAAAATCTTTTTGTAATGCCAAAATGCCATAGCTTAATGACTGATTATCTAGAATAATGTCATACCCTCCTCTTTGAATTAATAATTTAGCAGTCCTTACCCCAAATGTTCTCATTTCTGGGAATCCCCCGATAAGAGTGACAAAAAATTCATAATAATCTAAATAATCTCTATTGCTTTTTTGTAAAAATTTTTTTAGGCGGTCGTTTAAATTAAAAGTTTCAAAGAGATCTAGGTTTTCAATTTTTTCAAACTTAACTCCTGAAGGTACTTTCGGATATGGCGGTCCAGAGAAAATATGAATGTCATGTCCTAGTTTTTTTAAAGCTTTTGAAAGTTCATAAACATAAATCCCTTGTCCACCGGATAATGGATCACTTCTGTAACTTAAAAATGCGATTTTATATTTTGACAAAATGGTTTGAGTTTATATAAAGGTTAGCCAATCCAAATAGTGTTTTTCATTACCAACTATGATTGATTGATATTTGTTTTGAATCTCTCTAGTCAAATTTCCAATAACTCCATTTGAAATAATTTCATTATCAATTTTAGTAACTGGTGTTACTTCAACTGCAGTTCCGGTGAGAAAAATTTCATCACTTTCAATAAGATCATCATAAGTCCAATCACCCTCTTCAACCTTATAACCAAAATCTTTTGCAATCGATATAATTGATTGACGCGTTATTCCATTAAGGCAGGCTCTTATTGAAGGTGTTCGCAAAATATTATCTTTAAAAAAGAAAATATTTTCTCCTGTACCCTCGGATACAAAGCCTTCATCATCAAACATTAGGGCTTCATCTGCACCCTTGGAAACTGCATCTTGAAGAGCAACTACTGAATTAACGTAAGTACCCGTAATTTTATGATTTGACCATAGTGGATTTTTATACTGTGGAAAACTTGATTTAACCATGCTAATACCTTTCACTTTGGATTGTGGGTCCATATATGACGGCCACTCCCAAGCAGCAATGATCACATTTACAGTAAGGTCTTCAGCCCTTAAACCCATTGATTCATCACCCAAGTAAATTAATGGCCTTAGGTATGCCTCTTGAAGTCTATTTTGATGAAGAATCTCACATTGAATCTTATTTAATTCCTCTTTGGAATAAGGAATCTTGATGTTAACAATTTCGGCAGCTTTAAAAAGTCTGTCAGTATGATCTTGCAATCTAAAAATTGCAGTGCCTTGATCTCCCTTATATGCTCTTACTCCCTCAAACACTCCAACACCATAATGGAGTGTATGAGTTAAAGAGTGCACTGAAGAATTCTGCCAGTCTAAAAATTTACCATTTTGCCAAATCTTACTATCATTTATTTTTGTAAACATTCTAAAACTCTTTTAGTGGGGTTATTATGTCAAACAAGATAAGAAATCCAAAGGATATGAAAACACTGAATCAAACAATTTTTAGAGAATATGATATAAGGGGAAAATATCCTGAAGATCTTAATCCCAGTAGTATCAGATCTATTGCCTTCTCCATCGCAAAAAAATGTAAAGCAGAAAGTATTGATTCACTTGTAATTGGAAGAGATGGAAGGCTTTCTGGCCCTGAGCTAATTAAAATTTTAGAGGCAGAGCTTAATAACAATGGTATAAGTACTGAAAATATTGGAGTTGTAACGAGTCCACTTCTATATTTTGCTGCAAAAAAAAGTGCGACATTATCAGGCATTATGCTCACAGGTAGTCATAATCCAAAAAATTACAATGGAATTAAAATGGTTATTAATGACCAACCAATTTCTGGGAAAGAAATATATGAGGGCATATCATCTAAGCCATCCTCATTTAATCAAAATCAAGCTGTAAGAAAAAATCTTAATGTTGTACAAACTTATATTAATGAGATTGTAAATTCGTTTTCATCAATACATAAAAAAATTGTTATTGACTGTGGGAATGGTGCAGCTGGAGAAATTGCACCCTATCTTTTTAAAAAAATTGGTTGTGAAGTAATTGAGTTATTTTGTGAAATCGATGGAAACTTTCCTAATCATCATCCAGATCCTGGAAAAAAAGAAAATTTGCAAGATTTAATCTTGACTGTAAAAAAGACCAATGCAGATCTCGGTATTGCTTTTGATGGTGATGGGGATCGGTTAGGTGTCGTTACTACAAAAGGAAAAATAATATATCCAGATCAATTAATGATGATCTTTGCAGAAGATATTTTAGAAAAAAACAAAAAAGGCACTATCATCTTCGATGTAAAGTGTTCGGATCACCTTCCCAAGATTATTGAGGCAAATCATGGTTCTCCTATTATGTCTCCAACTGGACACTTTCACATAAAGAAAAAGATAAAAGAGCATAATGCTCTTCTAGGTGGAGAAATGAGTGGTCATATTTTTTTTAATGATACATGGTACGGTTTTGATGATGGGCTCTACTCAGCTATCAGGTTGCTTGATATCTTAAACAGACAAAATATGGATTTAGATAAAATGGCAGCAAAATTACCAAAATCTTTCGCAACCGAAGAGTTAAATATTGATGTAAAGGAAGAAGAAAAATTTATGATCATCGAAAAATTTATAAAAGAACAAAGTCTTTCAAAAATTTTCAATACCCTGGATGGTATCAGATTATCTTTTGACAATGGGTGGGCTTTATTGAGAGCTTCTAATACGACTCCCAAATTAGTTCTGAGATTTGAGGCAAATTCGCAAAATCAACTGGAAACAATCCAAAAAGATTTTTTAGGTGAGTTAAAAAAAATTATTCCTTCACTTAATATTAATTTAAAATAGAATTGTGGCAGTCGAAAATAGAAAACAAATCATACTTCAATCACTTGTTAGTTTGCTTGAAGAAAGGAATCTCTCTAAAGTCACAACCGCACTTCTTGCAGAAAAATCAGATATCTCTGAGGCAGCACTATATAAACATTTTCCAAGTAAACGCTCTATTTACCTGGAATTATTTTCTTTTTGTGATGAAACTATTTCTAGTAAATGTGCAGAATATAAAAAAAATAAATCTTTTGATAAAAATGATTCTAAAAACTTATTCATGTTTTGTATTTTATTTATCGAAAAAAATAAGGGTTTTGCGAGACTCTTATCAAGAGAAGCATTGAGTGCAAATGAGCAAAATGTAGTGGATGCAACCAATCAATTTTACGAAAGGTTAGAATTAAATTTTAAACAATTATTAAATAAAAATGCCAAGGCTTTGGTTACACAACCAGGGGTATCATCTCAATTGATAGTGACTACTTTTGAAGGAACAATTTCTCGATATATTCGATCAAAATTTAAAGAAAAACCAAGTCAGTATATTGAAAATATATGGATCCTTCTTGAAAATACATTATTTAAATAACACCTAATTCAAGTCTTCAGAAAAAAATAAATCAAAATAAGTCTGCTGTCCAGTTTCCTGAGTTTGCTTGCCGGTTCGCTTATCAACTCTGATGTAAGAAATTCCATCTGGCATTTCATTTGAATCAGGTTCGAGACTGGGAAATGCTTTACCCATGTAATCTACCCATATAGGAAGAGCAGTAGTTGAGCCAAATTCATTATCTCCTAAAGATTGAAAATCATCATTACCAACCCAAATTGTTGTGACTAAATCTGAATGGAATCCTGTGAACCAAGTGCTTACAGCATCATTTGTTGTGCCTGTCTTTCCAGCAAAATCTTTTCGAGATAAATATCTAGTGAGTCTTCCATTAGATCCTCTCTGAGCTGCCTCAGTTAAGATATCTTTTACTAAAAAGGTGATCCTTGGATCAATCACAGGTTCCTTTTGGTTTAATGGTTTTAATAAATAATATGGCTTTGATGCATCTAGCTGGACTGTTGTAAACCAAGGAAAAGCATTGAGAGATGAGACATTGATCTCTTCTTCTTTTTTATATTGATAAATTATATTGCCATTTTTATCTTCAATTGATAAAACATAATGTAGATCTGGAATCATCCCTTGATTGGCAAAAACTCCAAACGCTCTTGCAACCTCTGCGGGAGAAAAATTTCCTGATCCTAGAGCCAAACTCAAGTCTTTAGGTATCCTTGCGTCTTCAAAACCAAAATTTGATATGAAGGAAGTAGCAGTATCAATACCCAATTCTCTCAACAATTTGATGGAAACGATATTAATTGACTGAACAAGGGCTTCTCTTAAACTAGTAAGCCCATAAAACTCTCCTGAATAATTTTCTGGTCTCCAGTATGTTTCCAGATTTGCATCATCGAAGATGATTGGAGCATCATTAATTAAATTTGAAGGACGATAACCTTGATTAAAAGCTGCAGCATAAATAAAAGGTTTAAAAGCAGATCCAGTTTGAGGAAATGATTGTCGAACTCTATCAAATTGAGTTTGCGTAAAACTGGAGCCCCCAACATAAGCAATAACAGCACCAGTTTTGGGATGATAAGACAAGATGGAAGATTGAACATCTGGTATTTGATCTAATACTAACTCTCCATCTTTTTCTACAAGGTATATAAAGTCTCCTGGACGAAGTAATGAAGAAAAGCCAGAGGGTTTAGTACCTCTTGTGTTCTCATCAATGTATTTTCGCATCCATTCATAAATCTCATCCCAGACAATAGTTCTTAATTGGAGCTCTTCATTTATGACAGTAAATCCCGTTTCCCAAGTTTCAATGACTATCCCTCTTTGATGAGATTTTATATAAATATTTTCAGCAAAAATTGAGCGAAAAGTATCAATAAGATTTTCATTATCTAAAAGAGGGTCAGATGCACTAATCACCTCTTCACTGAATAAAACTGAGAAATCTTGGGCAGAAAGTTTATTAATATTGTCTTGACCAATTTCTGTGAAATAATTCCTCTTAGGTCTCCACCCATGTCTTTTATCATATTCTAGTAATCTTGTTGCAATTGCTTTTTGAGCTTCTTTTTGATTCTCTGAGTTGATAGTTGTAAAAACTGACCATCCCTCCTCATATGCACGAATTCCATAACGATTAATAACTTCAGATCTAACCAGTTCAGCTAGGTGTGAGGCGTCAAGATCATACCTTTCTATTGAAAGTGGTAAATTAATATCTTCACTAATGGCCTCTCTATAAGCATTAAAAGAAATAAAATCGAGCATTAGCATTCTCTTGAGGACCCAATTTCTTCGTGTTTGTGTTCTTTCAGGGTTACGAATTGGGTTCACAGTAGATGGAAGTTGGGCTAATGAAGCAATAAGAGCAGACTCAGATATTGTTAAATCTTTTACAGATTTTCCAAAATAAGTATTCGCAGCAGCCTCAATACCATATGAGCGATTCCCTAAAAAGATTCTATTGACATAAAGTTCAAAAATTTCCTCTTTGGAGAAAGCACTTTCTAACATTAATGCAAGAAAAATTTCCTTGATTTTCCTCTCCACTCTTTTTTCTCTGGTAAGAAGATAGTTTCTGACCACTTGCATCGAAATTGTTCCACCTCCTGTAGCATCCAAACCCACAATTAAGTATTGACTAAAAGCTCTGACTAAACTTGGGTAAGATATACCCCTGTGAATAAAAAACTGATCATCTTCTGCAGATAAAAATGCATTTTTTAAATCCTCAGGTATTTCCTCAAACTTAAGGGGTCTTCTTTTTTTCTCTCCAAATTCTCCAATGAGAACTCCATCACTTGTGTAAATTTTAAGGGGAAGTTGTAATTGTGATTGGTCGGCACCCATAACATTAGGGAGCTCATTCTTGTAAAAAATAAAAGTTCCTAAAACAGCAACAAAGACTGCTAATGTTAGAATCATCGCAAAAGAAATGAGGTATTTGAAAAGTCTATAAAAAAGCATAATTTAATATTCTATAACCTTTGATGATAAAATTCGCAACCTGAATTAAATTTTATGAATATTTATATTGTTGGGCCCATGGGTTCAGGAAAATCAACTGTTGGGAGGATTGTTGCTAGCTCACTATTTTTAGATTTTTTGGATTCTGATGAGGAAATTGAAAAGAAAACAGGTGCTAACATTGATTGGATTTTCGATCTCGAGGGAGAGGAAGGTTTCCGTAAAAGAGAAACGAAAGTCTTAGAAGACATTGTGAAACTAAATTCTCATGTTGTTGCTACCGGAGGTGGAATAATATTGTCGCAGCATAATCGTGATTTGCTTGGAGCAAGGGGTATTGTGATATATCTAGAAACTCCCATAGAGGTTCAGGTAGAAAGGACAAATAAAGATGATGATCGCCCTCTTTTGCAAAATGGAGATCCCAAAGAGATTCTTACTAGACTCCATGAAGAAAGAGAAAACCTCTATAAGGAAGTATCGGATCATATAATTCCTACTAAAAATAAATCTAGCCAAAGTGTTGCAGATGAAATTATTAATGTAGTCAAAAAAAATGTATAAAAAAATCCTTGCAGGAGTCCATAAAAAATATCCAATAATCATTGGGAAAAAATCTATTTGTAAAGAATTCTTACCAAAAGCAGTGAAGAATAATTCTAAGGTAATGATTATCACTGATTTTGGTGTTCCAAAAGAAATAATAGAATCTATCGACAAGATTCTCAAAAAAGAATCAAAATTCGTTAAAATCCATAAAATTGCTCAAGGTGAAAACTCAAAGTCTTTTGCTCAATTTGAAAAAACTCAAAATAAGCTTGCGCAGCTTCGTTTTGATAGAACTGACTGCATTATTGCTCTGGGTGGAGGTGTTGTAGGAGATTTAGCTGGTTATATTGCTTCAAGCTATCAACGCGGTATAGATTTCATTCAAATACCAACCACACTTTTAGCTCAAGTTGATTCCTCAGTTGGGGGTAAAACGGCAATTAATTTAGAACATGGTAAAAATCTTGTTGGTGCTTTTTATAACCCCAAATTAGTCTTGGTGTGTTCTGAATTTTTGAAGACTTTACCTAAGAGGCAATATTATGCAGGTTTAGCCGAAGTCTTAAAATATGGGATTATAAGTAACAAAAAAATTTTTCATTTATTTAAAAATAACTTAAAGAAAATAGACTCAAGACAACAAAAGATTATTAATGAATTAATTTTTTTGTCGATTAAAACTAAAGCAAAAATTGTTTTAGAAGATGAAAAAGAAAATGGAATTAGAGCAATTTTAAATTATGGTCATACATATGGACACGCTATTGAAGCATTATCAAATTTTAAAGATATCCTACATGGAGAAGCAGTATTAATAGGAATGCTTAAAGCTACAAATATGTCCTATTTTTCAGCTCAAGGTCAACTTTCTTGGGAAGAGAGGACTGAAATTGAAGACATTATTGTATCAATGATTAAAAAATTCAATCCAAATCTATTATCAACAAAATATAACTTAACTAAATTTAAAAGGTCTATGATGGGAGATAAAAAAGTTAAATCTGGAAAATTGAATTTAGTTCTAATTAAATCAATTGGATCGGCATTTGTTACTGGTAGTTTTCTTGAAAGTGATTTAGATTTCTCAATAGAAATAATGCAAGCTAATTTTCCATAAGGATTTATAATCAATTTAACCAATTAATTAATTTTCATGGATAAAAAGTGAATCAATTAAATGTTTTTGATGAGGTTCTGAAGGAGTGCTGTTCAGATCCAATAACCGGTTTTTTTAGAGATGGTTTTTGTAATACTAATGAGTATGATCATGGTTTACACATAGTCTGTTGTCTCATGAATGATAAATTTCTTCATTATTCCCATAAACAAGGGAACGATTTAATTACACCAAAGCCTGAATTTAATTTTCCAGGACTCAAAGAAGGGGATTCTTGGTGTGTATGTGCCCTTAGGTGGAAAGAAGCATATGAAAATGGATGTGCACCAAAAATTTATTTGAGAAGAACGAATAAAAAAGTCCTTCAATTAGTAGATTTTAATATTTTGAAAGAATTTGCCTTAGACTTAGAATAAATGATACTGCTTATTGATATGAAAGAATTTAAGCAGCACTTGCAGTAGTTACTTTCAATAACTCATTCACACTCAAAGCAACCGGAGAAACTAACCAAAAGTTTGCTTGAAAATCTTCAAAATTTTCAATAATTTTCTTTGCTTTTATACTCTTAGTTTCTTTGAAATGTTCTTTAATTATTTCTTTTAAATGCTGACGATAAGGCTCCATTGTCTCATCCATAATTCTATCTAGGTTGATTAATTCTCGATTACATTTGTCAAAAAAAGTTCGATCTTCATCCAATACGTAAGCAAAGCCACCTGTCATCCCGGCTCCAAAATTATGCCCAACAGAGCCAAGAATTGTTACATTACCACCTGTCATATATTCGCAACAATGATCTCCTGCACCTTCAATAACTGCATTAGCTCCTGAGTTCCTCACTGCAAATCTTTCACCTGCAGATCCTTCAACAAAGAGGTTTCCTCCAGTAGCACCATACAAAGCCGTATTTCCAATAAGTGTATGAGATAAATTTTTGGAGAATGCCGATTCCCTTTGAACAACAATCTTTCCACCATTCATACCTTTTCCAAGATAATCATTTGCTTCTCCCGTTAGATAAAGATTTAATCCTGTGCTATTCCAACATCCAAAACTTTGACCAGCTGAACCTTTAAAAGAAATTGTTAGCGGTGATTTTAGACCTGCTTCTCCATACTTGGTTGCAATCAGTCCTGAAAGGGAAGATCCTACTGATCTATCTCTATTAGTAATGGCAAAAGTTGCCTTCATTGATGTTTGATTTAAGACAGTAGATTCAAATTTTTTGACTAATTTTTTATTAAGGTGTGCTTCGTCCCAAGGGTTATTCCTAAGTGTTGAACAAAAGAATGGTTCTTTGATCTTCGAGTTTTTATACAAAATTGGAGATAGATCCAGATCTCCAAACCTAGGATCCATGTTTTCCAATTGAGAAAGATATTCTGTTTGCCCTATTATGTCCTCTAAGTTTGCAACTCCTAATTCAGAGAGTATCTGCCTTACCTCATCAGCAATAAAATTAAAATAATTAATAACTCTATCCTTTTCTCCAACAAAATGTTTATCGATTATGTCATTCCTCTGAGTTGCAACTCCGGTGGCACAATTATTTAAATGACAAATCTTTAAATATTTGCAACCCATAGCAATCATTGGTCCAGTTCCAAAGCCAAAAGACTCAGCTCCTAAAATTGCTGCTTTAATAACATCCAAACCGGTTTTTAATCCACCGTCAACTTGGACTCTAACATTCCCTCGTAATCCACTCTCTCTTAATGCTTGGTGAGTCTCAGCTAGACCCAGTTCCCAAGGTGATCCAGCATATCGAATAGAAGATATTGGACTTGCACCTGTTCCTCCATCATGTCCTGAAATGGTAATAAGATCAGCATATGCTTTTGTCACACCGCAAGCAATGGTGCCTACTCCAGGTTCCGCAACAAGTTTCACCGAAACTAAGGCAAGAGGATTGATTTGCTTCAAATCAAAAATAAGTTGTGCTAGATCCTCAATAGAATAAATATCATGATGTGGTGGGGGTGAAATAAGGGTGATACCTGGTGTTGAATATCTCAATTTTGCAATTAGAGCATTAACTTTGCCACCTGGTAATTGGCCACCTTCTCCAGGTTTGGCGCCCTGTGCAATCTTTATTTGAAGAACATCTGCATTTACTAAGTATTCAGGGGTAACTCCAAATCTTCCTGAGGCAATTTGTTTTATCTTTGATCTCTTATTACTCCCATATCGCTCTTTTGCCTCTCCTCCTTCTCCTGAATTAGATCGACCTCCCATCTGGTTCATTGCTAATGCTAAAGTTTCGTGAGCCTTCGGAGACAAAGATCCTAAACTCATCCCAGCAGAATCAAATCTTTTTAGAATAAATTTCTTTGGTTCTACCTTAGACTTTTTAATTTGAGAATTTTTACTTGTCAAAGTTAATAAATCTCTAAGCATTGAGGGTTTCCGATCATTGACTAATTTTACATAGTTGTTGTATTTATTCTGATCACCAGTTTTAGTTGCTTCTTGAAGGGATTTAACAACATCAGGATTATATGCATGATATTCACCACCATGGATATACTTCAAAAGACCGCCAACACTAACATCTGAAATATTTGATCTGGCAAATAGGTCTATGGACTTACTTTCCTGCTCTAAATTTTTAAATGTTTTTCCACCAATACGACTATCAGTATTGGTAAAACACTTTGCTACCACCTCATCAGATAATCCAACTATTTCAAATAGCTGAGAGCCTCTGTAACTTGAAATCATCGAGATTCCCATCTTTGAAATGATTTTCAGCAACCCCTTATTAATACCCTTGCGGTATTTTGCACAATTCTCAAAAGCATTGCCCTTAAGTTCATGCTTTTTGGTTAGGTCTAATATTGTTTGATAGGCTAACCACGGATATACAGCAGTTGCACCAAAAGCAATTAGGCATGCAATCTGATGAGTGTCTCGGGCTGAAGCAGAGCTTACAATTAAATTAATATCAGATCGAAGATTTTTTTGGATAAGGCTTTGATGAATCATGCCAGTTGCAAGCAGAGCATTTAAGGTTACTGAACCCTTTTTTGGTAACACTTCCTGCAAATGAATGATAACCGCACCTTGTTCAATGGACTTAACAACATCTTTATCTAATTTATCAAGAGCCTCCTCAATAGTTAAATTAGACTTATACTCAAGTTTAAGATTTTTAACCTTAAAGTATTTATTTGAGGTAATAATTTGTATTTTCTTATGTGAAAGTAATGGAGAGTAGGTCACTAATCTTTTTGCATGATCTGCAGATTCTTCAAAAATATTCAACTCAGGGCCATAACAAGTCTCCAGTGACATTACAGATTTTTCTCTCAGCGAATCAATGGGTGGGTTGGTTACTTGGGAAAACTGTTGACGAAAAAAATCATAAATTTGTCTGTTCTGGCTACTTAGTACTGCTAGAGCTGTATCATCACCCATGGAACCTGTGGGTTCCTCTGCAGCAGCACCAAGGCTTTTTAAAATTGTTACTCTCTCCTCTAGGAATAAAGAAAAAATTCTTGTAGCAAGTAAAAAATCTTGTTCATCCATTTGCACTAAACCTTTACCCTCAAATTGCTCAATTGTGGATTCGACATAAACGGCATTCTCCTTCATCCACCGCCTATAGGGTTTGTTAGCTTTTAGCTCTGAATCAATTTCACTATTTTTTAAGATATCACCTGTTTTTTTGTTAATTGCGATAATGCCACCTGGAGAAAGTCTACCTTTTTCTAAAATATTTTTTGCAGGAACTGGATTCACACCAGCTTCAGAGGCAATGGTAATGATTCCATTTTTTTCAACTTGATATCGAGAGGGTCTCAGTCCATTTCTGTCTAAAAAACCTATAGCAAAATCTCTTACTGCAAGCGCGATTCCTGCAGGACCATCCCAAGATTCCATATGCATTGAATTAAATTCATGAAATGCTCTGATATCCGGGTCTTGGATTTGCACATTTTGCCAAGCAGGAGGAACTACCATTCGAATTGCTCTGAAAATATTCATTCCACCCTGAACTAGAATTTGCAGCATATTATCGAGAGCAGATGAGTCAGACCCCTCAGCATTAACCAACTCCTGAAATTCATGAAGTTTTGGCAAGATAGGTGTTTTAAATTTTGTACTCCTTGCCTTTACCCAATTCCTATTACCTCTTATAGCATTAATTTCACCGTTATGAGCAAGCATTCTAAAAGGTTGCGCAAGATGCCACCGAGGTTTGGTATTAGTTGAAAATCTTTGGTGAAAAATGCATGTAGAAATCTTAAAATCTTCTCTTGCTAAATCTGGATAAAAACCTTTAATGGCAGAGGGCATCATTAGTCCCTTATAAACAATGGTTTCTGAAGAAAGACTAACAACATAAAATTCTTCATAATTTTTATATATGTTTTCTAAATCTTTCTGGGCTTGAAATAAAAGTGGTTCAAGTTGAAGATTTTTTTCTATAGAAGAAATAATTAACTGAGAGATGTATGGAAGAGACTGTTTGGCTTGATCTCCAAGAACATCACTATTTATTGGCACTGTTCGAATTGTGACTAGGTTAAGTTTATTTTCTTTTAAAACTCTAGTTACAACATCTAAATACTCAGATAAGTTATCTTTCGAAAAAATCATGCCAATAGCAAAATCATCGGGAAGAGTGACCTGCTTTTCATCTTTGATGACCTTGGTAAAAAAACGTTTATTGATATCGACTAAAAGCCCAGCTCCATCTCCGGTAACTCCGTCTGCACCCACAGCTCCTCTGTGTGCCATGCTTTCTAGTGCACGTATGGATTTGTGAAGAATCTCTCTGGTTTGATTGCCGTATCTATGACAAATAAGACCGTAACCACAATTATCTTTTTCTAGAGTTTTTGAATAGAGTTTTTTCATAAAGATAGATATTATCACAAAAAGTGTCATACAATGTCATACTTAAAGGAAGTTATGAAAAATAAACAATACAGGATTGAAAAAGGATTACTCCTATTTACACAGCCAAGATCACCTTACTTTTATGGGAAGATACGATTTAACAATAAGTACATAACTAAATCTTTTGCTCCCATCACCGATAAACAAGAGGCAATTTACGCACTTTACAACTGGAAATCTCAGTTAATGTCTCAAACAACATCTGTTTCTGAGAACAAAATACAAAATTTAAGATCAGATTATGTTGAATTTAAAGAAATAAAAAATGATTTCCAATTCTTAGATGTTGGTAGATTTGATCCTGATAAATTAACCCCTGACAACAGAAAAATTCATTTTATTGAAATATATGGTGACTATAATGAAATTGAGGCAGCTAACCAGGCACATCGATGCCTTGACTGTGGCAACCCTTACTGTGAATGGAAATGTCCGGTTCACAATTACATTCCAAACTGGCTCAAACTTGTAAATGAAGGGAATATTTTAGAAGCTGTGGAATTATGTCATCAAACAAATAGTCTTCCAGAAGTCTGCGGGCGTGTGTGCCCTCAAGATAGATTATGTGAAGGTGCATGTACCTTAAATGATGGTTTTGGAGCAGTCACAATTGGCTCTATTGAAAAGTATATTACTGATAAAGCTTTTGAAATGGGCTGGAAACCAAACTTAAAAAGTAGGAAGTGGACAGATAAAAAAGTAGCTATCATTGGTGCAGGTCCAGCAGGATTGTCATGTGCTGATGTATTAACAAGAGCAGGTATTCATAGTCATGTTTTTGATAAACATGAGGAAATTGGAGGGTTACTAACTTTTGGAATACCGGAGTTCAAATTAGAAAAAAAGGTTGTCAAACGCAGGAGAAAAATTCTTGAAGGTATGGGTGTAAAGTTTAATCTGGGAAAAGAAATTGGAAGGGATATCTCCTTTGAAAAAATATATAACGATTATGATGCTATTTTTTTAGGAATGGGAACATATACCTCTCTCGAGGGAGGTTTTCAGGGAGAAGATCTACCTAATGTTTTTAAAGCAATTGATTATTTAATTGGTAGCAATAAAAAACTTCTCGGCATAAACAATCCTGAAGAAAAATATATCAATCTCAAGGGCAAAGATGTTGTTGTTTTAGGTGGTGGTGACACTGCCATGGATTGCAATAGAACTGCAATAAGACAAGGGGCAAAGAGTGTTACCTGTATCTACAGAAGAGATGAGAAAAATATGCCAGGTTCCAGAAAAGAAGTGATCAATGCAAAAGAGGAAGGTGTTAAATTTATTTTTAATACACAACCTGTTGATTTACTTGGTAATGAGAAAGTTGAGGCAGTTAAAACTATCCAAACAAGATTAACTGATCCAGATCACAATGACAGACAAATACCTGTTCCAGTTCCAAATTCTGAAAAATTCTATAATGCGGATGCAGTTGTGATTGCGTTTGGTTTTAGAGCCAGTCCTGCTCCATGGTTTGATAATTTTCAGATTACATTAAAAGGAAATGGTCTTATTAAAACTAATATCGATGAAGAAAATTATGAATTTCAAACATCCAATGAGAAAATATTCTCAGGTGGTGATATGGTAAGAGGTTCTGATTTAGTCGTAACTGCAGTTTGGGAAGGAAGAGAAGCTGCGAAAAATATTATTGGTTTTTTAAATGTTCACAAATAATAGAGATTTTCTAGCAGCACTGCGATTAGAGTCACAAAATATTCCACCTGCTTGGATCATGAGACAGGCTGGAAGATATCTTCCTGAATATTTAGCAGTAAGAAAACATTTCCCAAATTTTCTTGATATGTGCAAAACTCCAGAAGTTTGTTGTGAACTAGTTCTTCAACCTATAGAGAGGTTTGATTTAGATGCTGCGATTATCTTTTCAGATATCCTCACAATTCCTGATGCTTTAGATTTAGGCGTTATTTTTAAAGAAGGCCAAGGTCCAGTTTTTAAAAACCCTATAAGATCTAAAAGTGATATTAAAAATCTTAAAGAATTTCATCCAGAAAAATTAAATTATGTCTATGACACGACAAAATTGACCAAACAAGCTTTACCCTCATCAAAGCCTCTAATAGGCTTTACTGGAAGTCCTTGGACTTTAGCTGCATATTCTATAGAGGGAAAAAGTCCCTTAAAAAACGAATTTCTTTCTGCTTTTCTAGTGAATGCAGAGGCAGAAACTCATGACTTTTTAAACATTCTAACTTCAGCTTGTTTTTTATATTTAAAAGAACAAATAATAAGTGGAGCAGATGCTGTGCAGATATTTGATTCCTGGGCAAATTTGTTAAAAGGAGAAGCTTATGATCAATTTTCTCTGAATTACATTAAAAAATTATTATCAATGTTAAAAAAAGATCCAATTACTAAAAATACACCAATAATTCTCTTTGCAAGGGACCCTTCATGTGATCTAAATAATTTTTTAATCCCTGAATTAGATTGCTTGAGTTTATTTACCTCAGCTGACATCAATGAAGCAATGAATACTTTCAATGGAAAAATGGCTATTCAAGGAAACCTAAACCCTAAAATACTTCTCGAATCGGATGCAATACTTGTTGATGCGGTAAAACAACTAAGTGATTCCTTTCAAAATTACCCTGGATATATATTTAATTTGGGGCATGGTATTACTCCCGATATCAATCCTGAAAAAGTTGCTATAATGCTTGATGCGCTGAGAAGTTAATCTTTTTTTGGAGTGTCCCACATACGCATTAAACCTTCTTGTGCGCAACTTGCAATAAGTCTTCCTTGTTGATCATAAAAAGATCCCCGTGCAAATCCACGAGCATTTCTTGCTATAGGGCTGTCAATGCGATGCAGAAACCAATTACTAAAATCAATTTTTGCATGGAACCACATTGCATGATCAAGACTAGCTGCTTGAAAATATTTAGACATAAAATTTATACCATGTGGATGTTGGGCTGTACCCAATAAACCTCGATCAGAGGCATACAATAACAAAGCCTGATTTATTTCTAAGTCTTTTGGAATTTCTCCATTTGGTCGCATCCAAATGTCTTTAACAGGATCAATTTTTTCTGGGTTGGCATAATCAACATGTTGTACACTGCGCATTTCAATTTCCTGCTCGCGCAAAAAAGAACTCTTAGGTCGTTGTGACTTCATTTTATCTATAGCATCTTTCCTGAGGTCCCAGTCACTTGGTAAATCATTTGGTTTGGGTACATCATTGAAGCTATCATCGATTTGATGCTCAAAACCTTTTTCATCTTTTTGGAAGGATATAGAGCATGCAAAAATAGCCTCACCATTCTGGATAGCTCTTACTCTTCTCGTGGTAAAACTTTTCCCATCCCTAATGCTATCAACATCAAAAAGGATTGAGTCCTCAAGGAGTCCAGGTCGCAGAAAATAAGAATGGAAAGAATGAGCAAAGTGTTTTTTCTCTATTGTTTGGTAAGCTGCAATAAGTGATTGAGCCATTACCTGCCCTCCATAAATACGATGCCAACCAAAATTTTCCCCTTGCCAAGAGAAAACATTTTTATCAATTTTTTCTAAGTCGAGTAATGCTAGGGTTTTTTCAATTGGAGAGGTCATTATTGAGCACTCAATCCACCATCTAAAATAATTTCAGTGCCAGTAATAAAAGATGATTCATCTGAAGCAAGAAAAAGAGCTGCATAAGCTACATCGATTGGTTGTCCCAGTCTTTTGATAGGTATTTGTCTTACTAATTTCCCTTCAATATCAGCACTAGGATCACGATTTATTAAATCATTGAGAATATCAGTTTTTGTAAATGCAGGATGGATAGAGTTACAGCGAACCAAATCAGAACTTCGCGCACAGTGAAGTGCTACTGATTTTGATAAATGACGAACACCAGCTTTGGCAGAATTATAAGCAGCCATATTATGGCCAGCAACAATACCTGAAATGGATGATATGTTAATAATTGATCCATTCCCTGACTTCCTCATTAAAGGTAATGAAAATTTACAACCAAAAAAAACTGAATCGAGATCTACCTTGTGAACTTTTTCCCACGTTTCGAGATCACAGCTTTCAATATCTCCTCCAGCACCAATACCTGCATTATTTATGAGCACATGCAACTTTCCATAATCTTTCTCAATTTCTGCAATGACATTTTGCCAAGCCTCGGGCTCTGTTACATCTAAAACTTTGAATGGGGCATCAAGCTCGGTAGCAGTTTTTTCTAACAAATCTTCATTTATATCTGTAAGAATTACTTGGGCTCCCTCTTGAATTAAGAGTTCGGACATTGTTTTACCAAGTCCTTGTGCTGCTCCTGTAACGAGAGCAATCTTATTTTTAACTCTATCAACCATTTTACAAACTAAATCTGGAACTTTCTTTATTTAGGTTGTAGTATACAGGACTCAAAATTTGCATATAAGATGAATACACAAGAAACCATAAATTTACCCAAAAGACCAGATAGGCTGATTGATCTCAAAAAAGAGTTCAATATTCAATCAAATATCCAAGTCAAAGGATTCACTTCAAAGACAAAGTGGGTGCCAGAAATTGATCATGCATATGTTTTTGATAAAGCAACCACTCTCTCGATTCTTGCTGGATTCCAATACAATCGAAGGGTCATCATCCAAGGTTATCATGGCACTGGTAAATCAACGCATATTGAACAAGTTGCAGCAAGATTAAACTGGCCCTGTGTCCGCATTAATCTAGATAGTCATATCAGTAGATTAGATCTTTTGGGGAAAGATGCTATTGTTCTTGAAGATGAAAAACAAGTGACAAAATTTGTTGAGGGTATCTTGCCATGGTCAATTCAAAATCCTGTTGCATTGGTATTTGATGAATATGATGCCGGAAGACCCGATGTAATGTTTGTTATCCAAAGAATCCTTGAAGTTGAGGGAAAATTAACTCTTCTCGATCAGAATACAGTGCTTAGTCCACACTCTGGATTTAGACTATTTGCCACCACCAATACCATTGGCATGGGAGATGCTTCGGGTCTTTATCATGGAACGCAACAAATTAATCAAGGACAAATGGACAGATGGCATATCCTTTCAACTTTAAATTATCTCGAACCCCAGCATGAATTCTCAATAATTACTCAAAAGTTAAAATCATTTAAGAGCAAAAAATCAAAGGAAATGCTTGAAAATATGATTAAACTTTGCAATTTAACTCGTCAGGGTTTTATCAATGGAGATATATCAAATTTGATGTCGCCAAGGACCCTTTTAACCTGGTGTGAGAATTATCAAATTTTTAAAGATTTACAGATTTCTTTTGAATTATCATTTCTCAACAAATGTGATGAATTAGAGAAGCCTATTATTGCTGAATATTTTCAAAGATGCTTCGGGGAAGAACTTAATGATTTCATTGATAGTACATAAATAAGTGGCTACAAACAGAAAAGATGAAATTCAAGAAGCTGTCCTTTCATGGGCAAAGGCATCAACTAAGAATAAGAATTTAGCCATTGAAAATACTGCAACCCTAGTTCCACCTAAAAATAAAATCAATTTAAGAAAACCACCACGCGGGAGGAAAAAGTTAAAATCATGGCGAGGAGTTGCTGACAGGCAGGTTTTTTGGCATAACTTTTCTCATAAACAACATAATCTATCAGGAGAAGCTGGAGATGTTCTAACTGCTCTCCAAATGAGTAGAGCTGAGATTCTAGGATCTATGCTTTTTCAGGGATCTCGCATAAATATTGAATTAGAAACCATAGAAAATAATTTTCTATCCGATGATGATCCTAAATTTTCTGAAGTGATAAGATCTTGGTTCAAAAGTATAAATGGTTTCGGGTTATCGCAAGATAATCAAAAGTTTATAAATGCGATGGAGGAGTTACAAACAGAGGGTACAAAAAAAATTGCAGTTAATTTATGTCAATCCATCAATGATGAAACAACGTTTTTAAAACATGCATTATTGCTAGTTAAAAATTTTGGGCTGATTGATAAGGAAGATGAAGGTTCTGCTGATTCTGAATACGAACAAGCAGAACAAAATGTTGAAGATACTCCTGAAGAAATTCCTACTGAAGAAGACATCCAGACTACACTTGAACAACAATCACCAATTGAATCAGAGGCCACTGAGGGTGATGACTTTGATGATCATCAAATAGCAGAAGTTTCGATTGATGAGGAGCTAGAAGCAGTCCCAGTTCCTAAAAACCATAATTTTATGAAGACAGATTCTTATCAAATCTTTTCAAACAAGTTTGATGAAATTATTCATTCTTCTGAATTAGCAAATATAAAGGAAATCAATAGATTGAGGCTTCAACTAGATAAATTAATAAAACCTCACTTGTCTACAATTGGAAAACTTGCTAATCGCTTGCAAAGATTATTGTTGGCAAGACAAGAAAGAGCATGGCAATTTGATATGGATGAAGGTATTTTAGATACATCAAAGTTGACTCGAATTGTCACTGATCCCGGTCAGCCTTTAAGTTTTAAAGTAGAAAAAAATAGTGAGTTTAAAAATACTGTTATCTCTTTGTTAATTGATTGTTCGGGTTCAATGCGAGGGCGCTCGATAAATCTAGCAGCTGTTTGCGCAGAAATTATAGGCACAACTCTCGAAAGGTGTTCTGTTAAGACAGAGGTGCTTGGTTATACAACTAAACATTGGAAAGGCGGTGATTCTCGAAAGCAATGGATGCAAAGGGGATCTTTTTCTTCTCCTGGTCGCTTGAATGATTTAAGACATATTATTTTTAAGGCTGCAGATGATAACTGGAGAAAGTCAAAAAAATCATTGGGAGTTATTTTGAAAGATGGTTTATTGAAAGAAAATATCGATGGTGAAGCTTTGGCATGGGCTCATAATAGATTGGTTCAAAGAGATGAAGAAAGAAAAATTTTGATTGTAATTTCAGATGGTGCGCCTGTTGATGACAGCTCCTTGAGTGCCAATCATTCCCATTTTTTGGAAGAACATTTGCACGCAATGATTCACAATGTAAATCAAGCACAACAAGTAGAGCTTTTAGCAATTGGTATTGGGCATGATGTTGGTAAATACTATGACAATGCCATCACTATAAATAACGCAGAAACACTGGGTGAAACCTTGTTAGAAAAATTGACTGACCTTTTTGAATAAATCATAATACATGCATGAAAATAAAGGTTCAAAAGGGTCCTCCTGAGGATCTTCTTTACTTTGACGATGATTTGCCATTGTCACAATCACAAGTTGAAGATGTTGTAGAAATCTTCAATACTCCCCTAACGGGTTCTTACAATTGGGACTATACAGTTGCAGATAACAGAATTAAAAAATTATATGAATTAGGAAAAGAACTCAACTGGAATGGGTCGATTGATCTAAATTGGGAGTATACACATCCAGAAAATGAGAGAATTATCCAGCCAGATGAGGAGTTACCTCATGAGTCTCTCGATGTTTATCTTAACTTGTCTGATGAAGATAAGATTCTTTTTGACCGACATAGTGTTGCTGAATTAATGAGTCAGTTCTTACATGGTGAGCAAGGTGCTTTGTTAGTAGCATCACAATTGGCAAGTTGTGCTCCAACTTTTAATGCAAAATTATATGCTGCATCACAAACTTTTGATGAAGCTCGTCATGTGGAAGTATTCAATAGGTACTTACAAGAAAAAATTGGTATTCATTATCCAATCAACCCCGCCTTAAAAACTCTTTTAGATAAAATCCTAACGGATGAACGCTGGGATCTAAAATTTATTGGAATGCAAATAATAATTGAGGGTCTTGCACTTGCAGCATTTTCAATGTTGAAATCCATCACTAAAGATCCTTTATTAAAGCAACTGCTTCACTATGTTATACGTGACGAAGCAAGGCATGTAACATTTGGCATTAATTATCTTGAAGATTATGTCAAAACATTAAGTCAAGATGAAATTAATGATCGTGCAAATTTTGCCTATGAAGCCTGTGTAATCTCCCGAGAGAGACTGATCAATACCAAGTCTGAACAACGTTTCTTAAAAATGACAGAAAGTGAGGCTCGGGATTTTACTCTCAGCACCTCCTCTTTTGCTATGTTCAGAAACTTTTTATTTTCTCGAGTTATACCTAATCTCTCTCGCATAGGTCTTTTAACTGATGAAGTGAGGCCAAAGTTTGATGCACTTGGGCTGCTCGAATATGAGCAAGCGCCTGATGATTTTGAATGCGATTGGGCTGAGTTAAAGAAACCTCTTGAATCATTTGACGAGGTTGCTACCTAAAAAAAATGTCTAAACATAGCGCCTTAAATAGATTTGGTCGATCTGGAAATCCTGTATTTCAGGATCACTTTTCATCTCCATCCCAAACTCAAGGCAGAACTGATGTTGCAAGCCCAAGCTTACAAACAGATATAGCTAGTCCAACTCAATCAGTGACAGCACAATCTCAATATATGACCCTAGATGGAACAGTTAATAAGACAGGTATGCTTTTAGTGTTGTGTGCTATTGGTGCGTTCTTAGGCTGGACAAATCCCAGTCCAGTAATAATTATATCCAGTGCAATTATTGGTTTTGTACTTGCTCTCATAACTACATTTAAACCTCAAAATGCTCAATACACAGCAACCTTGTATGCTGCTGTTGAAGGAGTTTTTCTTGGTGGTATAACCTTTTTTGCCGAATCCCAATTTCCAGGTATTGGCATTCAGGCAGTTGGTCTTACTTTTGGAATTTTAGCCTCTCTTTTATTTTTTTATAAAAGTGGGATTATCAAACCTACAGAAAATTTTAGATTAATGATATTTTCAGCTACTGCTGGAATTGCCCTCTTATACTTAATTAATTTTATTATGTCTTTCTTTGGAACAGGTATAGGTTTCATTCACTCAAACGGACTCTTTGGAATCGGATTCTCCGTTTTTGTTGTTGGTATTGCTGCTCTCAATCTTGTTCTTGATTTTGATTTTATTGAAGAAGGTTCTGAAATTGGATTACCTAAGTTCATGGAGTGGTATGGTGCCTTTGCCTTGATGGTCACACTGATTTGGTTGTACATTGAGATTCTTCGATTATTAATGAAGTTAAGATCGCGTTAATGATTGAAAATATATTCTTTTTTATACTTTTGATTGTATCTCTCTTTATATTTTTTAGTTTGGGGAAGGTGAAAGCTTCAAAGAAACAACTAGATCGGAAGGATAGAATTAATTGGGGTTCACGACCGTGGTCAAAAGATGACTAGTTTTTTAGATTTTTGTCTTAAAAAATATTAAAATCTCCCAGTGGACAAATCTGTTTTAATTTTCCTTGCTATCCCTGTGTTCTATGCCTTGATGATAATAGAATTCACTTATGGGGTTATCATCAAGAAAAATACCTATCGTCTGAATGATACCTTTGTCAGTATCTCCATTGGATTAATAAGCCGTTTTCCTGTGATATTAAATTTAGGTTTTAATACCCTTATTTTCTCATTGGCAGCAACAACTTTTAACTTAAAGTTACTGCCCTTAGATAGTTGGGTGACTTGGGTAGTTGGTTTTGTATTATATGATCTAACCTATTATGTGCAGCATCGTTTGCATCACGAAATAAAATTATTATGGGCAACTCATATCGTGCATCACCATGGTGAGGAATTTAATCTATCGACAGCGCTCAGACAAACCAGCACTGGCTGGTTGTGGAAATGGATGTTTTATATTCCAATGATTGTCATTGGGGTGCCTGCTGAAGTTTTTATTACAGTTGGTGGACTTAATTTGCTCTATCAGTTTTGGGTGCATACTGAACATATTCCAAAACTTGGATTTATCGAAAAGATTTTTGTCACTCCCTCAAATCATAGAGTCCATCATGCGAAAAATCCTGAATATATTGATGCAAACTATGGGGGGGTGTTTATTTTATGGGATCGTATGTTTGGAACTTATATTGAAGAAAAAGAAAATATTAAGCCAGTTTATGGCACAGTGAAAGCCCTTGAAAGTTGGAATCCTATCTGGGCAAATATAGAAGTCTTTTATAACATGCTCTTAGATTCTATTCGCACCAAAAAATGGTCTGATAAAATTAAAGTATGGTATGCACCTACCTATTGGAGACCTGATGACGTTGCTAAGGAATATCCAAGCAAACCCCTCAATCTTCAAACTAAATATAATCCAAAAATAAGCACGACTTCAAAAATATATGTTGTTGTTCAAATGATTGGCATTATGTTTATTTCAAATGCTTTATTTTCACAAATCTCAACTTTGTCGTATCAAGAAATAGCAGTAGTTTCTATAATATTAACTTTAATACCCACACTCACTGGAATTTACATGCAGAATAATGCAAATGCTCTCCTTGCTATAAGTATATTTAGTTTAACCTGCATAGGATTAATTCTGTGGTCAAATTTATTTCCTGTGAATAGCCTTATTACTCAAGCTGCATTGATCCTTATGCTTATCAACTTAAGTTTTGTGTCTATTCACTCTATCAATGGAAGTTATGTCGGACCCGAAAATATCCAGCAGAAGGTTTAAGAAATCTCCTTTTTTTGATTGCTACCATCACGATGATGTGCTTTATGGGGTTTATAACAAAAGATTGTATCCTTTATCCTGTGGCTACGATGTAAATAGTCACTATGAGCACTTGATCACAAATGCTTGCATGTACGATGTCCCGGAAACACCTTTACGTTTCTCAGGTCCTGATGTCGTGACTTTCATGGAAAAAATTTTTACTAGAAATATAAGAGATATTTCTCCCGGAAGAGCAGTATATGCTTTTGCATGTAATGAAAATGGAGGCATTATTATGGACGGAGTCTTACTTCACCCAAATGAAGAGGAATATATTTATGTTCAAGCAGATGGAGATTTTATCAATTGGGCAAATGCACAAAAAGGTGATCTCGATGCTTCGGTTGAAGATTTTAATTCCTGGGTATTACAAATCCAAGGGCCTTCTTCTTTAAAAATATTAGAAAAAATTACTGGAATTAAAGCATCTGAGTTTTCTTACTACTCAGCTACTATTACTTCTATCAATAATGCGAAGTTTTATGTATCTAGAACTGGCTGGACTGGAGAGAAAGGTTTTGAAATTTATTCCTTTGATGATGCCTTTAATGGAGAAAAACTTTGGAATTATTTATTGGAAGCAGGTGAAGAATTTGGATTAATTGCTTCGGATATTGCTTCCATGCACATTCGACGAATCCAAGCAGGAATACTGGATTATGGTACTGATTTTGATGATAGTTTGAATCCATATGAATTGGGTTTAGGAAACTTTATTGATTTAGAAAGAAGTTTTATCGGTCAATCTGCTCTCAAGGGAAAACAAGAAAGTCCTCTCAAGATTTTTGGTCTGACCTGTGACAATCATACGCCCACCTATGAAGATAAAGTTGTAAATGCTCGACAAGAAGTTATTGGTTCAGTTTCTGCTGGGGCAAAATTACCTTCTAAATATGGCACAAATATCGGTATCATGAGGATTGATGTTCCAGATAAAGTTAGTGATGACATTTACTTGCTAACTCCTGATAATAAAATCATTGATATAAAATTAGTCAAACTGCCTTTCAAAGATCCAGAAAAACAAATCCCTAAATCTAATGATTAATTCACAAAACTTTATTTATACTGCTGAAACTACTCCAGACTTATCCACTAATCTGTCTAATAGTGTTAGTAAAATTGATCCTCTTGTTGGTTTAGCAGATGCAGTCAACATAACTGATTCTCCAAATTGCAACACAAAATTATCGAGTATCTTGTCGGCAGCAGAAATAAAGAAAAAAGGTTTAGATGTGATCCTGCAACTTACCGGAAGGGATAGAAATAGAATTGCCTTGGAATCTGAAATGTTAGGTGCTCTTTCAATCGATGTTAATAAAGTCCTATGCTTAACAGGAGATCAACCCAGTGAAGGTGGTCCAAAAGCAGTTAATGAATTTAATGGTACCTCTTTAATTGAACTAGCAATGAGAATCAGCAAGGGACAACTAACAGATGGCTCTGAAATTCAAGAACCTAAAACACTTCATCCAGGAGCTGCAGATGATCTTTATACCCATCAATCAAATCCAAATGCAATTGTCTCATTGATCAAAAAGATTCATATGGGAGCTACCTTTGTTCAAACTCAGTACTGTTTTGATGTAAATATAATCAAAGCTTATTCTGATTTACTAATGAATAATGGCAAGGATAGCTCATGGAAAACCATAGTGGGCATGGGCCCACTCAAGTCAGCCAAGCAAGCAGATTGGATGCGCAAAAACCTATGGGGTATTAATATTTCAGATGAAATTATTCATCGATTGGATGCTGCAACTAACCCAATTAATGAAGGAATTGAAATCTGTACTGAAATTATCAATGAAATTAAAGATTTTGAGGGAATTGATGGTGTTCACTTGATGGGACCAAATTGCGAAGAGCTCTCTGCTCAGATTATCAAAGAAACTAAATAAATATTAAATTTATTGGATATCCGAATTGATATGGGTAAAATGAATCACTTTGGGGCTATAGCTCAGCTGGGAGAGCGCCTGCTTTGCACGCAGGAGGTCAGCGGTTCGATCCCGCTTAGCTCCACCAAATGCTTTTATCAAAACCCGACAAAGCTTGGGTAGAGGCAGTTATGAGAACAAAAAAAATGGCAGTGTTTTTTGGTTTTCAATTCCTTTATATAGCAAATAGTTAACATTCCTGACACACAAAATACATTTTTGCCACAAAAGCGTTTTGATTTTGATACAAAAATGTAAATAAAATTTTTCATAAAACCAATCTAAAGTTCACTAAGAAATCATTAAATAAGTTAATTAATTTTTTTAAGAGGAATTCTTATGTGCCTAAAATCAACTAAAAACTTATTTTTAATTTTTTCAATTTTCATTATAGCTTCGTGTGGAGGTGGTGATACTAATATTGCATCTCCTGGTGAGCTGGGTCCATTATCACCCCCAAGTGATGGTGGTAATGGTGGGGGCGGTAATAGTAATTTACTGACGGGAACCTGTCCTTCTTCTCCATTTATTTCTAATGATTCAACTCTTGGTGGTAATACATTATGCGCAATTGTTGGTCCAATAACTTCAGATTTAACACTTACAACTGATGTAATGTATCGTCTATCCGGCTTAGTTGATGTTGGTGTCGATATGGGCGGAGATGGAACAAAATCTGGAGGAGTCGCTGCAACACTAACAATTCCAGCTGGAGTAACGCTTGCTCAAAAAACACCTGATGATTATATTGTTGTTCAAAGAGGATCAAAAATTGTTGCTAACGGAACCAGATCCAAACCTATTAGATTTACTGCAGCTTCCGCGATTGACGGATCTTTAACTAACCCAGACAGTGCGAGTGGTCTTTGGGGTGGAATAGTTATTTTAGGTAAAGCACCAATTAATAAGTGTAGTAATGATGTTAGAGGAACTGCTGCTTGCGAGAGAGTGGTTGAAGGTTCTACTAATGCTATTATGGGTGGAGCTTCTCCAGATGATAACTCTGGAGTTTTAAACTTCGTTAGAGTTGAATATGCAGGTAAAGAAATATTCCCAGGCAATGAATTAAATGGTATTACCTTTGGCGGTGTTGGTTATGGAACAAAGGTGGACTATGTTCAAGTTCATAATAACCAAGATGATTGCGTAGAGTTTTTTGGTGGAACTGTAAACGTAAAACATTTAGTTTGTACCAATGCAGGTGATGATAATCTTGATATCGATTGGGGTTATCAAGGAAAAATGCAATTTGTTGTTGTTAAACAAAATGTTGGCGCAGGAGATCATATTGTAGAATCAGACAATACAAATTCTGATGCAGCAGTAGGTTATCTAACAGAACCCAGATCACAACCAATGGTTGCCAACTTTACCTTTATTGGAGGAGGAGCTGACGAACCACTTAAGTATAAAGAAGGTGTATCTGGAATTTATATCAATGGTATTGTTGTAAACCAAGCATCACAGAATCTCGTTGAAGGTACTTTTTTAGAAACTATTCAAGATGGTGCATTAACAGACAAAATTGCCCATCATTCAATATTTTTTGATTCGGGCAATGAAACAGACTTTCCTGTAAAGTTTGATGCAGCAACAGCTGCAGAATTTGCAGCATCACTTGCATCTAGATCGACTAATTTAAACTTTGGGTCGAATACAATGGTGGATACATACTTCTTAGGTGATACTGAATCTGCTGTTCCAAGCGCATTTTCAATATCAGAAATTGACGATATGTGTGCGGTTGGAACTCATGCAGCCGGAGCTTTAACAGAACTATGTCCTGGATACGATGATGGAAATTACGTTGTTAATAATTGGTTTTCAGCAACTGATTATGTTGGTGCTTTTTCACCTGGATCAGATGCAGAAAATAACTGGGCCGCAGGTTGGACTGTTGGTCTATTTACCGATCCTGAGTGTCCTGCTGGAACTCTTGAATCTGAAATTCTTTTAGGTAGAAAGGTTTGTGACTTAAGTGGAGTTATAACAGATGATTTAACTCTAGTAGCAGGAAACTATTATAAGCTTGATGGTAAAGTTCAAATTGGTGTTGATGTTGGAGCAGATGGTACTGCTTCAGACGGCGACTCAGCTACATTAACTATTAATCCTGGTGTAACAGTTTTTGGTGAATCAGGTAATGATTATTTAGTAATTATGAGAGGATCGGATATTAATGCTGTAGGAACAAGATCTGCTCCAATCGTGATGACTGGAAGACAAGATATTCTTGGTCAAGCAGACGTAAACTTAACACGAGGACTTTGGGGAGGCTTAGTCATTCTTGGTCAATCACCAATTAATAAGTGTTCATACGCTTCTACAGGAGTTAGAACCACTCCATGTGAGAGAGAGGTTGAAGGATCAGCCGGAGATGTAATGGGAGGTGAAATACCAACTGATAGCAGTGGAGCACTCAAATATCTAAGAGTTCAGTATGCAGGTTATGAGGTATTCCCAGGTAATGAGCTCAACGGAATCACTTTTGGTGGTGTTGGAAGTGGTACTTCGGTTGAATACATTCAAGTTCATAACAACGCAGATGATTGCGTCGAGTTCTTTGGTGGAACAGTTGATGTAAAACATCTGATCTGTACAGGAGCAGATGATGATAACTTAGATATTGACTGGGGTTATCAAGGAAGACTTCAATACGTTATAGTTCAACAGGCTAATGATAAAGGTGATCATATTGTCGAATCAGATAATGTTAACAGTGATAGTACTGTTGGTTATTTAAGTGAGCCTAGATCAAATCCAATTGTTGCTAACTTTACTTTTGTAAGTAGAGGTCATGACGATATATTTAAGTTAAAAGAGGGTGTATCAGGTCAATATTATAATGGAGTTGCTGCTGTTCTTAACGAAGTTACAGGCAAATCAACAAATTGTATAGAGACTACTAAAACAGAAACACCTCTTGATGGAGCCATAACACCTAATTTCTCTATGAACTCTGTAGCATTTGATTGCCCAGGATTTATTAAAACTAACGACGGTGTTGCAGTATCAGCAATTGAGGCTATTGTTAAGGAATCTCCTGATACTAACTTATATGCAGCTACATCTGGTGGTGGTACTTATGTAAATACACTTAGTGGAGTTGTGAACGGTTCTGCAGAAAGTGGTGCTGCAGTTACAGCTGTTCCTGCAATATACAATGCCGATGGATTTTTTGAAGAAACTACATACATAGGTGCAGTTAGTGGAGTGACTGATAATTGGTACAAAGGATGGACAGTACCTGGATCAATAAAACTTAACTAATAACTTTATAAAACCTATTTGGAGTAAAAATGAAATCAACAAAAACAACAAACAAAATCTTGGTTTTTTTAAAGTTTGCTTTACCCTTCATAATAGTTTCTCCATTGTTTATCAATGCTCAAGAAATTGAAGAAGTGGTAGTAAGTGGATCTTTTATACCAGATGAGAAAAGAGATACATCCGAGATTTCAGCAATATTAGATTCATCAGAAATCGAAAGAACTGGTGATGACAATATTGCTATCGCCCTTACAAGACTTACGGGTCTTAGTCTAGTGCGAGGTAAATATGTATATGTAAGAGGTTTAGGTGACAGATATTCATCTGCTTCACTTAATGGTCTTAATCTTCCTAGTCCAGAACCACTCAGGAGAGTCGTACCTCTTGATCTTTTTCCTACAAGCATCATTGAGTCATCTGTAGTGCAAAAAACCTATTCAGCTGACATGCCTGGTGAATTTGGAGGAGGTATGATTGAGATAAATACAAAAGCTGTTCCATTAGATAGGATCTTTGAATTTTCAGCTTCAGCAGGTTATAACTCTGCTACGTCGTTAAAAGATGATGGACTAATGTATGACGGTGGTAGCGATGATAGTTTTGGTTATGATGATGGGACAAGAGCTATACCAGATACTATTAAGAGAGCTATTAATAACAATCTTAAACTTGATAGGTCCAACTTTAATTCAACGCAATTAGCTAATTTTGGTCGAGATTTTGAAAATTCAAAACTATGGGTTTTACAATCAGGAGATGTTCCTCTAGATCAATCTTATAGTTTGACTTATGGAGATAGTCTTGATGGTTTAGGAATTGATAAAATTATTGATGACCCTAGTGCAACAATGGGCTTCATGTTTACTGCAGGTTTAAAAAGTTCATGGGATACACAAGAAGGAATCAGGCAAACTGGTGATTTACAAAACCAAGGTGATGGTACTGTAGATGTTGTTGTTCAAAATGACAAAACTTTTAAAAGCACATCAAATGATGTTACAGCATATGCAATGGGTGTTGTTGGTGTTGAAACTGATTCATCTGAAATAAAATATACTGGGCTATACATTCATAAAGGAACAAAAGAAGCACGTATCCTCCAAGGATATGATTCAAGTGATTCAGCTAATGTCCGTGAAGATTATCTAGAATTTTATGAAAGAGAGCTAATAAATCATCAGTTTAATTATAATAAGACTTTTGAAAATAACTGGACTTTAGATGTAAGTTTGGGGGACGGAAGGGCTGAAAGAGATTCTCCATATGAAAGAGTTGCTTTCTATGAAGATGGAGATGAAGACGGAGTCTACTTATATGATGTTAATACAGGTAGGAACCAAACCCAATTTAGTATGGTCCAAGATCAAAATGCAAATGTTGTTTTAGATCTAGAGATACCCCTTGGCGAGTCAACATTTTTGAGTACTGGAGTTGAAAAAGTTGAAAATGATAGATCAGCCGAAGTTAGAAGCTTTAGATTTCTGGCTGCTGGTGGTCCATTACCTCAAGATGGCTTAGATAATAGAATAGATTATATCTTTGCTGACCAAAACTTTGATCCTAACAGATTGCTGGTAATCGAGAATACTGCAAGTTCATCACCAGCTGGGTACTTAGGATTATTGGAAATTGATTCAGCATACATTAGTGTTGAATCATCAATTGGAGATAATTTTGAATTTACTGCTGGAGTTAGACAAGAAGAAGGTCTGCAGCAAGTTAATACATATGATTTATTTTCAGGTGTTGATTCCTTAATTGATAAATCAATAGAAGAAGATTATCAGCTACCTTCAATGACATTAACATATCTCCCTGACTTTGATGAAAACCTTCAAATTAGATTGGGCGCTTCTCAGACAATTGCTAGGCCAACCTTCAGGGAACTATCTCCAACGCTGTTTATAGATGTTGATACTGACAGAGTAATAGCTGGCTCACTATATTTAGAAAATAGTGAGATTGACAATATTGATTTAAGACTTGAATACTACTTTGGATTTAATCAGTTTTTTACAGCTGGTATTTTCTCAAAGGAAATTCTTAATCCTATCGAAGAAACTGTAAATGAATCAGGTGATTTAATTATTACCTCTTACCAAAACGTTCCTTTGGCTGAAATCAATGGATTTGAAATCGAATATGAGCAAGTATTCGAGGCAATTATGGATTCACCTAACGACTTAATTGTTAAGTTTAATTATACGGAAACTGAATCTGAAGTAATTGTAAATCCTGGAGATACCTATATAAACAGTATTGGTACTGTTGTAGATGCTCAAAGTCTTCTTGCGAATGGCAGGGATACCAGATTGCAGGGTCAATCAGATACAATTGCAAACTTTCAAATCGGTTTAGATAATTTACAAAACCAAACTCAAGCAACCCTAATTGTTAACTATGTTAGTGATAGGGTAAGAGCTAGAGGTATTGATGTTTTACCGGATATTATTGAAGAACCTCCACTATTAGTTGATTTTGCATTCTCAAAAATTTATTCATACCCTGAATTTGAGCTAAAACTATCTCTTGAGCTAAGAAATTTACTAGATGAGGAGTACTATGCATCAATGAGAAATATCGCAATATATGATCAATATGATCTTGGAACATCAGCTTCATTAGGATTTAAATTCTCCTTTAAATAAGAGGTTTATTTCTATGAATCGAAGTTAAGTTTTTGTTTTTTCTCTGTTTATAATAAAACACTTCAAAAAGGCCATATTTAAATATGGCCTTTTCTAATATGAGTATTAAATTAATTTAATTACTATTAAAGATAAAGAGAGCTACTTAACGAAATGAATTTAAATAAAACACAAGAAGTAGTTTTCTTAATATTGATGTAAAAATATAAATTAAAAACAGGGAAATTGTATGAGCTTTTATATTAATTTAAAGAAAAAAGTTTGATTTAAGAATTAATGAAAATAAAAAAATACATTGCTGAATTTTTAGGAACCTTTTTTTTAGTGGCTACAGTCATTGGTTCCGGGATCATGGGTGATAATTTATCTTCTGGTAATGTGGCAGTGGCTTTATTAGGTAATACGATTGCAACCGGAGCAATTCTTTATGTCATCATTAAATCTTTTGAAGATTTATCAGGAGCTCACTTTAATCCAATTGTCTCAATAGTCTTTTATTTTTTAAAAGAGATCAACTTAAAAGATTTACTCTTCTATTTAATTATTCAATTCATTGCAGGATTTTTCGCAGTAATATTTATTCATTTCATATTTGAACTTAGTTTGCTTCAAATTTCATCCAAACCCAGGATGGGAATCAGTATGGTTTTAAGTGAAATAATTGCATCATTGGGATTAATTTTAACTATCTTAATGGTTAGAAAAAATAATAAGTCTAATGTAGCTATTTCAGTGGCTTTATTTATTACAGCGGGTTACTGGTTTACATCGTCTACCTCATTCGCAAATCCAGCAGTAACTCTAGCTAGGACATTTACGGATACTTTTACTGGAATTTCACCAGAGTCGATTATTTATTTCTTTTCAGGCCAATTAATTGGTCTGTTCATTGCTTTGTATATTTATAAATTTTTAAGATGAGAGAATCGAAGAAAATATTATTTCTCTGCACTGGAAATTCTTGTAGATCGCAAATGGCTGAAGGTTTTGCAAAAAAATTTACTACTTTTCAGGCTTATTCAGCTGGCACTAGAAAATCTAATTTAAATTCATATGCAATCAAAGTAATGTCAGAAGTCAAAATTGATATATCTGATCAATTCTCTAAAACCATAAACGAATTGGAAGACAAAGATTTTGATTATGTTTTTACTTTATGTTCAGATGCTGAAGAAAACTGTCCAGTCTTATTCAAAGGGAAGACCATACACAAAGGTTTTGAAGATCCTCCTATGCTCTCAGAAAATATAAATGATGATGAAAAAATATTAAATATTTACAGAAGGGTAAGGGATGAAATTCTTGATTTCATTCTAAATATCAATCATGACATTTAAATTTAGTCATACTGGGACAACAGTTTCTTAACAATCTTGTAGTAAAATTATTTTTAATTTAGAGACTCTAAATATGGAAACTTTGTTTTTGGACCCTTTTAACATACTTTTGATTGCAGGATTTATTGGTTTTTTTATGGCTTTCGGCATTGGGGCTAACGATGTTGCAAACTCCATGGGGACTTCTGTAGGAAGCAAAGCTATAACTATTCAACAGGCAATTATAATTGCGGCGATTTTTGAATGAATTGAATATCATTCACAATATCATGTTTTCTGGCTTGTTTAATTTCCTCTGTAAGTTCAGCTTTAAAAGCTAGTCGTTGTTTTCGCCACTGTTCTTTTGCAGAACTTCTATAGATAGTTGCTGGGGCAAGATCATATTGCTTAATAAGACTATCCAAGGATTGAAAGCTTCTTCTGCCATCTTTATGAATAGTGCCAAAAATATATTCATGTTTCAGGCTCTCTCGGTGTTGACTATTCTTCAAAGACATATTTCAATCTCCTAAAGAAAGGGAGTAATTGATTCCAGTTTGAAACCAATTGCTCCACCAAATTTTTTCAATCTTCTATATCAAGAAATTTTAAGTTGGAATCTTTGATAGGCATCCATCTGACTGAAAAGATATCTTTTAGATAATTTTGATAATTTTTCCAAGGGGCACGGTTGCCTTGTTGAGGCATTTTACTCAAACCTCTTTGTACATATCCAGAGTTAAAATCTATGAGTTTATCACTGCCGTAAGCACTCTTATCATCAACTGGCATGCAAGTTTTTGCTCGTTTCTTATCCATCATATTTATTAATTTACATACATACTCACATGTTAGGTCTGCTCTTAATGTCCAAGAGGCGTTCACATAACCAAATGATAGTGCAAAGTTAGGAACACCACTCAACATCATGCCCTTATAAGTCAATCTTTTATGAGCACTTACTCTTTTATCATCAACTGAAAGATGAATGTCATTCAAAGAATTCAGCTCAATCCCAGTTGCCGTGATAATAATGTCAGCACTAATTTTTTTTCCTGAGTTCATCAAGATTCCATCAGTTTCAAACTGCTTTATTGTGTCAGTGACCACTGAAGCTTTTTGATTTTTTATAACTCTAAAAAGATCGCTGTCTGGGACTAAACATACTCTCTGATCCCATGGATTGTATGAGGGGGTAAAATGTTTTTTAACATCATAACCCTCTCCTAATTCTTCTTTTATGAGATTGATAATTGTAGTTTTAATTTTTTGTGGGAAGGTTCGAGCAAGAAAAAATGTATAGCTCTGCCAAAGAATATTTTTCCATCTGACTAAAAAATAGGTTAGTTTAATGGGAAGAAATTTCTTTAACACCTTATTAATTGAATCCTCACTAGGTCTAGAAACAACATAAGTGGGAGATCGTTGAATCATCACCACATGCTTGGCATCCTGCGCAATTGCAGGGACAAGAGTAATGGCAGTTGCTCCACTACCAATAACAGCAATTTTTTTATTGGTATAGTCAATTTCTTCACTCCAAAACTGAGGATGAATTATTTGACCATTAAAATTTTCTTGACCTTTAAAAGTAGGAATATGTGGTTGTGAATAGCTAAAATATCCCCCACACAAAAATAAGAAGTTGCATGTCATGTCTTTGTCTTGATCTTTTTCTTTTATTTTAAGATGCCATTTTGATTGATCTGAATCCCAGTTTGCTGCAACGACTTTGTTATTTAAGACAATTTCATTTCGTAATTGATAATCATCAATAGTTTCATTTAAATAATTAAGAATTGAAGGACCATCCGCAATTGATTTATTGTGGATCCAGGGTTTAAATCTAAATCCAAGAGTATGCATATCTGAATCAGATCGTACTCCAGGATATTTAAATAAATCCCAAGTCCCTCCAACTTCATTTCTTCCCTCTAAAATAAGGAAAGATTTTTGAGGGCAATTTTTTTTCAAGTTATACCCTGCAGCAATCCCAGAGATTCCAGCCCCTACAACAATTACATCTTTATGCATAATTAATTAAATTAAAACTACAGTCTTGTTTCCATTTAAAAGAACTCTTTTTTCTGCATGCCATCTAACTGCTCTAGCTAAAACAATAGATTCAATGTCATTACCTTTTCTGACAAGATCTTCTGGAGTGTCATAATGACTTATTCTTTCAATATTTTGTTCGATTATGGGTCCTTCATCAAGGTCAGGAGTGACATAATGAGCTGTTGCCCCAATAATTTTTACCCCTTTACGAAAAGCTTGTTGATATGGATCAGCACCTTTAAAGCTGGGCAAAAAGCTATGATGAATATTAATACATTTTCCAAACCATTTATCACTTAACTCCTCTGTAAGAATTTGCATATATCTTGCGAGAACTACTAGTTCAGCATCTGTTTTGGTGACAATTTCTTGAAATAAGTTTTCTTGAGCCACTTTTGATTCTAAGTCTTTTTCAATAGGTAAATAATGGAATTCAATATTATTAAACTCAACAATTTCTCTGAAATCCTCGTGGTTAGAGACTACTCCTACAATCTCAATAGGCATATTTCTATACTTTGCTCTAAATAAGAGATCGTTAAGGCAATGACCATATTTTGAGACAGCAATAATAGTTTTAATTTTTTTATCGGCAGAATCCATTTCCCAATCCATATCAAATTCTGCAGCAAGAGAATTAAAATCCTCTTTGATTTGATTTATGCTAAATTCATCTTCAGACAGATTAAAAACAACTCTAGAGAAAAAGGTATGTGTTTCACTGTCTGAAAAAGATTTTACATCTGTTAAAAAAGCACTCCTTTCAAACAAAAAGGTAGAAACCTTTGATTGAATGCCTGCTTTATCATTGCAGGAAAAAATTAGAATAAAAGATTCGGGCACAACGAACTCAAAAAGAATTATTGATTTTCTTTTTCACGAGTTTTTAATTTTGATAAGCTATTTTTCTCCTTCATACTCATAATATATGCCGCAATAGAAAGTAAAAGAATACCCGATGCTTCAAAAAGAATGTTGATGGCATCTAAATCTTTACTCTCTTGAATAATCATTCTCGTTAAGGCAGTCATGGCAATAATGATCGGCAGAGTGACAGGAATTCTATTATCACGGTAAAAGACCCCGACCATACCTAATACTTCAGCATAGATAAAAAGTAAAAATAAATCACTTAGATTTACTGATTGAACCGAAATAATTCGAACCAATTCTATGAGTGTTGCAATGATTGTTGCAACTGCAATCACCAACAAAATACCTCTTTCAGAAATAAAAATAAAATTTTGTATGGGTTTTATTTTTTTACTCATAGGTAACTCTTTGTGTTGTCACATCTCGGGTTACATAAAAGTTATGAAGCGCATAAAACCAGAAAGCATTGATAATGGGTTCAACAAATGCATCTATAGCTGCAAGATTAATTGAAGCCTTGAAAATTAACATCCCACATAGAGATGCAATAGTTATGTGACCGATAGTGTATATTGTGGTTAGCATAAACTTCCCGAGAAGGTTTTTACAAAGTCGATGTAATGCATAAAACCAAAATCCATTAATTATAGGTTCGATAAAGGCATCAATGGCAGCTAAATTTAATGGGGCATTAAAAATGAAGGCAGCACATAAGATTGCAATCCCTATATGTCCAATTGTATAAATGATTGCTAATGCTAGACTGCCAAAATTATCAATAAAAATCGTAATCCGATTAAAAATTGCAAGGTAGCTTTTTACAATATATTTTGTCATAAGTTCTATTTTATAGTTCTTGAAAGCATTTTTTCAAATAAATTCATGTTTTAAAAAAATGGGCAGCACTAGTGCTGCCCATGATTGAGTTATGGACTATGATTAAAGGAAGTATATGGGTCCAGTAACTCTACCTCAAAATTTACCTTTAAAAGTTCCTTTGCAAGGAAAGTCTAAAGTTTCGTTCTCTACCAACTGAAGCTTGGTGTGTACTATGCGAATGAGGGAAATACAACTCATCCGTTAAGTTTTCCATATGCAGTCTCAATGAAAGATCATCAGATATCATATAGTAAACTGCTGCATCAAACCTTGTATATTCGGGGAGGATTTGCGAACCACCATCTTTAATTAGTGATTCTCCTTGATGCATAATACCAACAGCCCAACCGAGCTTTGGATTGACTTCATAGTTTGCCCACATTGAGTACATGGTTTCTGGGATTTCTCTGGCATCTTTTGTGCCGTTCTTCCCTTCCATGCTGGTATAACCAAAAGTAACATCCAAGTTATCGTTTACTCTGCCTTTGAGTTCAAGTTCGATTCCGTCAACTACTAGTCCTCTCTCGACAATATATTCTGCACTCGAACCGTCATAGCCAGCTTTATCAGCTTCACTATCAAAGTATGCGGCTGTCAAACTAAGATCAGAACTTAGATCAACTTTTACACCTAATTCTGTATTCTCAAAATAGTCAGGTCTAAGTGTTTCACCAGAACCAGGAGCTCCACCAGTAAGTTTCTTATATTGCTCACCAGATCTTGGTGCAAAACTCTCACTGTAACTATAATAAATAGAAACTGCGTCTCTTGGTTTGAAGATTACTCCCATTCTTGGTGAAAATTCACTATCTTCTCTCGATGCTGAAGTTCCATTCTTGATATCATCAACAGTCACATCAAAAGTATCATGACGCCCACCTAAAACAAGTACTATGTTATCTGTTAAATCAACTTGATCTTGAATATAAAAGGAAGTAACTGATATGTCAGTTTCTGTATCTGTTTTCAATGAACATGGATTCGTATATTCTACCGCTGTGGGTAATCCACCTGCAGTCACAGTGAAGTCCATTGGATCAGTAATATTGAATGATTCTTGATCATATCCACTCACTGAACAATCTTTTGATGTCCAATACGTATTGTACCTAAAGTTACTATTTTCTGTGTCTATGCTTTCAAAACCAGCTAATACTGTATGGGTTGTATTACCAATAATAAGCTCGTTTACCAGACTTCCAGTCACGATAAAATTGTCTCGCTCTGTAGGATCATGATATCCATCCATTGTTACAACACCACTATCAGCTGTGTGTGAAGCTGCATAGGTATTCTGATACATTTTTTCAAAACTATTTGAAGTTACAGAAAGGTTTCCTTTTCTTGTATCCGAAAAAACATGACTAACTGTTGCTCTAAATACTGATGCTTCAACAGTATGAATATTGTTATCTTTGTCTCCAAAAACAATACCTGCAAATGCCTTAACTGGCTCATTATTAGCTGTCGGGATACCTCTATCGATAAATCTTTCGTGATCGATGTGCTCATAAGATAGGTCCAAGGTTGTATCAGCACTAAATTTCATTCTTAAAGTTGGATTGAAACCAAGTCTGTCTCCATCATAATAGTCTCTGTGGTTTTCTAATGTATCACTGTGCACATTCAATCGTAGTGCCATTGTGTCACTTAAATCCATGTTGACATCAGCGGCTAAGTCAAATGCACCAAATGAGTCCATGCCAACATTTACCGTTCTAGCATCACTGCCTATCATTGCTTTTTTTGTGACTCTGTTGAGTGCTCCACCAGTACCACCTCTTCCGAATAAAAGTGCATTTGGACCTCTTAAGATCTCAACTTGTTCAACGTTATATAGTGAACGGTAATATTGCACATCATCTCTTGCACCATCTTGGAAAAAGTCAGCTGTTGATCTGACACCTCGAAATACTACTGCATCACGATGACCCTCACCTTGCGATGTATTAACACCAGGTGTATACCTGATAATGTCTCCAACTGACCTCATGCCCTTTTTAAGCATTTCATCATCAGTAATGATAGAAAGAGACTGGGGCACATTGATAATAGGTGTTGGTGTCTTAAGTGCATTCACTTGATCTGATTGAAGAACTTTGCCTTTGACAACAACTTCTTCCACTTCTGCATCTTGAGCAATAATTGAAGTTGAAATAAAAAATCCGCAAACGGCTACTAAACTTAAAAATAATATTTGTCTCATAATTAGCTAGTTAATAAAAGTAATATTGAGAATGATAATGATTCTCATTAAGATTTCAAGTATATCAACTAAAAAAAATGAAATTTATTTAATTATTGCCGCGAATTGTGTAATAAAGGCCGAGAATAAGTAAGAAAATCTGCTCTGAGGTAAACAGTGTTTTTGGATCAGTAAACCAATCAGCATGTGCTATCACAAGCGCCCCTATCATAATCACTACGATGGCTCCACCAGATAATCTAGTGGTTAAATTGCCAATATGGTTAGAAAAAAAACCTCCAGCAATAACCCCTACTCCAGCAATTACCTCACCAAGTGCTACCAAACTTGTAACAAACTCCGGATACATGTACCCCAGGCTTTCAAACCAAGTAACCATTCTTTCAGGGGGGAGAGGAAATTTGCCATAACCATGGATGAAAAAAGCTATCCCAAGAAAAACTCTAGGTAACCAGGGGGTAATAACCATAAAAGGTTTAGCCATTGCATCTAAGTAATCATTCATAATATTTAATTTTTATCGATCATTTTCACCATTATCTATTTTTGCGTTACTGTGACCATCAAGCACGGTGTCAGTATTACTTTTTATAACATATTTTTCTAAGATGGGCACTGCCAATAAGGGAATAAGCCCGCCCAGAACTAATCCAAGTGTGCGTGAGCGCATGGTTGGATCTAAAAGTGCAGCTATTAAATCAGAAATTACATGAGCTAATACTGCACCAACAATACCAACAACATACCCGTTAGTCGTAATTTTTAATAAACGATTAATGCTCCAGCCCGAGTAGTAACCGATTAATAAAATGGCCACGTGGGTAAACCCAAAAATAAAACCTTCTAAACTTGTAAAAAAATCCATCTAATTGCTTTTGAATTTACTATTATAGCTATTATTCAGAATATTACTTTTTTATTTGTCCAAAAATATCAATTGCCTTTTGCCGTGAAGCTTTTAAATCCACGATTGCTTCAGGATAATTATAATCCGATCTGTTATTAGGATTATGAATCTCTTTGGTTGGGCAATCTGATAATTCGTTGACAAAAGTCCGGATATACTTGCCCTCTTCATCAAACCTCAGGGATTGCGTTTCAGGATTCATAATACGAAAATATGGGGCCGCATCAGTTCCAGTTGATGCACTCCATTGCCATCCCCCATTATTAGAGGCAATGTCTCCATCAATCAAGTGTTGCATAAAAAACGCTTCCCCAATATGCCAATCAACCATGAGATTTTTTGATAAAAACATTGCTACTATCATCCGAAGACGATTATGCATCCAACCCGTTTCAATCATCTGCCGCATACCAGCATCCACAATGGGAATTCCAGTTCTCCCATGTTTCCACGCTTCTATGAAATCTTGATTGTTCTCCCAGGGAACTTGTTCGAAATGTTCTTGAAATGCTTTTCCCATCGAGACTCGAGGAAAATTATAAATAATATGCCGATAAAATTCTCTCCACAAAATTTCTGATATCCAATGTACAAGCCCTTTATCACCTTCGTCTAAGGCATCATAGTTTCTAGCTCTAGCTTGATTTAAACACCATTTAGAAGACACAACACCTGAATTGATATAGGGAGACATCATGGAAGTAGCTGTTAATCCTGGAAAATTACGGTCGGTTTTATAACCTGAACCTTTTCGATCTAAAAAATTTACAATCATTTTTTGAATCGATTCCTCACCTACCGGCCAAAGGTCTTGATTGATATTGGATTGCTTATACGAATGAAGATCATATTCATCTTGTTGATTTACTGATACTGGTTGCTTGATCGTTGGGATTGCATGCTCTTCCAACAGAGCATAGTCAAGTTCTGCCAGCCAACATCTTTTAAATGGACTATAGACAGAAAAATTAGTTCCTGCCTTAGTTTTGAGTGTACCAGGTACATGAATGACTTGATCGTGAAAAGAAAAACAACTTGTTCCCATCTTTTCTAGGACTGCTTGCACCTGTTCATCCCTTTTTAACTCATTGACAGGGTACTCAATATTAAAATAAAGATTGTTAATTTCATTTGCAGAGGCAAATTCTAAAATTTTTTGTGGGCAATCATCGTAAGTATCACACTTCAAAATACACAAAGGTATGTTGAGCTTATGCAAATCTTTCTGTAACTCAATTAAAGAACGAAACCAAAAAGCAATTTTATTAGGAGAATCATTATGCTCTTCCCATTGTTTAAAAGTAACAATATAAATACCAACTACTTGATCTGCTTTTGCGCATGCTTGACTGAGTGCTGGATTGTCATGTAAGCGCAAATCATTTCTAAACCAAACTAAATTTTTCATTTAACTCTCAATAATTGAACCATCATAGGCTAAAACTTTGCCAGTGTCAGACTCCCTTACTTCTTCAATAACCTTGATCATTTGTTGAACAGCAAAGGTTGGTTGAAAGAGTTTTTTATCGCTGACATTTTTTTGAAACGGTTTACTTAATTTACTATCAACTGTCCCAGGATGCATCCCAAAAATACGAGCATTAGGATTTGTTCTTTGTACTTCAATAGCAAAGTTTTTGATCAACATGTTGAGTGCAGCCTTGCTGGAACGATATGCATGCCATCCCCCTAATCGATTGTCGGAGATACTTCCAACTCTGGCAGAAAGAAAAACAAACTTTGAAATTACATCTCTTTTTAATAATGGCAAGAAATACTTTGCGATTAGAGCAGGTCCAATCGTATTGATATTGAATATTTTTTGGAAAAATTTCTGATCAAGTTGTTTGAAAGTTTTTTCAGGAAAAGAGTCCTCTGCATGTAAGACACCTGTAGCAATAATAATTTTGTCATAGCTGCCTAATGACTGTGCATGCGCAGCAGCATTTGCAATAGAATCCTCATTTTCAAGATCAAAATTTATGTGTTGAAGAGAAGATATAGCCTTAGGTGGTTCACCTCTGCTCAAGCATAGAACATCATAATCGTGTTGCATGTAATGCTGAGCAAATGCTTCACCAATAGCTCCAGATGAACCAATAATTATTACTTTTTCTTTTGTCATTTTTGTTAATTAACTTATCAAACTTAAAATGTTGAAGTCTTTTATCTTTTTTTCAAGAGATGCGGTAACTTTTTAAAGAACAAAAAACTTGTAATAAAAAACATTTTTTTTCTTTTTTTGGTTAAATTCATTTGAAAAAAAGATTAGAATCATCATAAAAGTATTATTAGCGATTAAAGGAGTTTGTTAATGGAAAACGAAGGTAAATGCCCAGTCATGCATGGGGCTATGACTAGCAATAGTTCAAGTGGTACATCCAATAAAGATTGGTGGCCTGATCAACTAAATTTAAGTATTTTGCATCAACATGATAAAAAATCAGATCCTATGGATGAGGATTTTGATTACCGTGCAGAATTTGCCAAAATTGATTATGATGCCTTAAAACAAGATCTCCTTGATCTAATGACAGATTCTCAAGAGTGGTGGCCTGCAGACTACGGACATTATGGTCCATTTTTTATCAGAATGACTTGGCATGCTGCCGGTACCTATCGAAATACCGATGGGCGAGGTGGTGGTGGCACTGGCGCGCAGCGCTTTGCTCCTCTCAACAGTTGGCCGGATAATGGCAACCTTGATAAAGCACGCCGCCTTTTGTGGCCCATCAAGCAAAAATATGGAAAACAAATTAGTTGGGCTGATCTACTAATACTTGCTGGCAATGTTGCAATTGAATCCATGGGTGGTACTACTTTTGGTTTTAGTGGAGGACGTCCTGATATTTGGGGTCCTGAAGAAGATATTCATTGGGGAGTTGAAACCGGTTGGTTAGAAAGTAACAGGTATCAAGGTAAACGAGAGCTTGATAACCCCCTTGCAGCAGTTCAGATGGGATTGATATATGTGAACCCACAAGGCCCAGATGGAAATCCTGATCCGCTTGCCAGTGCGCATGACATCAGAGAGACATTTGGACGAATGGCTATGAATGATGAAGAAACAGTTGCCCTTGTAGCTGGAGGCCATACGTTTGGAAAAGCTCATGGAGCTGCAACCGAAGATCATGTTCAAGCAGAGCCTGAAGGAGCACCACTTGAACAGATGGGGTTTGGTTGGACCAGTTCGTATGGATCTGGTGTTGGCAGTGATACCATTACTAGTGGTATTGAAGGTGCATGGACCGCAAATCCAACTCAGTGGGATAACGGCTACTTCGATTTACTCTTTGGATATGAATGGGAATTAACAAAAAGTCCTGCTGGTGCTCACATTTGGCATGCAGTTGACCAAAAAGAGGAAGATATGGCACCGGATGCGGAAGATGGCTCTATCAAAGTTCCAACAATGATGACAACGGCAGATATGGCAATGCGTGAAGATCCTGCCTACAGGGAGGTTTCAAAACGTTTTCACGAGAATCCTGATCAATTTGCAGATGCTTTTGCCCGTGCATGGTTTAAGTTGTTACACCGAGATATGGGACCAAAAGTTCGTTATATGGGGCCTGAAGTTCCGGAAGAAGAGTTGATTTGGCAAGATCCAGTGCCTGCTGGTAATGCAGATTTTGATATTGCTGCCGCAAAATCAGCAATTCTTGATAGTGGATTGTCAATTCAAACCATGATTGAAACTGCTTGGGCAAGTGCTGCAACTTTCAGAGGTTCGGATATGCGAGGTGGTGCGAATGGAGCACGTATTCGTCTTGAACCCCAGAGAAGTTGGGAGGCAAATAATCCTGCACAACTAAATGAAGTGCTTCCGATATATGAAAAAATTGCTGCAGAATGCGGGGCTTCTGTTGCTGACATTATTGTATTGGCTGGAAACACAGCTATCGAGCAAGCTGCCGGCATTGAAGTGCCCTTTACACCAGGTCGAGGTGATGCGTCTCAAGACCAAACTGATATTGAATCATTTGCCGTACTGGAGCCACACTCTGATGGATTTAGAAATTTTCATAAAAAAGGTTTAAACACAAATCCAGAAGAAATTATGCTTGATAAAGCTCAGTTACTTGGTTTAACTGCGCCAGAGATGACCGTCCTCGTTGGAGGTCTGCGTTCTCTAGGTATCAGCTCAAGTGGTTATGGGTTATTCACAGAAAATGTGAATGATCTTTCAAATGATTACTTTAAAACATTGCTTGATATGTCTGTTCAATGGCAACCCAATGGTACAGGCAACTCTTATGAAGCTTTAGATCGCCAAACTGGAGAGAAAGTAAGAACTGCCTCCAGGACAGATCTAGTCTTTGGATCAAACTCTCAGTTACGTGCTTTAGTTGAAGTTTATGCGAGCGATGACGGTCTTGAAAAATTCAAATCTGATTTCGTGGGTGCATGGAATAAAGTGATGAATGCTGACCGATTTGATGTCTTAGTCTAAAAATCAAGAAAAAAATCTAATTTTTTTCTTGATTTTCTTTTTTTGGTTCTTAAATAAGTATTCTGCTGTTTTGCTGTTGTCTTGATTTAAATGGGCACATTTTTTTCTTACATACTTCAGACGCCCGGCATTTAAATCAAAATTTAATTTTTGTGGGAGACAGCAATGCAAAATCGTAATATATTTCACTTTCTTATACTACTAAGTGTAATCACTGCCTGCGGTGGCGGTGGAGGTGGGGGTGGCTCCACATCCGGTGGTGATGGTGGTGGTTATGGTCAGAATAGTGCGCCAACCATCAATAATACACAGTCCTCTTATTCGGTACCAGAAAATCAAACTACTGCTTTTACTGTGGAGGCATCAGATCCAGATGGTGATACGTTAACCTATTCAATCACCTCTGGTGGTGACGGAGATTTATTTCAAATTTCTTCAAGTGGAGTGGTAACCTTTGTCACTGCTCCAGATTTTGAAGCGCCTGCTGATGCTAATGCCGACAATAACTATGAGTTAACTGCGAGGGTTTCTGATGGTTCTTTGTTTGATTCCATGGCATTTACGGTAGTAGTCACCAATGATAGTAGTGATGATCCAACTGCATCTGGTTTTAGTGGAACACTTGTGCATTCTGGTTATGTCCAAAGTGGGACTGTATGTGTTCCAGTACAAGATAGTGATGGTGACTTGACTTGCTCAGGTGCAACTTATACTGCTACAACTGATTCACTCGGAGCTTTTGAAATAGAAATCAGTGATGAAGATGCAGCCAATACAACATTATTAGCCGAACTGGAAGATGGCTTCGATGTTGTCACTAATGATAATAATCAAATCTTAAATGTTTTAGCTTTAGGTGAGCCTGTTACTAATCAAAACTTAGTAATTTCTCCGTTAAGTTCATTACTTGCTAATGACAGCAGGTTCACCTATACCTCCCTTAAAGATAAACTTGGCATTGATCAAAACTTTATGATTCGTTTTGATGATCCTTTCGGAAATTTGGGTGATCCAGCAGCAAACCAAGCTGCTGTAGTGAACACGCAAATAGTCATCATGCAAGAAATGTTACTTAAAATGTTATCTGAGGGTTACATTACATCAACCGCACCACTTGCTGACTTAATCTATGCAAGAGATTCCAATAGTGAAACCAGTTTAGGTGATACCACTTTTGTCAGAGATGTTGCTTTAAATTTAGAACTCACCGAGGGTTCTTTGGATAATACTACCCTGGAAAATTTGTCCGCAGTTACTTCATCTTATTTACAAAAAGTTTATGCCAGTGCAACTACCGATGCGCATGCCTACTTTGCCTCGACTGCAAGAACGGCACTTGCAACTTTAGTAGCAGAAATTATAGAAGGTACCGCAAGTACTGATGAGATGGATCAAATCATTTTCAATACTTTGGATTGGTTAAATGATAATGTATCCGGTTGGTCTGGTGGATCATTTGAGGATGTTGAAGCTGATCTTAAAGTAACTACCTACGAGGTTGGTAACAGTGGTTCCTCTTACTATACGGTTGATGGGGTAAATGCAGATTCAACTGCTCTCATTATTTATGCGCGTGTTGGAGATACCATCACTTTTGAACCAACCACCAGCAGTGTTTTCAGTCAGCACCCTTTCGAAATATCTACAACGGCTAATGATACAGGCGGTTCAAATAATATAGGTGCGAACGAAGGATGGGATCAAGATTCCCATACCCTAACAGTCAATAGTAATACACCAATGACTCTTTATCCTCATTGTGGTGTTCATGCAGGCATGTATACCAACGGAAGAATAGAAATAGTAACAACCTATGACAATGTAAGTTTTGATGTAACTGGTGAAACTTCTGGGCTTGAGGTAAAAGGAACCGTAGCAGTTGGACCTTATAAGGGAGCATCTGGCTATACTCATAAAGTTTATCTCAGAGCAGCTGATGCTGGCAGTGATTACCACGAACATCAGTTTGATGAATTTCCTGGTATTACGTTTTACATGAGTGCCGATCAAGGTTATCACGGTGCTAGTGCGCCGTCAGGGGAAACCACTTTTAAGCCAAAATCTCATTATTGAGATTATGCTGGGCTGGCTCCGGCCAGCCCCTCCCCTTTTTGGATATCAATAATCACTGAGATCAAGTAGAATAACTCTCCCATGCAATTTCTTTTCATTTTCATTCTTGTTATTGCTTCTGTCACTTTGCCTGCAGATGAAGGGATGTGGGAGCCTTACCAAATGTCTGAGCTCAAAAATGAGGTTCGACAAGCTGGGTTTCGTCGAAACATCAATAGCATAAGTAGTCCTTTTGAATATCCTATGAATGCCATAGTGAGTTTGGGAGGTTGCTCAGCTTCGTTTGTTTCTCCGAATGGATTAATTGCCACCAATTATCATTGTATTGAAGGCTCTTATTTACAATACAACTCCTCACAAGAGAATAATTTATTCGAAACGGGTTTTGTGGCACGCAGTTTAGATGAAGAAAAACGCTCCGCACCAGGTGCGCGTGTGTATATCACCCTGTCGAGTTCTGATATTACTGAAAAAGTTTTAGCAGGCATTTCCGATACTACAGAAAATTCACAAAGAGCTAATATTATTGAAGCTAATAGGAAAAATATTATTAATGCGTGTGAGACCTCAGCAGAAATTGAGTGTCGAGTGCGTTCTTTTTTTAGCGGAGAAACTTTCAAACTAGAGAAAGTCAGGGTCATCAAAGATGTGCGGTTGGTGTATGCCCCACCTGCTTCGATTGGAGAATATGGAGGTGAAATCGATAACTGGATGTACCCAAGACATACCGGTGACTTCGCACTACTTCGAGCTTATGTTAGTGCTGATGGCACCAGTCAAGAATTCAATACTGCTAATGTACCTTATGCCTCAAAAAATTATCTTAAAATTTCAGCTCGTGGTGTTGACGAAGGTGATTTTGTAATGGTCCTTGGTTATCCTGGCAGAACCAATCGACTGCTGACTATGAACGAAATTGATTATGATTTGACCGTTGGCTTCCAAGGTGTAGTTGATTATCTCGATCATGGTATTGCTTTAATTGATGAGCATACAAACCAAGAAGACGGTTCGGCATTGAAATACCGAGGTACTAAAAGTGGTTATGAGAATTATTATAAAAAAATATCTGGGCAAATAGATGGAGCTGATAATTTTCAATTATTGCAATACGAGCAAGCTAATTGGAATAAGTTTCTTACCTTCGTAGAGAATGAACTCTCCTCAGAAGATCAAGAGTATCTTGCGCGCCTTTTGAGTCTTATTGACACCCAGCAAGCTCGAGCTCTGCCCAATCGTTATTATGGAAGATCAACTTTAATCTCCACAGCCAAAAGACTCTATCGCAATGCCTTCGAACAAGAGAAACCGAATGCTGAAAGAAAGCCGGGTTATCAAGATCGTGATCAAGAGCGTCTACTCAATGGGTTACGCGGATTATCGTATCGCTTTGATCCGCGAGTTGATAAAGCTATTTTCCTTGATCGTTTGCTAACTTATGCCTCTTTTGCTCCGGAATTGAGACGACCCGTTTACAGTGCGATGCTTGACTTAGATTTAGGGGCAGCTGCTATTCGTTCTAAAGTCGATCAAATTTACTCCTCACAATACCAAACACCAGAAGCTTTTCTCGAACTTGCTTCAATGACTATCGAACAGATGAATGCCTCAGCAGATCCTCTCTTAGTGTTAGCAAGAGAAACCTTTGCAGAATCTCTAGAGTATGAAGCTGATGCAGAATCTGAGGGTGCAGAAAAGCAACTACTCAAATCTAAGTTTATTAAAATGCTCAGAGCCTTCTACGAATCGGAAGGACGATCTATTTATGCCGATGCTAACGGTACCTTGAGAGTTACCTATGGCAATGTCAAATCTGTTACTTTGGAAGATGGTCTTTTATATCAACCATTTACAACATTAGAAGGTATTCCTGCAAAACATTCAGGTCAAGAGCCCTTTAACGCACCCCAAAAACTACTGAAGTTAATCGATGATAAAGATTATGGAAAGTATGAAGTGAAAGCACTTGGTTCGGTGCCGGTAAATTTTATTGCTAACTTAGATATTACCAATGGAAACTCCGGTTCAGCTACGATTAACCGAAACTTTGAATTGGTGGGGCTTGCCTTTGATGGAATGTTAGAGACCATTATTGCGGATTATCGTTATATTCCGCAGGCACGAACAATTTCAGTCGACTCTCGTTATATGCTGTGGACTCTCGATAAGTTTCACGGTGCAGAAAATATTCTCAACGAACTTACTATCACCAACTAGATAGCAAAGTTACTCTGAATCCATTGCTCTAACACCTGATTAAGTTCATCCGGTTTTTCTTGTGCCATCCAGTGTCCGGTATCAAGATGAGCTTCGGTCAGGTCTGAACAGAACTTCTGCATAGGTTTGATCATTGGTGAATTTTCGGTAGCTAGTACTTGATCAAAAGCAGCATGCACAAATAAAACTGGCTGCTCGATATAAAAACTTTGTACCTGTTTGCTAAAAGCATCATTGGCAGCACCATTCATGTACCAAGAATTTGGGCCAAATAATCCGTTTTCTGATAAATAATCCCCAAAAATTTTAGCTTCTTCATCTGTGATAACATCGCTATCAATCTGCACCTCATGAAAATCCTCTAAGCCGTTGACTCCTAAATCTTTAAACTTAAACCAGCCTCCGGCTTGAGAAATAACTGCTGTGGGAGCTACAGTATTTTTTGCTGCAGCTTGGCCTTTTGTGAATAGTAGTTTGACCATCTTATGTGGATCCACTTCCATGTCTTGAAGAGCAACATCAAAATGTTCCAGATAAAAAAATTGATAATCCCATTGGCCATAGGGATATTGATCCTCAGGATACACATTACGATCAATGCTTCTGAGATAATTTTCTGGATGGCCACCCCAACCATATGGGACACACAGGCTCACTAAGCCGTTGACAATATCGGGGTGGTGCAAAGCCATATTCCAAACAACCGGAGAGCCCCAATCGTGCCCGATCCATAAAGCATTATCCACTGCAAAACAATCAAACAGTTCTTTCATATCAGTTACGATTTCCTCTTGGCAATAAGCCTCATGATAGTCATATACTGAAGAGCGGCCGTAACCTCGCATGTCTGGAGCAATAACATGAAATCCTAGCTCTGCAAGGAAAGGAAGTTGGTGGCGCCAACTTAAAGATAATTCAGGCCAACCGTGAACTAAAATTGCCAACGGTCCATCCTCGGGACCGCATTCAAGGTAAAACGTCTTATGTCTGGGACTTTCAAAAAAATTTTCTTTAATATCCATACTGTCTTATTGTTGCAGAAATGTTTCAATAAGCAAATTAGGTTGCTCTGGTTGTTTTTGCAGCAAAAATTCATCGTACAAGTTTCCGGTTGCAGTAAATGCCCTAAATCGTAATTGATTACCTTCAATATTAATGATTTGGTACAACTGAGTATTTTCAGCAAAGCGTTTTGCATATTTGCCCTTGGTAACTTTATACAATTTGGGGCCACTCACAGAAACCACATACACTGTCCCAATGTTAGGATCGTAAGCTTGTTGATACCCACTGGGAACATTAAATACTTTAGCTTGATCTACTTCTCCGGTACGCGCATAAATATGATCATGGCCACTGAGCACAAGATCTACTTGAAACTCATCAAAAAGGGGTTTCCACAACTCCCGTAATTCAGTATTGTCTCGATCTGAAGCAGGAGAAAAAACAGGATGATGAAAAGTGACAATGGTCCATGGATGAGGATTATTCTCTAAAACCTCACGGAGCCATGGCACTTGCGCTGCTTGTGCTGTATTTGAATCCAATGAGATAAAACGAACTCCTTGATAATCAAGGTAATAAACCGTCTCTTGCAAACTAGCATCGGGTACATCTTGAATGGGAAAAGCAAACTGGGGGCGCCAATGCGTACTGACCTGCTTTCTAACACGTGATTTTTGGGTCCTATCGAATGTTTGAAAATATTCGTGATTTCCTGGAGTAGCAACAACCGGAATGGTGCCATTGACCCAATCAGGACCTTGGTGCCATTGTCCCCATTCAGCATCCCATGCATCTTCATCAATCAAATCTCCAGCATGTAAAGTAAATGCTGCTCGGGGAGCATCTCGAAATGCCTCACGAAATACCCGTGACCAGTGCGTGCGGATATCGTTTTGGGCATCCCCAAAATATATAAAACTAAAAGGTTTGGCTACACTGCTTGCTGTTTTGAAATGATAATACTCTGTCCAATTCACTCCATCGCCAACTCGATAGGCATACAGTGTCTCCGGTTGTAACCCTTTAAAAGTGACACTGTGATAATGAGCCGCGTTAATATCACTTTCAAAATGTGTAGTCGTTGCAATGAAAGTATCAGGTTGCAAGGCTCTTCCGTTGGCGTTAGCAACAGCTAATTGTGCTTTCCCCTCCATTACTGTGACATCAGTTCTCCAAGTCACTGCTTGGGAAGTTGCTGGATTTCCATCCCAAGTGAGGACCACTCGATCAGGTAAAGGTGTGGGAGCATGTGCTGCTGTTGCTGGATACTCTTTAGCTTTCCAGCTTGGCTCAGAACTTAACGTAGTACTCCACAGCACAGCACTGATAATAATAAAATAATTAGTAAATCTAGCTTTCAATTAACTCTCCCTCTCGATGCTTAACGGTATTATGAATCATGCATACTAAAAGAAAAGAGTTTTTAAAAGATGTTACGAAAAATTCAATTACTGGTGGGTCTGGGTGGACTTGAACCACCGACCTCACCCTTATCAGGGGTGCGCTCTAACCAAGCTGAGCTACAGACCCAATTAAATGGGAAGGAGCATTTTACCCTTCAGGAAGTTTCACAACAATAGATTTATAAAAATTAAGTTTCACTCCCTAATTATTTTGCTCTGCAGCTAGAACTATTTCTTTATCAGCTTGCAGTTCTTCAGCAGCATAGACAAGTGCTTCTCCATGTTGTTTCACCGCAGCTAGAACTATTTCTTTATCAGCTTGCAGTTCTTCAGCAGCATAGCGAAGTAGCTGTCCTTCATTTTGAACTGCAGCTAAGACTACCTCTTTGTCTGCAGATAGTTCTTGAGCAGCATCACAAAGTACAAGACCATCCTGTTCGACTGCAGCTAAGACCACCTCTTTATCAGCTTTTAGTTCTTCAGAAGCATGGCGAAGAGCAAGTCCGTTCTGCTGTACTGCCACTAAGACCAACTCTTTGTCAGCTTGAAGTTCTTCAGCAGCATAGTAAAGTGCTGTTCCCTTCTGTTGTACTGCAGCTAAAACTACCTCTTTGTCGGCTTGAAGTTCTTCAGCAGCATACTGAAGTACCCATCCATCCTGCTGCACTGCAGCTAAAACTACCTCTTTATCGGCTTTTAGTTCTTCAGAAGCCTGTCTAAGTACATATCCGTATTCATTATTTCGAATTACAGTTAAAACTCTATCTTTGTCATGCAATACACTTGGCATAGTTTAAAAACTATCTATGTCATCACCAATATCTTCTTCGGTAGTTGTTTCCTCAATGTTAGTTACAGGTTGTAAGGATTTATACAAACTAAAATACACAAACGACCAAGGAATCAGAATTAAATATTCAACCAGCCCTGCACTTACAATTGAACCAATGACATTGTCTGCAAACACAAAAGAGGTCAGCAATGTAGCCAAACCAATAGACAGAGTAAAAAATACTGTGGTTAAGAGAAATAGTCTGCCACCGTGTGGATCGGTTACTTCCCAAGATTTACTCAGAGCAGCAGTTGCTCCCATACCCTCAAGCATCACATAAGAGGGAAATAAATACAGTCTGCCCATAAAATAAAAAGCCGGTAATACCAATAATAAAAATCCTACAAACACAGCCAAAGTAGCTAATATGGAGGCCAGAAGTAAAGGGAAAAATTTCTTGATTCCAGCAGTTAAAGCATCAATGAAAAAAATAGGTTGTTTTTCCATAATATTATTGAAAGCTACGACCAGTGCACCGGGCAGAGCTACGACAAGAACCATCGAAATTAATCCCAAAACGGCCAGCGGAGTAGCATTCCCAGAGAGGTATTCGAGCATATCCTCAGGCGCCATATTTTCCAACGGAACAATCAAATAACCTATACCTGACTCTAGAACGGCTACTGGCAGTACGATCAAGACCAAGAGAGAAAAATTATTAAGAAAAAAGGCCCAAGCCGATTGAAATTGTTGCATATAATTACCTGTTATTAACTGATAAGATATTGTAAATCATGAAACGATTTACGATCCAGATATTCTTAATTATTTTTCTTGCAAGCT